>JAFUGH010000039.1 GCA_017469465.1 Clostridia bacterium | reverse complement strand
ATTGTGCATTCAGCCAAAATCCTCCGTCCCTATTGGTCGAAAAAAAGCCAAAATCCTCCGTCCCTATTGGTCGAAAATCCTCCGTCTCCGTCCCCAAAGGCCTAACCGACAAATTGTAATTTAGTTAGCTTGATTAAATTTAAAAAATTTGCTATAATAATTGCAATGGGGATGCAATGGTTTCGACGGAAACTTAGCAGCATGAATAGCGAGTGATGGATTCTCACTTGGCCATCTAAAAAATGTGAGAATTAAAAATAATTAACAACAATAAAGTTGCTTTAGCTGCCTAAGTTCAGCTACGTCTTACTTAGTGTGCCACTTGGCTAAGCTAAGGCGTCGATTAAAGTGGAAACAAAACTACTAGACGTTTCTATAGTAGTGGGTATTTTAGAAACTACTCAATAACTGACCTGTTTGTCGGTAATTTATTGAGGAAATAAAAAGACAAACTGCACTCGGAGAAGTTTATGTGAAAGAGTCTTCGGACAGGAGTTCGATTCTCCTCATCTCCACCAAAAAAATTACCGCTTATTTTTCAATGAAAATAAGCGGTTTTATTATTCTTTCTATTGACTTGGTGCATCACTATAAGAATCGTTTGCAACTGGTTTTCCAAAAACTGGTGTCGTTCCATTCCATGTAAATTTCTGCATTCTAATATTTCTTAATCCTTTACTAGAATCACCTTTTTTATAAGCTGCATGATAAACAATCCAATCCTCTTTTCCATCTGGTGACTTTGTAAAACTGCAATGTCCAGGAGAATACACACCATTTCCTGATTCAAATAAAGGTTTAGACGCTTTTTCCCAAGAAGATGCTCTTAATAGATTTCCTCCTTTATAAGTCAACATTCCTAAACAATATTTATCACTCTTTGCACCTGAAGCAGAATAAATAATGTGTAAAACACCATTTTTAATTAATACCTCTGGAGCTTCTAAAACATATCCACCATTCTTTTCCCATGATTTTTCTGATTTCGCAATTGCTACTCTATCCCCTTCAATTATCCAAGGCTTCTCCTTATTTAGTTTTGCAATATAAATTCTATGATACATCCAATCATGCCAATTCTTACTATCCCAACCAGACCATAATAGGTAAAGTTCATTATTCCATTGCAAAACTGTTCCGTCAATAGCGTAGAAGTCGTGCTTCTTATCATATACTTTTCCCACATATTGATACTCACCATAAGGATCTGAAGTTTTAGCACGTAACACATAAAGTCTTCTATTAGTACCATATTTTCCTTCTTCATTTTTTTCAAGATCTGTATAATAGATATACCATTTGCCATTAATATAATGTAACTCTGGTGCCCATATTGTAGCATTCTTAGGACTAGTATATACTTTTTTGAAGTTTTGACCTATATCTTGCAAGTTTTTAGTTTTGCTAATTTCAATTGCATTTCCTCTCGTACAAGTAAAATAATAATAACCACCACTTTGTATAACCCAAGGATCTGCCCCATACAATACATCATTTCCAACTCTTATAGGATTTTGAAATCTAATATTATCTACCTTCTGAATAACATTTATGGTACATCTTGCTGTTTTAGAGCCATCTACAGTTTTCACTGTTATCGTTGTCGTACCAGCTTTTAACGCAGTAACTTTTCCATTTGATATTGTTGCAACACTTGTATTTGAACTTGTCCACGTTACATTTTTATTCGTTGCATTACTTGGAGAAACGGTTGCTACTAATGTACTATTTTCACCAACTTTTAATGATATTGCTTGCTTATTTAAGGATACTTTTTTTACCGCTACCGTTTTTGCTGTTTGCTTGGTTACCATTATTTTGCAGCTTGCCTTTTTCGCTCCATCTACTGTGCTTACTGTAACGATTGCTGTTCCTTCCTGCATTGCCGTAACTGCGCCATTTAATACTCTTACAACATTTGTATTAGAACTTGTCCAAGTTACTCTTTTATTAGTTGCATCACTTGGCGTAACGGTTGCTACCAATGTACTTCTCTCTCCAACTTTTAAAGATAATGTTTGTTTATTAAGTGATATTCCAGTTACTGCTATTGTTTTTGGGGTTGGCTTTGTTACCGATACTACACATCCAGTCTTTTTATTTCCATCTACTGTGTTGACTGTAATAATTGCTGTTCCTTCTTTTAATGCCGTAACAGTACCATTTGATACACTTGCAATATCTGAGTTTGAGCTTGACCATGTTACATTTTTATTTGTCGCATCATTTGGTACGACTGTGGCTACTAATGTATTGCTTTCTCCTACCTTTAATGATAATGTTTGTTTATTTAATGATACTCCTGTTACTGCTATTGTTTTTGGTACAGGATTTGTTACTGTTACCAAACAACTTGCTCTTTTAGCCCCATCTGCTGTACTGACTGAAACAATTGCTGTTCCTGCTTTTACTGCTGTAACTGCACCATTTGATACACTTACAACACCAGCATTTGAAGTTGTCCATGTTACATTTTTATTTGTTGCATTATTTGGTGTAACTGTCGCTACTAATATGCTATGCTCCCCTACCTTTAATGGTAACGTTTGTCTATTCAGTATCACTCCTGCAACTGCTATTGTTTTTGGTGCTGAGCTTGTTACTGTTACCAAAC
This sequence comes from Clostridia bacterium, assembly GCA_017469465.1. Lineage (GTDB taxonomy): Bacteria > Bacillota > Clostridia > TANB77 > UBA1234 > UBA1234. The sequence continues at coordinate 33,344 of JAFUGH010000039.1, read as the reverse complement.
AACTTGCTTTTTTAGTTCCATCTGCTGTACTGACTGTAACAATTGCTGTTCCTTCTTTTACTGCTGTAACTGTGCCATTTGATACACTTGCAACACCAGCATTTGAACTTATCCACGTTACATTTTTATTTGTTGCATCAGCTGGTGTAACTGTTGCTACTAATGTACTACGCTCTCCTACTTTTAATGGTAACGTTTGTCTATTTAGTATCACTCCTACAACTGCTGTCGTCTTTGTCGCTGAACTCGTTACTGTTACCAAACAACTTGCCTTTTTAGCCCCATCTAATGTGCTAGCTGTAACAATTGCTGTTCCTTCTTTCACTGCTGTAACCTTACCATTTGATACACTTGCAACGCCAGCATTTGAACTTGTCCATGTTACATTTTTATTTGTTGCATCAGCTGGTGTAACTTTTGCTACCAATGTACCACTTTCGCCTATCTTTAATGATAATGATTTGTTGCTTAATATCACTCCTGCTACCGCTACTGTTTTACTCGTGTTATTTGCATTACTCGTGTTATTTGTTTTACGAGATATCAATACCGCATTTTGAGCCATGTTCCAATCAATTTTTGCTCCAAACAAATTAGATGTCGCTCTTACTGGCAGATAAGTTACTCCTTCATATGATAATGGATATACCCTTCTATTGTTTACATCCCTAAACACTTGAATTTTCCCATTATAATATATTTTTAAATCTTCATTAAGAAGTACTTCTATATTCTCGTTTTTTCCTTTTACAAATGCTTTATTTTCTTTTGACGAAATTTTATCAACTTCTCCTGCACCTAAATATATGCTATTTGTTGTCCCATCCCATTTTATTTTTTCATTAAACAGCGAAGAAATTGATCTTAAAGGTAGGTAGGTGGTACCTCCATATGTAATTGGATAGACTTTTGTTCCCTTTACATTTTGAAATTGTTGAATTTTATCATCATAGTATATTTTTACCTCTTTGTTCAAAAGAACTACTATTTTTCTTGATTGTGCATAATTAATATTACTTACGCATATTAATAAAATTAGTAAAAAAAGTATAAAATATTTTTTCATAACATTCCCCTCTTTTTATAGAATATATTAATATCTTACTTCTTTAAGATATAATCCATGCGGTGGAAGAGTCCTTCCAGCTTTTGTTCTATCCCTGCTTTCAATTATCATTGGTATCTCTTCAGGATTAATCTTTCCTAATCCTATATCTATAATAGTTCCACAAATAATTCTAACCATATTATAAAGAAATCCATCACCTGTTAACTCTATAATAATCTTTCCATCTTTTTGAAATAATTCACATTTAGTTAGCGTCCTAACTGTCGTTTTCTTTTTGTTTCCTCCAGAAGACATAAAACTTTTAAAATCATGTGAACCTTTAAAATATGTCAGAGCTTTCTTCATGTTCTCAATATTTAATTTGTAAGGAATATGAAATTCTCTATATCTATCTAACGCTGATGGAAATTCATCATTGTTAATAACATATCTATATGTTTTTTCTTTTACATTGTATCTAGCATGAAATCTTTCTGGCACTTCTTCTGCATTTTTTATGACAATACTCTTCTTCAATTTAGCATTAATAGCATATGGAAACTTAGCTACTTCAATCAACGAATTTGTGTGAAAGTTAGCAACCTGCCCTAGTGCATGTACTCCTGCATCCGTTCTACCAGAACCAAATATTTCAACTTCTTCCCCTGTAATTTCAGCAATAGCTCTTTCTATTTCGCTTTGAATACTCTCTTTACCAGGTTGCACCTGCCAACCTGCAAAGTTCTTTCCATCGTATTCAATCGTTAACTTTATATTTCTCAATGTCATTTCACCTCACATTTTATCGTTGCCTCAAATGTTTGTTTAAACATTGTATAAAAGATATCATCTAAAATTGCTGTAATTAATGAAAAAACATTGCTAATATTTTTATATTTGCAATTTACGACATAATTATCTTCAGCATCTAATGTGACATGTATATTATTGTTATACAATTCATTTAAAATTGTAATAGAGATGTCTTCTGCATACAGTTCCTCGATTATATCTTTAACATTATGACCATATTTAATGGCAATTCTACCAAGTGGTGAAATGATATATGCCTTTTCTTTATATTCCTTTTCCTTTTCATCAACAATTGTATCAATAGCTTGTTTTAAGTTTGAATAAGCAAATTTTATTGTACAACTATCTGAATCTTTATTCATGATTGCCTCATAATAGCTATTTTCATTAATTAATTTGCATACTGAATCAATTCCAAATCTTTTAGCATTTTCATTCAAGAACTTTCCAAATTCATAAATAAAATTTCCAATAATAATACTATTTGTCTCGTTATCATCATCACTAAGTTTGTAGTGTGTATACTGCTCTATATAATTCTCTATTGTCTTAAAAGGATCTACTTCATTTGTTAAAATTTTTATATACGTTGGAATATCGTAAATATTTCTCATATCTATTTTTTGAGTAACACACCACTTAATAAAATTAAAAGAATTCAGTGAAAATTTAATTGGCTTTTCTTTTGATATAAACTTAGCAATGATATTACTATTGACTTTATTAATTCTAATGATATATGTCTTTTTTACATCAACTGTTATATAAAGCCTGCTAAAATTTTCATTTGCATATATACTGATGTATTCACTGTTTTCAATTTCATTTAAATGTTCTAAAAAGTCTTGATCATCATTAATATATACCGGTTCGTTAGATACATCAAAATCAATTTTCAGTTTGATAAAGCTCTTTAAAAAGCTCTCAACTTCATCAGGTTCTTCTAAGTTTTCTAATACAAAGTCTAATGTTTTGGTACCACTTAATTTTCCAGACATTAATGCTATTTTACTTAAATCTTCTGACATCTTTCCACCTCAAATCAATTACAAATGAATTTCACTAATTTTCTTACCTTGAATGTTTCCATACCTATCTTTTAAATATATATACAACGTATGATAAGTTGCCGGACTATTATCATCAAATTGATAATAAACACTTTCTTGATAAGCTTGCCATCCACTACTTGGAATTGGAGCCTTTTCGCTAATATGTACAAAAGCTGCATTCTGAGCTCTAATATTTATTGTTGCAGATATCGTTCCATCTGCCTCTAGGTGCATTGTAGCATTAGCACCTGTAAATACAAGGCTTCCATCTAATCCATCTCTTGCCTTATCATTTGCGTCTTCAAAAACTTGTCTAGCCTCTAATCTTTGAGTTTCATCACTTTTTACTCTTGCGTTTATTTCCTTTTTAATTTTTTCTAATTTTTTATTTCTATCTTTTTCATGAGAAAGTGTTTCAATTGTGTTTGTTGCTTGAGATGCAATTTTATTTCCACTAACTGCACCAAGTAATGCTTCTTCTGCAGGCATAAAATCGTCTGTCAATGCTGCACCAATTGCAAATCCTCCCACTGTAGTTACCGGAGTAACTAATACATCTGTAGCCAATTTTGCAGCATTCGAAAATGCCCCTTTCAAATTTTCTTTAGCTAACTCTCTCATTTCGTCTCTTGTAATTCCATCTAAAGTAATTTCTGCACTTGGCATATTTGCAGGTGTTTCATTATAACCTTCAGCTTCTAATGCAAATTTTCCAAAATTCTTAGCTGCATCATCAAGTTGCTGTGCTCTCATTCTTTCTCTTCTATTGTATTCTTCTCTCTTTCTTTCTAAAATAGCAGCATTAGCACCATCTCTAGTAGCCTTTTTAAATAAGTCTCTATCACTACCAATTTTTTTTGATTCTCCACGCATTGTTCCATTTTTAGCCGCTTCAATAATATCAAGAATTGTGATAGATAAATCTTCATCACTCTTTGAAGTAGTTTTTGTTTCCATATCATTTACTGTCGTATTAGCCCAATCTTCCACATCGATTAAATGATCTATTTCAGTTTTAAACTTTTCATAGTTGCCATCAATGCTTGCAGCTTGCATCATTCTATTAGCAAGTTCTTGATTCTCTCCAAGAATACCAATAGAATTTGTGATATCTGATGTTCCTACTAGTCCCATATCATAATTTTCTATTCGAGCAAGATGTAGTGCAAATAACTGAGCTTCTCTTTCTTCCTCTCTCGACATTGTTCCACTAATAGTACTTCTGAATTGATGATATATTTCATCTCTTCTTGCAGTGAAATAATTATCTAATAACCTATTTTTGCTTGTATTAAATAAAGTTTTACCTTCAACTCCTTGTCTTGCACCTGCTGAAATGCTAATTTTCTTTGTTAATAAATATTTTAAATTTTCTATATCAGTATCAACACCAGCAATTTCCATCATTATTTTCGCAATTTCTTTATTGTCTTCACTTTGCTCTATCACTTCAAAAGCTTTTGCAACTTGATACTTGCTTGCATCACTATTATATGACTGTTGTAATACAGCAACATGTTTGGCAATATTTCTTACATTTTCTTTCTGCTCTACCGATAAACTTGGATTTTTTCGTAAATATTCTGTCATAATATTCTGAGTTGCTGTTTTTCTTCTTTGAATAGATTCTGAAATGTCTATAGGAGTATTTACCTTATAACCTATACGTTCTGCTGTATTTTTTGTCTTTTCGATTTTTTGATTCCATTCTTTTTCAAAATTCTTAGGCTTTTTCGGTACAGGAATTCCATTTTCTGCCATGTTAATTAAAGCTGCATTCATCACTTTATTTGCCATGAGGTTATTACTTCCGGTTAGTGGATTACCTTCCCTATCTGTTGCTGGAAAGATTGCTTCAATTTCAATTCTTAAATTTTGTGTAATTCTATTCATTTTCTCTCTATTTTTACGATCAAAAATGTTACCACCAACTGCAGCAGTGGCTATAGCAGCATTTTCCATTGCCTTATCTAAATTATTTAATTGCGCTATATTAATGCCACTTCTTTTCATCATTTCATCAAATTGATTGCGCTCATATTCTGTCATATTTCTTACTCCTATACCATTACGTGCATCCATCAATTTGTGGTATTTATCTAATGCTTCTGCAAATTCTTTAGGTGTACTGCTACTATTCAAATCATATAACATCTCTGCAGCTTCATTTATTGTTGGAGTAATCTCTCCTTCACTTGGAAGATATGCTCCAACACCACTATGACGAGCCTGATCATTAGCAAGCATTTCCATACGAGATGGGGATTGACTTCCTGTGAAGAAATCTTTAACAGTAGCTCCAACTGGCTTACCTGATAAAAACAAATCTTTTCTTGCTTCATTTATTGAACTAGCTGTTTTTCTTACGAAACCATCTTTGCCAACAGTATTTTTTATTACCCTTGTGCCCATACCTACTGTGCCTTTTGTAATAAAAGCAATCTTAGCAGCAGACTGTGTAGCATTGCCAAGTGATTCACCGCCACCACCAAACATTTTCTTTAATATGTCTTCACCTGCAAACATGAATGAAGAAGCAATAATTAACAATATAAAATCAGCATTTACAACAATGCCAGATGCATTTTTTTGGATAGTTGCATAAATGGTATTTGTAATAAATACGTAAACAATGGCATGAAAGACTTGTACAAAAACTGTTATTGTAAATTCTCTTGTCCAAGCCGAAAGTGCTTGTGATTTTCCATCATTCATTTTATCCCAAACAAAAGTAAATGAAATAAGTGGGAAAATCATTATTAAAAGTGCTGTTATGAAAATTCTCTTGTAGTAATATACAAGCATTGTAACAATCTGCCAAGTTAAGACTAAAAATGCAATGGCATATCCTAATTTTTTATGTTCAGAAGCTAATTTTCCAACTGCTGACATATAATCTTGTCCACTAAAATCAATTACACTTTCACTTAAATCCCCATCTTCATCATCGAAAGTAGTCTTTAAGAATCCTTTATTGGCATCACTATTAAATTGAGAAGCATTTTCCTGTCCACTTCTTGATGCTTGACTTCTTATACCAGAATCATCACTTATGTATGTTATGATAGCTTCATCTAAAGCAATTACATATTTCATGTAATATGGCATAAAGAATAATATAATTATTCCTGTTACCCAATACATAAATGTTTCTTTATACGTTGCTTTTTTCTTTGCAACAGTAGAAGAAATCATTATTTTTATTCCTATATATATTAGTATTATTAAGTAACCAATTAATGCTAAATTCTTAAAAAAGTTATACATTGTAGTAACTGGCTCTCTTAAGTCCATTACTAATGTAGAATCACTTGTAACATTATTACCAAAAATATCCGTTTTGAAAAAATCCAATCGTACTTCTGAAAACTTATTAAAAATAATATCATCTAATGTAATTTGTCTGCCAACTACTTTACCAATTAACCAGTTCACTACTTTAGCAATACTCATAATAAAGCCAGATAATATTTCTTCGATTTTTTCGAAGAAACTTCTTTCTTCTTGTATTTGTGATTCAGCCAACCCCCCAGATGAAGCAGAGCCGTTGAAACCATTACCAACTCTATTTGTTCTTATTATAACACTGGCACCATTTTCAATGGCATCCTGAACTTCTTGTGGTACACTGACATAATAGCTTTGCGAATCAAACAAATTCCTATAAGAAGCCTGATATTGTCTATGATTATCTAGAGCATTATCATCTATTTTTATGCCACTTCCTTGTTGATAAACATCAGTAACTTCTATTCTCTCAACTTCTCCATTTGGATATTTTACTTCAAAGTATACATCATATGTTCCAGTTCCTAATCCATCGGGAATATTCATGTAGCTATCTTCTGGTCTTGTTTGCTCTACAGAACTAGTATTAACATAGGTAAATGTATATCCATAGTCTGAGGTATAACTTATTTTTGCATTAGTAGGATTAAAAAAGTCATCATCTATTTGAATATAATAGAGTTCTCTATGTTCTCTATCAGTATATATGGTGGTTCCACCATTATACTGGCTTTTAATTTCTTGCGTTGCCTTGCCATTCAAATCATACCCTAATTGCTCCGTACCATAACCATTATCATAGTCTACTGCGAACCTATATGTATTCGAACTTCCATCTGATGCTTTTATCGTAATACTGTCATTATTAAAAAAGACATATCCTTCAGGTATATTACTTTTATCTATATCTATAATTACATAATTATTATGATGTCCTCCATCATAAAGACCAGAATTAGCTCGAACTGCTCCATAATAGCCAGAACCAAATTCTATATTATTCGCCAATAAATCATTCCAAATTTCATCCACAGTAGATCTTGAATAATCTAAAGCACCATAAGCTATATTGGCAAATAATATTACTACTAATATTATTGCCGTATTTAATTTTAAAAGAAACTTTTTCATAATACTATTTGCCCCCTCTCTTTAATCATTATCATTTTCTTCTACCTAACATCTTATTTCTTACATTTTCTCTTCTTTTCAATTCATCCTCTACAGCACTTCTTACTGCTCCATCTTTAAAGTATCCTGCCCTATTAATGTTGATTGAAGATTTTGTAACTGAACTTGGTGCTGCTTTTGGTGGTAATTTTCCTCCAAATCCTTTTTCTACTACTGTTCTACCTATGAAAGCACCCGCATCTCTTGTTGCCTCCAACGTGGTTGCTCCAATTTGCTCTATTTTATCAGCGGCTCCATCAACTGTTTTAATGGTATTAGACACATTTACAATTACAGGAGCACTATCCTTTCCGCCAGTATAAGTAGCACCAGTTGAAACACCTGCTGCAGCCGTACCAAAAGTAACTCTAATTGCACTACCAGCTATTCCTAATCCACTTTCAGCAATACCTCCTACCATTTGTTTTGCATTATCTCTACTTACTTCACTAATTCGTTCATCTAAGTAGCTTTCATAATCTTCACCATATCTTCCAAGCATTCCTCTTTCATTCATAGTTTTTGATAGCTCATTTTGAAGTCTACTTCTTTCGTCTTCTTTTTCTCGAAGAATTGGTATATACCCTTTCTTCAATTCATCAACATTTGCTTTTAAGCCTGTAAGTATCGTTTTATCCGTTTTTTTATTCGCACTTTGTAATACATCTATTGCTGTGTCTATTCTTTCTTGTGCTTCTTCATCTCCTACATTTTCTATTCTATTAGAATTGTTAATTGTTTGAACAGCTAAATTTAATTTGAAATCTTTAAAAGTAAATCCTACATCTTCTTCTGCCGCTTCAATCATACTAACAAACCTAGCATCTTCCTTAACGGAATCTATAATTTCAACACTTCTTGTTAGTTCTTCAAGAGTATATTCACCCATATATGCATTCTTCATCATATCTAGTGCATAATTTACCTTTTCCTCTGTTTCTGTTGGCTCAGGATTTACTGTTCGAGCACTGACAGCTGCATCATCAATTGTTATACTATGTGCAGCATTAATTTTTCTTAATGTACCATCTTGTAATCCTTTTTCATCTTTTGTTGCCGTAATATATCTATTTAACATATCATTTCCAGTAGCAGATGAAGAAGCGAATACCTCTCTATCTCTAAACACTACATCCACTGCTGTTCTAACATCAATATTTCTTTCATTTCTACTATTCCTAATAATTCCAACAGCTCCTGCATGGTTTAGCGTTCCTTGTAATTGTTCAATTTGCCTTGGAGTAAGTCCAGCAGCACTAACGGCATTTTGTAATTCTTCTTCAGAAAGTCTTGATAAATTATCTACTGATTTTACTAGAGAATCATTATAATTTCTAATTTCTTCTTCAACCTTTTTCTTTTCTTCTTCAATTCTTCTTCTATCTTCTTCACTAATATCTGGATCAGTAAGTTGATTTCTATAAGCATCTCTTTTCATTTCTAAATCTTCTATTCCATCAGCAACATTTTGAACATCTTTTCTTGCTTTTTCTGCATCTTGCCTAGCGAAATCTAATCTTAATGCTTTATTGGCATCACGTTCTGCTCTTAATGAACTGTTGTAACTCATTCCATCTCTTGCTAATTGTATACGTTCCACTCCTTTACCAAACATAGAATCTTTTCCCATCAATTTGGTAGCGGATTGTCTAATTGTATTAACACCTTGAATTGCTAGTTTTGTTTTAACATATGCTTTTGCAACTTCAAGTGGTCCACCATCTTTTCCGGCTCCGCCTTTCATCTGAGCAAATAATCCTCTTAAAATATCTCCACCCTTAGCAATATAAGCAATTCCAATCATTTTTAGAAACCAGTTAGCATTATCACCTAAAATAATACTCATAACAAGCACATAATTCATTGCATGAAAGCTTTGAATAAATACTTGTAGTACAAATTCTTTATACCAATTATTAAATGCCTGTGACTTGCCATCTCCAATTTTATCTATTGCATAAGAAATCGTTACAAGTGGGAAAATGGCTATCAAGAATATAATCGTAATTAATCTTTTCATGTACACAATTAAAAATTGTATCACTTGTACAAGCATAATAACCCAACAAATTGCATCAGAGATACGTCTACTTCTTTTTGCTGTTCGATACATTTGTGTCATGTAATCAACTGTAACGGCATCATCATCAACTGCAACAGTATCAACATTTTCTAGGCTACCATCATTCTTTTTAATTACTGCACCAACCAAGCTAGAATTATTCTCTTCCACTACTTCTGAATCATTTCCTATTTTATCGTAAAGATACGTAACAAATGCATGATTAATCAATATTGTATATCTAATCACATATGGAAATAAAAATAATATAATTATTCCTTTTGTCCAGTCAAGAATTAATTCTTTAAATTTAGCCTTTTTACCTGCACTTGCTGTCATCACTAATATTCTTAGTCCCATGTATACCAAAATAACCATATATACAATAATTGCAATTTTTCTAAATAGAATAAACACTTGATCTAGTGGCTCTAAATAATTACCAACTAATGAATTTTTTCCTGTTGGATTACTTGATGTTTTATAGTAATCTAAATCATTATTAAAAAACGCTAGTGTCGTTGCTGAATATTTATCAAATACCAATTTATCTATAGAAAGAGGTTCAGAAATTATTAGTGAAATAATACGACTTAACCCTTCCCCTAATAATCTAATAAACCAAGAAATTACCTTTTCATACCATTCTGGTTCATTTGCATCACCTGTTAAATCTACTATTGTTTCATCCCCTGAACCTGTTGGAGTATAGCTAAAAATGCTTATTTTATTTGTATTGTTAGTTTCTAGTCTATAAGTCACATTAGCAGTCATATTTGCAATAATTATCCCATTTTCATCTTTACTACCAATGTCGTTTCCAGACATATTAGTCACTCTAAGAATAGAACTATCACCATCTTCGCATATTATTCTATAAATGCCGTCCTGTTTTACTATAAATTCATACATTTTTGCGAAACCATGCTCTGAATCCCTTTGAATTTCTACTGATTCATCATCAATTGTCAATTGATTATTAATCGTTTTAGTTACAGCTACTGATATATTGGCAAATAATATTATCATTAATATTATTGCCATATTCAATTTAAGAAAAATATTTTTCATAATATTATTTGCCTCCTCTCATTTATAATTAATGCTTTTTCCTCTTATAAGCACTTCCTACTCTATTTTTTAGTTTTTCTTTTTTTCTAGCTTCCTTTTGCTTTTTTACAAACTCCTGATCTGTTCCTTGCTTTCCACTAAGTGTTCTAGCAATTGCTGCACCTGCAACCATAGAATTGACATCTCCACCCGCAAGTCCATAAGCAGCACCAACCGCAATAGAAGCCGTATTTCTAGCATATCTAGTAAATCTTCCTGCCTTGGTTTTAACATTATGAATAGCAATTCTTTTTTCCCTAATTGCATTTCCTGCTTTATGTGCCAAATCTCCTGCATCATATGCCAAATTTTTTGCACTTTTTACAAATCCATCTGGACGTACATTATTCGCTGCTCTTCTATAATCTCTTGCTGTTTGCCTGTTATCTGCTCTTGTTTGCTTTCTTTGAGCATTTTTTGCATATTGTTTTTCTTTACTTGTTATTGCTTTATCATCGCTTCTTTTTCCTGCCGTTGCCAAACTTCTTAATGCACCAATGCCAATCCCAGTTTTTTCTAACATTCCACCAATTTGTCCAAGGGAAACTCCATTTAAATTAAATATTGACTTCATAATTGATTCTGCAGGTAATAAAAGCATCATTGCGCATACAAGTAATATCCAATTGCCACTATCTCTTTTAAACACCTCAAGTCCCATTTCAACTAGAACTCTGTATATCACAGCATGAACTGCTTGAATATAAATATTCGCTAATAATTCTTTGAACCATAATGATAATGTTTGCGCCGTATTATCTGCCATTTTGTCAATACAGTAAAATAACATAACTATTGGGAATACTGCAATTAATATTGCTATCATTAATAGTCTTTTTATGTATAGAATTAATAGTCCTATTAATTGGAATAGCAACATTAAAAACAATACACCAAAAATTAATCGATTGTATTCTCCCGCATAACTTCTCATCAAACCTAATATATCATTTTGAAGTGTAATGATATCTTGATCTATTTGTACAATTCTTTGCTCATATTGATAAGCTTCTTCATATTTATCTACTAATTGTTCATAAGGTCCTCCTGCTGACATATAATCTTGATATATTTGACGACCTAATGAAGTATCTGAAAGACCAGCAATTACTGTTGATGATTCAACAATAGTTCTACCAAAGTTATTCCTAAAGTCACTCATTTCTTCCTTTTCTTTTCCATGAGATCTATACCATATATATGAATTATACATATTAGACACTTGTTCAATTAAATACTGTTTATATTCCATCATCTTGTTATCATTTTCATATCCATTAAAAAAAGGTTCAATCGTATCCGTAGCTACAGTATTCACCATATTTTCTATTTCTTGTTGATCTTGCTCCAAACTACTCTGAGCACTAGCACGTTCTTCTTCTAATTTTTGAATCGCTACTGTCATACTATCTCCACCGTCTATCTCATCATGCCTTTCTAAAACAGTGTAATATGTATCCATGTTAGAAGCATCTTTCCCAATATAAGCAACTAATGCATCATTTAATTTAAATAAAAGCGGAAAACCATAATGTGGCAAAAGAATTAATAGTACTAATCCTACCACCCAGTTTGTAAAAAATGACTTCGCTTTTTCTTGTCTCGGTGTGCCAGCTACTGTAATAATCATAACACCAATATATACAAGAATAATGATGTAGCAAATATATGTAAATGTTAGAAATATATTATACCATTTGTTAACTGCACTTCTTAGTGCTTGATTAGTAGCATTCGCTGACGGATTATACAAATCAAGCTTCGTAGGTTCAAATTGGTTAAAAATCAAGGTATTAATACTAATATTGTTTTCTTGGAATAAGCTTCTAAGACTTTTTAGTAAGAAATTATCTCCTATAGCAACAAATAATCTCGTAATAATTGCTTCAATGCTATTTTTATCATTCTCATTTTCATCAGCTAAAGCGCTGTTATTCGTACCATTAAATTCATAAATCATATCATTTATTGTTGGATTTAAACTATTTTGATATCCTAAATTTGAATAATTCATCCAATCCTTAATGGCATTTCTTGTATCACTTGTTTTTAATGAATTAATTTGCTCATTAACTTTAGTATCATTAAAATTTGTGAAAAAATACAAGTTTGATCTCGTTGCTAAAATATTAGCGCTAGGTGCTATATTCAATAATTTATTTTTTCTTACTTCACTTTTTGTCCCACTCAAGGTTCCCATAATTATTTCAGAAATATCATATTTAGGAGTAGAAATTAGAGAATCAGAAGTTTCCCTATAATCAATTCCCAATTGCATATTGTCAACATTCTCCGTATTTTCAATAACAGCAATAATATGATTCAAATTATTATCTACAAGCGTAAAAGTTACTTCATTTGAAGTATTGTCTACATACACTTCAAAGGAACCTATCGTGTTTGTTTTAAAGTAAAATGGATAGCTAGAAAAATGAAAGGTCTGATTAGCACCTGAGCTACCTGTAATATTAATCACAAATGGATTTTCCAATGTTCCGCCTTCATTTGAGCCATCAGTTTCTTCCGAGGATGCGAATACGTTGGAAAGCAATAGAACAATGAACACTACCATTGTACACAACTTAAATTTATTTATTTTATTCATTGTTCTCACCTCCCATTTATTTGCTAACTTTCATTTATTACTAATCTTTATTTCTATCTAAACTCTCATTCAATATTTTCATTTGTGCTTTGTAAAAATCTAATTGTGCTCCCGTTTTTCCTCTCCAACCGTTACTTCTTCTTGCATAATTTGCATATGCCCTTCTAATTGCTTCTGCTCTCTCACTATTTAATTGTCTATCTGCTTCATTAATTCCAATCTCATCATCATGTGCACCAGATTCATATTCTTCAGCAACTATTCTAGCCGCCCTTCTACTGCTAATTTTGTCAAACCCACCTGATAATACTTTCTTTCCCGACTTTCCTATTGCTTTACCAGTACTAATTCCAGAAACAAAACCTGCTGTTGCTGCATTATAAGACTCCTTTGCATTGTTTTGAGCTAATCCATAAGTTGTTCCAACAACACCACCTGTTAATTGAGCTCCCATACTAAATCCAGTTCCAAATGCATTGGCAATTGGTTTAGAAAAACGCCCCATTTTTTTATCATCCACCGTTTTATCAACTCTATTGTCAACAGTTGTTGGTCCAGTAGCACCAGCACTTGAGCTACTATTAATAGTGTTTGTTTCAGTATTAATTGGTGTGCCAGTACCTGGACTGCTACTAGCCGCTCCTGAAGTCCTACTTGCCCCACTAGTGCTGCCATCAGTTCCCGACGTACTACCTGAACCACTAGTGATGTCACTAACTGCATGCATATTTGAGGTTGTTGCTTGTGTTGGTGTCGATTTTGCTACATCCTTTTTGGCTTTCTTCTTACCTGCATTTTCATCTTCTTCTTCCTTTTCTTTGTTAACTGATGGAAGTGCTGAACCAACATCTTTCATCATCTTCATTGCAAATGCACCAGCCATTGCCATATCACCAATTGTATTTGCACTTGATTTTGCATTAAATATCGCTCTAATTAATTTTTCACCTTCAAATAGGAATAACACACTAATAATTAAGAACAGCCAGTTTTGGCCACCACCAATATACGATTTAACTCCTATTGAAACAATTACCTTATATGTGGCAGCATGAAAACTTTGTACAAAAACGTTAACAGCAAACTCTTTAAACCACTCTCCAAAAGGATTCATTCGAATGTCCCCTATTTTATTAAGTGGATAAATTGCCACAACAATTGGAAAAATAGATATTAAAAATGCTATCATAAATACTCTTTTATAGTACATAATCAAAATTGCTAAAAGCTGTCCTATGAAAATAAAATACACAATAATTAAAGGTAAATTCTTATTCATTGCTCCAATCACTCGAACATTTAGCATTGCATTGTTATTAGTATTTCTTTCTCCGTTTAACAACATGTGATTCACAAAATCATCTGTTCCATAAGTGCTTGTCACCAAACCGTTCACAGGTGTAGGAGCATTTTCTACCTCACTTTGTCCAATATCTTGACTAATCATCTTACACAAAGCATCATTTAATTGAATGGTATATTTCATGACATAAGGGAAAAACATGAGCATGACTACACCCATTACCCATGCCATAAATATCGACTTATAATCTGCTTTCTTTTCAGCTGTACTTGTCGCTAAAATCTTAATTGCAATATACACAAGCATCGCCATATAAAAAACAATCACTATGTTTCTAAAAAAAACGTATAACTTATTTACAACATTTCCCATTATCGATTTTAGGGAACTAGTCAATGTCATATTGTTTCCTTCAATATCTCCATTAGAATTTGTAAAGAAATCAATATCTAATTTGCTGACTCTATTATAAACAACGCCATCTATTGTAACAACTTCGCCAACGGAGTTACATATCATATCTAAAAAAGCATCTCCTACGGGAACTAAAACATCACAAAAAGTCTCGACCAATATTTTTCCTATTTTGGCAAGGTCACCGTGAAGCGCTGACCATCCTGCAGATAGCCAACTTGTTCCTTCCGGTTCTGCTATTATTTCGGTAGAATCTAATTGAAATTCCCTTTCAGAGGTAGAGGTAGTTCTTTCCACAATACCTATAGAGTTTCCATTTTGATCTTTCTCATCAATTGTTTCTGTAACACTTAAATAATATGGACTGCCCTCTGGAATTTCTTGTGAAAGCCTTAACAAATAATTTCCATTTCTATCAAATCCTACTGTAGGTTCTTCTACGATTTCTTCCCCATTCACTGCATAAGTAATTGAAAATGAAATATAGTCAATCCCAATATCATTTTCATATAATTTTATTGCACCTGTTCCCTCATCATATATGATTTGATTTTTATTAAAAGGTAACTTTATTACCTCGTACGAATAAAGCGCCTCATTTTCATTAGTACTGCCTTCGGTTCTATACTTATATATTTGATGTCCTTCAATTAATTCATTGACACTTATTGCAAAAACTTGTGAATAAGAAGTGAATAAAAATAGTGTTGCGAATATAAAAAGATATAAAATGCCCCTACATTTTTTGCTCATCACAACACCACCTTTCTAAATCTATTTTTTAAAACATTATATTCAATTTTATTATTTTCCTTTAAGATGACCAAGTAATCTCTTAGGTCTGCCAAACATTCTCTTAATACCTTTTCTCTCTGAATCATCAACAGATACTTTCCAAAATCTAGTTAATAATTTTTCTCCTGAGAATAAGAATGAAGTAGCAATAATCATAAGAATAACATTCAATTTACTTGTTGCATCATTTGAAAGCTGATTTCTTACCTGATTCATAATAATTCCGCTAATAGTTCCATACATAATAGCATGTATGGTTTGTAAAAAGACATTTGTAAAAAATTGTCCACACCATCTATTAAACGCTGTTTGCCTTCTGCCAAACATTCCTCCAACAATATACCCAATGATTACTAATGGATATACAATAATTAAAAACGCAATTAGTAGATAACGCTTTAAATAAATAATCGTTAAAATATATGTTTGTGCAAGCATTATCCACCAAATAATAATATAGGCAAATCTAAGTGTAACACCACCAAATGCACGCATCATACGCATTACATCTACCTGTTTCTTATAATTTTCTAATTTATTTAAATACAATTGTGTTGCTTCTGAACTACCTGCACCAACTCGCATTCCTCTTAAAGAAATATAAGCTGGACTTCTAAATTCAAGATCATCCCTTGTTAAATCAGATATTTGTGTGATAGCAAATGCTGTAATTTTATCTTCCGTTGAATATTTTGAAGCAATGTATTTCACAATTGCTTCATTAATATCAAATGCATATCTCATCACATATGGGAAAAAGTACACAAGTGCTACTGCCATAACTACTTTCTTTAGAACATCTCG
The DNA here is from genome assembly GCA_017469465.1 of Clostridia bacterium. Classification (GTDB taxonomy): domain Bacteria; phylum Bacillota; class Clostridia; order TANB77; family UBA1234; genus UBA1234. Next base: position 16,880 of record JAFUGH010000039.1, on the reverse strand, counting down.
TGCCTTTACCCTACTTTCTGGAGTTTGAATAAAGTATCTTATTCCAACAACAATTAAACTAATTAAAATAACAATTAAAGCAAGTTTTCTAAAATATTGATACCATTTTGTAATAATTTCTCTAAGTATTGTAGATGCATTTGATTTAGAAGAATTAATAGAATTATTAAAAAAATTGGCATTTAGTAGAACTGCTTTGTTATATACAATTTTGTCTACTGTTATTTCTTCTCTAAATACTTGATTCAGGTAATCTTGTGCATAATCACCAACGCCAAGGAAAAACATGCTAATAACAGCCTCAAAATCATTTTTTGTTTGTAAATCTTCAATTTCACTCTCAGAAACATTATAATCTGGATCACTACTAACTTCACTACTAGCAAACACATTATGCAATGGAAGTGCCATTAGAAAAACCAATATTAACATCAAAACTTTTATCGCTGTGCTCTTCATTTGGCACCTCCTTTCATATTTTTATATCGTACGAAAACGTACTAAATAATCAATTATTAATAATCTAACTGTTCTGCCATCTTATTAATGTTTGTTTCAATAAAGGCAAGTTCTCTTTGAGTTGGTCTTATTTCTAAGATTGCTGTATCATTACCAACTTTTAAAAGCCCTTCTCCTCTTGTACATGTAAGTAAGAAGTTTGCTTCCCCTTCTGAAAGTTTAAATACTTCTTTTAAATACTCAATTTCTGATTTATCTTGTGCCAAGAAGAGTTTTGTATCTGATGAAGTAAGAACTGCTTGTGCCTCTTTTGTTTCATAAAAGTCTTGGAATTTTTGTGAAACAACTGCTAAAGAAACATTTCTTTTTCTTGCTCTTCTCGCCATAGTATTTAAGAAGTCAACAGCTTCTGGATATGGAAGAAGCATCCAGGCTTCATCTACAAGCACTCTCTTCTTTTTTGCTCTAGCTTTATCTTCACTATTTTTCTTAACAAATTTTTCCCAAATCCAAGAAAGAAGTATTTGTTGTGCAAGAGGTCTTGCAAATCTTTCTTCTAGTTGAGAAATATCTAGATTAATAAATGGAGCCCCTTCCAACAATTCAAATGTAGATTGTCCATCAAAATACGCCATTTGTCCATCATACTCACGTACATATTGTCTCATAACTTTAAGTAAATAGCTGAAGTGGAACGAGTAATCCTGATTATCGTTTTCCTGTGCCTTTCTTTCCAAGCGTTTATACCAAGAACCAAGGGTAGGAAGTTCTTTTTTCTTTCTAGTAAGTCTTACACCGAATTCAACATTGTCATCATCATATAAGCTATTAGGATTATTATTTATACCTCTAGCTTGATATTCTTCACCTACTATTTCTGCAATAATTTGCTTTGTTACTTCATTTACTTCTTCAGATCTTGTACTACCTCTAGCCATCGTAACCAAAACGTTTGTAACATCTTCTACTTTATTTTCAATATTTAGAACCGTTCTTTCTTTACCTGTAATTTCATCTTTTACAATTTCCGGCTCCACGTCAAAAACGTTTATTATCGTTTTTGAACTTGGACTTATAACAACATTAATTCCACCTAAGCTTTCAGCCACAATGCCATACTCACCTTCAGCATCTAATGCTAAACTTTCAATCCCCATAAGTACAGAAGAACGTGCTGTAATAGTTTTGATGGTAACAGATTTACCAGCACCAGACTTACCAAATATAACCATATTATAGTTAGTAAGAGAGGAATGGAAGTTATCATACAAAATTGGAAGTCCAGTTTGTTTGTCGAATCCTAAAGGGATACCACTTGGATGTCCAATTTCTGAAGAAATAAATGGAAATACGGTTCCCATAGAGCTTCTATCAAATGTATGCTTCTTTTGTATGTAATTTCTATTAAATGGTAAATTTGATTTAAAAGCATCTTCTTGAATTGCCCAAGCACTTTTTATCTCAATCAAGCCTTTAGACATTTCCATAGACAAAAGTTCAGACATTTTATCAAGTTCTGCTAAATCATAAGCAAAAATTGTACATACAATCGATGACTCAAATAGTTTATTGAAACCAGCAGCGATTTCATCTCTGATACGTTCTGCTTCAATTCTTTTATCTTCAATCAATCTTTCTCTATTGATATCTCCTCTTTTTTGAGCAACAATTCTTTCTGATTCAAGAGATATGATAACTTTGTTCAAACTATTCTGCGAAACAGATTCGGGTATTGGATTAATGAAGACAGATGTATTAATATCTCCAAAGTTATACATTCCTCTCAAAAAATAAGGGAACGTTGCCATTCTAGGAAGACCAGAAACATAATGGCTTCTAGCATATCTAGTGATGCTAGAGATAATTTCTAAATGATTCAAGTTATATGCATTCACCCCAGATGGAGCAATTAAATCCTTAATTGTCTTTTTATTTTTAGTAAGAAGATCTACCTCCGCTTCTTCATTCACCGTTAAATCTGCTTCATATTCAGGCTCTTCATTTACTTTTTTATTCTTCTTAGCCATGCTTATTCCTCCCCTCTAAACAAGTGATTCATCATCTGGAATTTTTCCATTGGAGATTCCAGAGATAATATCTTCTATATTGCTTGTAATACTATTGCTTTCTTCTTGTCCACGAGTTTTTTTGTCATCAGAAGTTTCTTTCTCATCTAAACCAATTGCATTCATCTCATCATTTTTAGTTTCTTTTTCATCGCTTTGGTATAGATCTTCAACTTCATCCTCATCAAGAATAGGCATATGCATTTGAGAATTCAAATTAATTAACGCATCATCAACTACTTCTTGTTCAAATTGATCACTATTATCGATGATTAGTTGCATAGCTTGTGCCTTAGCAGAATCTTCTTGCTGTTCTTCATAAGTCAAACCATTTTTATCTTTTAACTTATTCATTGCTTCTTGAAGTGCCTTTTCAGCATCTGCAATTGCTTGTTCTCTTACTTGCGTATCAATTGCCATTTGTTTCTTTTCAAGTACATCTTGAGCAGTAGAATAAAGTCTATAAAATCCGTTATCTAATGCCCTTCTAATATTGTATACATCAGAATCGTCTCTGTTATATGCAACATATAGCATCTCAGCAAGTTCCATTGAATTCATAATAGAAGTCTGAACACCACATGGTGCTAACGCACCGGCAATACTTCTACATCTTGTATATAATTCAGAATAAGCTAAATCATGAGCTTCTTCCTTTGTAAAACTTGTTGCTAGCCCTAATTCAGATGTGTGGTAAGAAACAACGATGTAATAATTTCTTTGAAGAATATTTCTATTCATACTCATTTTTTCAACATAATTTACAATATCTGCACCATACTCTAGTAAGACTCTCTTTTTTCTAAGCTCAAAATCAAGTTGTTCTCTTTGCCTATTTGTCATATTTCCTGAACGTTTTGCGATACTATTTTGATTTTCCATTTTAACATAATCTTCTCTTAAAGCATCAATTCTATCTTTATAAGAATTAATACTATCTTCAAGATTCAAGGAACGAGCTTGCACATAAAGTTGAATTGGATATTTCAAAGTGTTTAAGAAGTTGCTAAATCCTTCTTCAACTGCAAGCATTTCAGTTTCAGACATTAGGTCATAGTTAATGCCTTGGCATTTGATTGCCATAACAAATCTATTTCCTCTATCTTGAATAATCATATCGTCCTCAATTTTGTCAAATTCCATAAATTTTTGGACATCTTCTTTTGGATATTCCATTTTTTTCTGCGTAGAAGCATTTTGAGCTTTCTTACTGTTTGTTTCCACATTACTACCTGTTTTTCCGCTTTGGTAAATTAGCATGCCAATTCCTCCAAGCCCTGCGGCAAGAAGAATAATCAATACAGTAAGCAATAGATTAACTGGATCCATCATTTCTTAACTCCTCCTTTGTCATACGTATATATTTTTTTTGTTTTATTAAATTTAAAATATTTAATTATAATCTCGTATATATAGTCACCACCAGCTTTTTTTAAAAGATCCAGCGAATTAGAAGCAGGCAATTTTACCTGGCCAATTACGAATCCAATTAAGGCGCAAACTGCCAAAAAAATCCAACCAATCAATGGTGCATTAATTGCTGAAAAAATGCTATGAAAAATCGCTCCAATAACAATACCAATAAGAGTACCTATAAATCCTCTCATTGTGAATATAATTAAAATTCTTCCTTCTCCCTCAACTTCTCTAGGTATTAAATGCGTTCCCATTACTACACCTCCTAATCATTTGTAGATAGACTTACTCACTTTCGATTATAGCATAAAAATGTAAAAAAGAGTAGGTTTTTGCCATATTTTTTAACATTTTTACAAAAATTTAATATTTTTGTAACATTTCATAAAAACGTATAATGCTGTCAAAATCAAATTTACATAATAATAAAAAATTCACAAAAAAGAAAAGTATAAACTCAAGAAATATCAGAATTTACACTTTTCGTAGACATTGCTTTTTTTATCTGCTGACTTCTCTAGCTTTATTTATCAGCTCTTCCGCCATTGAATGAGAATCCGCATCCGGCGAAGTTCCTATCGTATTTAACACAATTCCAACAATTGTTGTAGCCATAAAGACTATAAATGCACCAATTATCCAGTTAGTTACAGCACTTTTCATATTTGCTTTTGCATCAGCTGCTCCAAGCATATATTTTATTCCAATAAAAATAACCATTCCTAATGCAATAGCATACCCAATCCAAAGAATCGCATTAATAATTGCTATTCCTTTGCCTTGAATTTCTGTCGAAACATCACTTGCATATGAACTTGAAAATAAAAAAGATATAAATGCAATTAGTAATGTACTAATTAAACGCTTTTTTCTCATTTTTACACCCCTCTATAAAAAATGAAATATTTTTTTGATTAATACTCACCTCGTTTATTAAATTATACCACATCTTGTCAAAAAATGCTATACTATTATATTTTTTAGTTATTGTCGTTTTTTAATTATTGTTACTTAATTGTATACGTAAATTCTACTTTTTGTTTAAAGCTAGAATTAAATTTGCAATCAAAATCATTTATATATTTAATAAGCAAAAGACGTGAAACACAGCTTCACGTCTTTTACATTAATCTTGAAATTATGAAAAACTACTACTAGCAATCCATCCAAAAATAGTTCCAGCTCCAACAATTAATATTGCACCAATTATATACTTAACTGCTCCACCTTTTAAACTAGCTTTCTCATCGGCTGATGCCATTACGTACTTAATACCTAAATATATTAGCCAGCCAATTGCTATAACATATGCAATCCATTGAACTGTTCCTAATATGTTCTGTAAGAAAGTTTTTCCATCTCCGCTTATTTGGTTAGTTCCTATTGTTGGCACATCACTTGCTAAAACAATGCTAAAGCACGAAATAACCACAATAATAGACATAACTATACTTATAAATTTTTTCATAATTTCACCTTCTTTCCAATAAAATTATATAAAAAAATAGAGAAATCAAATTGAAAATTATGCAAAATTACGTATGATTCCAACAACTAATTCTGCACACATAATAATAACTATTCCGATAGCAACTTTTACTAAAACGCCTTTCATACTTGCTTTCTCGTCGGCTGATGCCATTACATATTTTACACCAACAAAAATAAGCATTCCAATTGCAATTACGTAACCAATCCATTGCATAGTGCCTAAAATACTAGAAGTTATATCAGCCACTTTTTGATTGTCAATTTCCGGATTTGTGTCACTTGGTATCAAAGGTGCTGCATATGAAATATTAAAAAACGCTACAATCATAATAGCAAATAATGTAAAAAAATGCAAGAGTCTATTTTTTTCCATGCAAACACCCCCTATCAATAATCTAAAGGTCCTCTATCAATTTTTATTATATTAATAATTGCTGGTCCAATCCATGAAGCACCAAAAGCAACTATTGTTCCAACAAGCCATGGCATTAGCGCTGTTTTAGCTTGACTTTTTTCTACTGCTGAAGATGTCATATACAAAATGCCAATATGAATTAATTTTCCAAGGCAAAGAAGACCTGCAATAACTAGTAAAACTTGTGTAACATCAATCAAGATATTATCTACTATAGTATCATCTGTTGCATACACATATCGATTTACGAATGTAGCAAACAAAATAGTATATGTTATCATATTAGACAACATCTGATTACTTTTTTTCTTTTTTACATTCATATGCAATCTCCTTTCACCATAAAATTACTTATTTGCCTTTATTATACCACACAAAATGCACTGTTTCAACTAAAAATTTCATTTTTAGCCTATCTTCTCCTGCTAATCTATGCATAAAAAAGGCTGTACTCAAACCACATCCTTACGGATATTAGATTTTTGTACAGCCTTTTCCTTCCTCTTTTTCTATATTTTTTTTTTTTATTTTTGTGGCACCATTGCAATGATTCTTCCTGCGAAATCATTAAAGTTTTGCGTTTGTAATATTACTTTTCCTGGTCCTGTAAGCTTTGTAAGGAATAATCCTTCGCCACCAAAGAATATATTTCCTAAGCCTTTTACTGTCTCAACTTCGTATGAAACTGAGCTTTCAAACCCTACAACATCTCCCGTATCAACTTTTAATACTTCTCCAGCTGCAAGTTCTTTTACAACTGAGTCTCCGTCAGCTTCAAGGAATAGTGTTCCATTTCCTGTTGCTTTTTGAATTATGAATCCCTCTCCTCCAAATAATCCTGCAGAAAATTTCTTGGTGAATGCAACACTAACTTCTACATTTGGTTCAGCACATAAAAATGCTCTTTTTTGAACGAAAAATCCATTTGGATGCTCATCCATGTTAACTGGAATCAAATCACCTGGTGCAGTCGTTCCAAACGCCACTTTCGCACCATCTTCTGTAGCTGTATAGGTGTTCATGAAAATTGATTCGCCAGAGAACATTCTTCCAAGGCTCTTCATCACTCCTCCTCTAGCATTTGTTTTCATTTCAATACCAGATGTTTGCCAAATCATTCCCCCACTTTGAGAATAAACTGCTTCACCTTTGTCAAAAGTAATTTCAACAGCTGGCACTGTCTTTCCAATGATTTCATACTTCATTTTAATACCTCCTATTTTATATTTTTATCTGTTGAGGCAATTATTATATCCTTTAACTATGTATTTTGCTTTAAGCGTAACAAAAATATATTTTATTGCCCTCATACATTCAATGAAATGTTATTGATGAAAATAACTATGTTTTTATTATTTAAATAATTTTTTGATTATTTCATTTCCAAGTTTTCGACCAATAGTGCTTAAAGCTGAATTTGCAGTACGTTCAAATGCTTTTTCAGCAGCGGATTTCTTTGTCTTGGTTGTTTTAGCTTTAGAGGTCTCCTTTTCTTTTTTCTTTTCTTCTGCTATTTTTTCTTTTTCTAACTTTTTTTGTTCTTCTAATTTTAATTTTTCTTCTTGCTCAACCTTTATTTTCTCATAAGCAGTTTCTCTATCAACCACTGCATCATATTTACCTTTGAATGGACTCTGATTGATGACCATTAATCTCATTGAATCATCAATTGCTCCCATTTGACTTTGTGGAGGCAATATTGTAGCTTTTTGTACAACATTCGGCTCACCTTTTTCATTCATAAATGATATTAAAGCTTCACCAGTTCCTAACGACATAATTGCTTCTTCGGTATTAAATGTTGTATTTGCCCTAAAAGAACTTGCTACTGATTTTACTATCTTTTGTTCTGCTGGTGTATAGGCTCTAAGTGTGTGCTGAACCCTGTTTCCAAGTTGTGATAAAATATCTCCTGGAATATCCATTGGTGTTTGTGAAATAAAATATAGTCCTATTCCTTTTGAACGAATCAACTTAACAACCTGTGTTACTTGTGTCAACATATAATTTGGCATATCATCAAATAGTAAATGTGCCTCATCAAAGAAAAATACCATTTTAGGTTTCTCTAAATCACCTACTTCTGGCATATTTTGATTCAAGTATGTAAGTAACCATAATAAGAAAGAAGAATACAAATTAGGTTGATGAAATAGTTCCACCGCATGTAATACGTTTATATTGCCTAATCCTTTATCATTGATTCGAATAAAATCATTGATCTCAATAGCTGGCTCCCCAAAAAAGTTATCTGCCCCTTGCTCTTCGAGCATCAAAAGACTTCTTTGAATTCCTCCAATACTTTGGGTGGTAATATTTCCATAGGAAATTGTAAAATCTTTTCTATTGTCGCCTACATATTGTAGCGCTAAGCGTAAGTCTTTTAAATCAATTAATTCTAATTTTTTATCCTCTGCTATTTTAAATACTATAGCAAGCACACCTGCTTGTGTTTCTGAAAGTCCAAGCATTCTTGATAGTATCGTAGGTCCTACGTTTTTTACCGTTGTTCTGATTGGATGACCACCCTTTCCATAAACATCCCAAAATACCGTTGGAAATCCTTTATATTCAAAGCTCGTAATTCCAATCTCTTTCAATCTATCCGTAATTTTTTCACTCGCAGTTCCAGGCAAACTCATCCCCGCTAAATCACCTTTTACATCTGCTAAAAACACTGGAACTCCTGCTGAAGAAAAACTTTCAGCCATTACTTTAAGAGTAATCGTTTTACCACTTCCAGATGCACCTGTAATTAATCCATGCCTATTCGCTTTATTGAGAATTATGAATAACTCTTCTTCGTTATTTTTCCCAATTAAAATCTTATTATCAACGAACATTTATATTTTCTCCTTTCGAAGTTTTCCTGTATTTGCATTATATCATATTGAAAAAAAATATACTAGCATTTTTAATAGATGGGTAAAAATCTATTCAGAAAAGTTTCCATATTAACAATTAGAATTACATATTGCCATTCCATTCACCATAAAACTCCTTTAAAAATTCTTCCATATATTGATGCCTTGATTCTGCCATTTGTCTAGCGGTATTTGTATTCATCATATTTTTCAATTTTAAAAGTTTTTCATAAAAATGATTAATGGAAGAACTCTTATGAATTCTATATTGTTCTTCATTCATGTCTTCTCTATACTGTTCATTCGGATTCCAAATTTCTCTTCCATGTGCTCCACCATATGCAAATGTTCTTGCAATGCCTATTGCACCTATAGCATCTAATCTATCTGCATCCTGTACAATCTTTCCTTCAATTGATTTTGGAACTTTGGTATCTGTGCCCTTAAAAGAAATTGTATTAATTATTTCCTTAATCCAATTGATTCTTTCCTCGGAATACTCATTTGCCCTAAGCCACTGAGTAGCGTTTTCTAATTCTTTGGTACTATTAGTTATTTTAATATCATCAAAATCATGAAGAAGCGCTGCAAGGCATACAATTTCCTTATCACATTCTTCTTTTTCAGCAATTGCCTTTGCATTATTATATACTCTCAATGTATGCCAAAAATCATGCCCACTAAATTCATTTTGAAAAAAATCCTTAGCTCTATCTATCGTTCTTTCAATCAATTCTTCATTCATTCTCTTTCCCCCTCGTATATATAAAATATTAATGGTATTACAATTTTTAACATGACATTACTATTTTCATTACATCTTTTTAAATTATATATAATTCTCTGCTGACAGTCAAATTTGATTTTCAACAAAGTAACTTGGAAATCACAGTTATCGAAGAATGTTTACCGAAGCAATTGAAAAATCGAGTGACTTACATTTATATTCCAATTCTTTAGAGTTTCCCTATGAATAATGATTAACAAAAAGCGTGAGACTTAATTAAAAGTTCTCACGCTTTAATGTCACCTACACTTGTTACGCATAATTGCATAGGCAATTTCTACATCTTCTACAACTTCTGAATCAAACAGTAAATGGCTTATGCTTATCCTATTATTTTTTATGAAACACAATGACGACTGGCTTTGCATCCAGTATCTTCTCTTGTGCATAAATCACGCCATTTTCATATTCCAAACTATAGAACGACGGCAATTCATAATGAGAAGAATCTTGGTCCACAATTCGATATCTTCCACCCCTCTGTCCTTTTGCTTGTAGCATATGAATAGGACACGTTCTTCCTTCTAATATCAACACATCTTTATGAAATTGCAATTGATAAATCTTGTCTTCGGATTCCCATTCACCTTCTAATTGTTCCAATAGTTCATCCACAATAAGATAATTACCATAACGGGAGTTTTCTGTTTTCTGCAAGGTGCAACTGCTAGTACCTGTAATTGGAAATTCTTCTACCATTTCCAACTTTCCATCATGATAAAAAAGTTTTGTCAATGTCGCATAATCCGAAGTAGCCTGTTCATACCTTAGTCCTGTTTGATGAAGAATCAATTCAATGCCTTCTTTTGTTTCGTGTCGCTGGAATTTTGTCATTAATACTGGCGCATTTCTCCATAACACCGTAATATTAGGTTCATCAATTTCAATGCGAATGCCAATGACGCCCGGCTCTTCCCAAGCACCATTTAATACTGACTGACACATATTCTTTCTTCCTTCCTCATTAATCTATTTTATCCTTGTCTTCGAATATCCAATGTTTCAACCTGATGCTCCATTGTAAAATCATCTTTGACTTCCACTGTTATTTTTCTTACTGGTTCTGGACAAATTGGAGAATCTCCTGTTAATATTGCCGTTGCTGTTCCTTTTCTCAAAGGATACAATGAAAATTCAACATCATATCCTGCACCACAAAGATTTTCATGGTCGGCATTATAATAATGTCTCTGAGAGTACCACGTAAAGATTCCTTTTTCTTCTATTTCTAGCCAATACTCTGGTCCACCACCATCAAAAGAATGAAATGAGAGTGTAATTGATTTTATTTCTTTTTCAAAATACGCTTCAAAATAATGATACAAGTCTTCAAAAACCTTTTGCTCCTCCATAGGTAACTCTTCTAAAATGCATTCATTACCTTCACCTATCAAAGTAATGCTATTTTTATCTCCACTAGTTTCTTTTACTGAAAATACTTTCCATTCTTCCCACGTATGAGTGCCAAAAAAAATGTCTAAATTTTTAATATACTCTTTAGGGACTGCCTTCTTTTCATTTTTTCCTTTCGTCATTACAACATTTTCATCTTCTACTGCAATGGTCCATAGCATCTTTTCAGTAGCATCATAATACTGACAACGTTCTATCATCATTTTTATCACATTCCCTTCGCAAATTTCGAGTGAATATTACGCCCATCCATCCATTGACTTTGGAACACGAATATCCGCCAAGAAAGTGTGCTCCCACAAAAACCATTCTCCTGTACTTGGTTTCAAACGAAGCGTAATTGGACGAGGAGAATCTGCTCCTGATGATGTTAAGTACAACGTTGCATAATTTTCATTTTGGTAGGAATATGGATTATCACTCACTTCAACCACATAAGGTGTTGCCGTTAAAGTATAATCATTTTCCGGACTAGTTCCTTTAAAATAAGATCTTACAACATATCCTTTGCCACCAAGTCTATCACGTATAAATTGTTGATCCATTGGTGATATAGGATTTGGTCCTTTGATGAGATTTAACATTTCTATCGTTTCTGTAGCGTTTTTCTCCCAGTGACAAAAAACTGCTACTGACAGAGCCGCCATTTTAAAAGGAGACGACGTATACTCTCCTAACATTGCTTTTAACTCTTCTACATTCTCCGGCAAATGATTGATTTGAATTAATTTTGTTTGATTCATAGTCATATCCATCCTTTCTCTTTATAGTATCACGTTTATTATATCATGAATAAAAGGCTAGTCAAATAAAAATCTGACTAGCCTTTTTCGAAGTATCCAAGCAACCTGAAGATTGACAATACCTCAAGAAATGTATAGAATATTTTTAAGGAGTGATTCAATGAAAGTATGGTATATTACTGTGTTAATCATCATTATTTTAGCAATTATATTCTTTCGTATTAAAAAATGTGGGAATCCACCCGACAATGAAATACTACATTTTCGTTTTTCAAGAGGATACAGTTTAGGTGGAGCAATTGAACAAGAATTGTATATAGAAAATGATACCGTTTATTATAAAAAAGAGACTTTTTCATATAGAGCCGATAAAGATGTCAAATTGTTAGAGGTAGTAGACACAATGTTTTTAAAAGAATTAGAGAAAATAATTCGAGACAATCATCTAGCACTCTGGAATGGTTTTGAACAATCAAACTCAAATGTAATGGATGGAAATAATTTTACTCTAAGAATTACTTATAAAAATGGCCAATCCATCAGTGCTAATGGATATATGATGTATCCACAAGGATATCAAAAGGTTGAAACTGAGTTAGATGAGTTTTTTAAAACTGTTGAGGATAGTTTAGCAAAAAGGGACACCCCTTTTTGATGTAACATAATTTTCAGTTACATCCAAAAAAGGACCCTAGCAAAATGCTAGAGTTCGAGAAAAAACATTTTGGAGCGGGTACCGGGAATCGAACCCGGACCACCAGGTCGGAAGCATGGGATTCTACCATTAAACTACACCCGCAGATTAATATCTAAAAATAAAAGGTTTGCTTTTAAACGGCAAACCTTTTAATGTGGTAGCGGAGAAGAGATTTGAACTCATGACCTACCGGGTATGAACCGGGCGCTCTAGCCAACTGAGCTACTCCGCCATCTCGTACTTATTTAGTATAAACGGACAATGCTAATTTGTCAATACCTAAAAGCAAAATTTATATCATACTGATGATAAATTTTATAATAATTCTTTTATTATATTGAATATTTTTTATATTTATTTTATAATTCATTTTGTGACCTCAATTTATGGAGTGGTGCCGAAGTGGTCATAACGGTGCTGACTCGAAATCAGTTGGTGGCGCAAGCTGCACGTGGGTTCGAATCCCACCCACTCCGCCATAAAAAAACACCAAATATAACGTCAGTTATGTTTGGTGTTTTTTTTGAGGGCGATATTTTGGATTCAAACCCACATAAATACCTAGTACAAAGTGCCCTTATCTCTCATTATTTTTATTAATTTTGCTTTTAAGCATTTCTAATCCTACTTTAATTATATCTGATTTTAAAAATATTTCCACTATAAGATATATTACAATACCTAAAATAACTGCAACGGCAAGAGATATTATCAAAGGTAGATCTATTGTTTTCACAAAATAAACTATTACCCCCATTGCCATTGCTGAAATAATTGTTTTTATTGTTTCTTTTAACGTTTCTTTATCCACAATTCCGTTAATTTTCTTGTTAATTATTACCAACATAATAACAGTTGTTAAAATAGACGTAATAGAAGCTGCAAGTGGAAGTCCCGTATATCCCATTATTTTTACTAAAAAAATACTTAAACAAATATTCAATATAATTGCAAAACCACTAATAAACATTGGTGTTTTTGCATCTTGTCTTGCATAAAATGTTTTATTCAATACTTCCATCAAACCATATCCTATCATTCCTATTGCATAAAATTGTAATGCTGCAGCTGTATAATTAGTTGAACTTACTGTAAATTCTCCTCTTTCATAAATCAAGCTAATAATATCTTTACTCAATAAACCAATTCCAACTGACATTGGAATAATAAAAAATATGGAAATGCTAATTGCTCTCTTGATGATATCTTTAAATTGCTTCTCGTCATTACTCGCACTTAGTTTTGAAAGGGATGGAAATATAATGTTTGACAATGTATATGAAAAAACTCCAACAATGATTAAGTAAAGTGTATAAGCATATTCAATTGCCGAAACTGCTTGACCACCTTCTAAACCAGATGCTAAGCGTAAATTAACTATGTTATTAATCGGTTGAACCCATGAACTAATTAAAATTGGAATTGCTAATTTTACAACTTTCTTTAATCCTTCCTCTTTAAAATCTACTTTTAATTGATACTTAAATCCTTTTTTTAATGCTGCTGGAAGTTGCACTATTATTTGCGTTCCCCAACCAATAAGCATCGCAACTGCAACGCCTTGTACACCAAATTTATCATTAAAAATTAACAAATATAAAATTAGTAATCCATTTGAAACTACACTAATAATTGCTGGGATATTAAACTCCTCCATCGATTGCAAAAATCCAACGAAAACGTACGCAACTGCTGTAAACAGCAAAACAGGGAACAAAATTCTAGCAAGAGAAACTGTTAGTTCCATTGTTGTAGGATCTAAATTAGGAGAAATAAATTTTACAATTGGTGCTGCAAATATCATTCCAAGTATTGATAATACTAGTGAAATAATAATAATAACATTTAAAAAATTACTTGCGAAATGTATCGCTCGTTCTTTTCCATTCTTTTGCATATATTCATTAAACACTGGTATGAATGTAGAAGATATTGCTGCGCCTAAAGTTAAATCTAATAACTGTAAAGGAATTCGAGAAGCAGTAAAAAACGCGGTTGCTTCAAACCCCGTTCCATAAAAATTTGCAAAAACTATATTTCTTACTAGTCCCAATATCTTTGCTAAAAACATTGCACTAAACATAAACGCAAAAGTCTTAATAATATTTTTTTTCATTACAACACTCCTAAAACAAATTTCATGATAATAATAAGAATAACTCCAGGTACCCCCAATAGGCATGTTAGCAAAACAGTAAGGAAGTTCACTGGAAGCTGTAAATTAAAAATATTTAGTATGATGAATAACGCTCCTCCAAACAATACATTTAGTAAAATAAATGTAATTTTTTGGGCTGATTTTAGCATAAAATATATTAATACTATTGCAAAAATAATTCCTATAACATATGCTGATATTGTATCGATTCCTATTTGCATTTTATTATTCCTCCGTTCTCTTCATTTGTTTCTATTATATTTTATCATAAAAATGATGACGTGCAATGTTTTTATTAAAGTTCATATTCAAATTCCCAGTCAAATATTCTAACAATATCTCCCTCTTTTATATTTCTTCTATGCAACTCTGCGTCAATGCCCATTTTCTTAAGCATCAAATGGAAATAGCTTAAAGATTCATAATCGGAAAAATTAATCTTTCTCATCAAGTTTTCAATATCTTTCCCTGTAATAACAAATGCACCATCACTAGCTCTTGAAATTGACCACCCCTCTTCCTCTTCCAAAGTATAATAAACAGTTTTATCAATTTCTTCTAATTCTACTTTTGGGATTTCTTTCAATACCTCTGCAACCCTATAAAATAGTTCTTTCAAACCGTTACCAGTTACAGCAGATATCTTGTATATTTCGTATCCATATTTCTTGGCTTCAAGCTCAAGATTTTTAAAATTTTCTTCATCTTGTAATACATCTATTTTATTTGCAGCGATAATTTGCTTTTTATTAGCAAGTTTATCATTATATTTTTTTAATTCATTATTAATAATATTAAAATCATCAACAGGATTTCTACCTTCCGTTCCAGCTACATCTATAACATGAACCAAAAGCCTTGTTCTTTCAATATGTCTTAAAAACTTAAGTCCAAGACCCACACCTTCACTTGCTCCTTCAATGATTCCTGGTATATCTGCCATTACAAAACTTTCACCATTATCCAATTTAACAACTCCAAGATTTGGGTCAAGTGTTGTAAAATGATAATCTGCAATTTTGGGAGTTGCGGTCGTCATCCTAGAAAGAAGTGTTGACTTGCCAACGTTTGGAAAGCCTAAAAGTCCAACATCTGCAATTAATTTCAACTCTAAAATTACAGTTTTTTCAATGCCCGGCTCCCCTGTTTCTGCAAAATTTGGCACTTGCCTTGTTGGCGTGGCAAAGTGAACATTACCTTTTCCGCCTTTTCCGCCTTTTAAAATACATTCAACCTGTTCTGGTTCAGATAAATCCGCAATCACCTTACCAGTTTCTTCATCTCTAATAACAGTACCTTGCGGAACTTTAATATATATATCTGCACCTTTTTTACCATTACATCTACTTCCACTTCCACCTTCACCATTTTGAGCTATATATTTCTTTTTATATTTAAAATCTACCAGTGTATTTAGTCCTAAATCTACTTGAAAATAAACACTTCCGCCTTTTCCACCGTCACCACCATCTGGTCCACCATTTGCTACATATTTTTCTCTTCTGAATGAAATTGCGCCATTTCCACCCTTTCCAGAAGCAATTATAATTTTAGCATAATCTATAAACATTCTATTTCCTCCCCAAGAATTTGTATCAATATCGTTGCAAAAAACAATAAATGTATGGCGAACGGATTCGCCATATAAACATGTTGTAATGGAGCACGATGTCCACTGTATACTGATACTGTAGTGAGCAAAGCTCTAACAGTATCATGCATGCTCCGCTACATTTCACACTTTTCGTTGTTCACATCGCAAGTAGTATACCACAAATTAGGTAAAATTACAATGGTAAACATAAAATGTTTATTTTTCTTGGATATGCTCTAAAGATTTTTCAAGTATTCCTTTAATATGATCATCATCAAGAGAATAAAACACTGTCTTGCCCTCTTTTCTCGATTTAATTAATTTAGATATTCTAAGTGCTTTTAATTGGTGTGATATTGCACTACGAGTCATATTCAATAAAAAAGATAAATCTGATACACAAAATTCCCCTATTTGAAGAGCCATTAAAAGTTGCAAACGTGTGCTATCTCCCATTACTTTAAAGAAATCAGATAAATCACTTATATCACTGTAATCTGGCATTCTTTTTCTCGCTTGCACAACCATTTTTTCATCTAAAGGTTTACAATCACAACGATTTTCTAACATAAACATCACTCCATATCAAAATATTAATTATATTATATCCAAATATTTTTCTTCATGCAAATTACAATTTGTCGGTTAGACCTTGGGGACGGAGATGGAGGATTTTCGACCAATAGGGACGGAGGATTTTGGCTTTTTTTCGACCAATAGGGACGGAGGATTTTGGCTGAATGCACATTTAATAGACGTCCCCATTGTGCACCCATT
>JAFUGH010000038.1 GCA_017469465.1 Clostridia bacterium | reverse complement strand
TTTCCAATGAGACCATTAAATTGGATGAGTCCAAATGAAAAATTGGCTAAATTTCAGGCATAGTGGAGCTAGTATATGAAAAAAGGTATTTCAAATATAGACATTTCTAAGAAAGTGTGACATATGTTTGACAAACCTACACTGTTTGTTAGACTAAATAAGTTGATCTTGTTGACATAAAGTAAAGAATGTGATATATTAATGAAGGAAAATCTATATCTTATGTAACGACCTAGGTTTTTTACCTAAGAAAGGAAGACAAAGTGAAAAAAGTAATTTCTTTTATTGCTGTATTCATGATTGCTGTGATGGTAACTGTTATGCTTTTTTATATCGCATTACCTGCTTTTTCTCTAAGAAGCGTTGGCATGTGGTGGTTTGTTTCTGGTGTGCTTGGAATGGCGAGTTTTGCTTTTTTAATTAAATTTTTTTGGAATGGAGATATACATGCTGGTCATATCATTACATGGATTTCGACATTAGTAATTTTGTTTTTAATCGTACTTTTAGGATTTATTGGCTCTCCGGTATTTCAATCGAATACGTATAAAAATATTGTGCAAGTGACGGAGGGAAATTTTAGCGAAGATTTTGAAGATATCTCTCAGTTTCACTCATACAATGTAATGGATCTTGATACTGCACAGAGGCTAGGAGATAGAGTACTTGGAAAAGTTCCTAATGCTTCTTGGTATGAAATAGATAAGGAATACAATCTTATTATATACCAAGGAAAGCAGTATAGAATTTCACCGCTTAAATATGGTGGCTTTTTCAAGTATGAAAAGGCGAAAAAATATGGGATTCCTGGTTATGTGCTTGTTGATTGTGAGAGCAATGAAGCTAGTTTTATTCAAACAGAACAACCAATTCGTTATAGTACTAGTTCTTTTTTTAATGAAGATTTAAAACGCCTTTTGAGATTTCAATATCCAACAATCGTATTTGAATCTCATTTTATGGAGATTAATGACGAAGGAGTCCCATATTGGGTATCTGCAGTAAGTCAGCCTCAAGTTGGTGTATGGAGTGCACGTAAAGTGGATCGTTTTGTTCTTACCAATGCTTGCATGGGACAATCTAAGATGTATTTCCTTGAAGATAGACCTGAATGGCTTGATCATATATTCAGCCTTGAATATATGATGAAAGTTTCAAAATGGCATTATCAGTATGTTCATGGTTGGTGGAATCCTTCCAATACTGATGTATGGAGAACGACTTACAGTTATGCCGACAATTCTTCAAGTAAAGAAAAAGACGAACCAAATTTCTTTGGATACAATAGTTTTGTTAATAAGAAAGGTGAAGTATTGATATTTACTGGTATTACGCCAGCTAACAAAACAGAGTCTAATGTTGGATTCCTTACTGTCAATACAGCTACTGGCAAATGTATTTACTACCCAATTCCAGGTGCAGAAGAAAGTTCTGCTCAAGTAGTAGTGGAAGGTCTTATTCAGAATATGGGGTATCAGGCAACCTATCCAATCATGGTAAATGTTGCGGGACATCCTACGTATTTGATGAATATGAAAGACAAGTCTGGGCTAATTCAAAGGTATGCAATGGTAAGTCTTGAAAATTACTCTAATGCGTACGTAGGGGCAAGTTTTGAGGATACTGTTTATGGATACTTAGAGGCAATAGGTATTACAGAGGTTGTGCCCGAGAATGTTTCTTTAACAAACATGAGCGGTGTAATTACTGAAAAATATCAGGCTGAGATTGATGGGACATCGTATTTTTACTATGTCATTAATGATGAACTGTATCGTTCTTCAGTCCTTGTAAATGAGGAACAGGTAAGATATCAGGTAGGTGATTATGTTCAAATTGAATATGCAAGTGGCAACATAAAGATTATCAAGAAAATTGAAAGGGTACCTCTTTAATAGGGGTACCTTTTCGATTCCTTCCGTTTAGATATAAGAAAAATGAAAATCTAAAAATCAAAGATTTTTGATTTTCATATGTGAAGCTTTGCTTCACTTTCTAATGTAATTATTCTTGAATGATAGGAAAGAATTTAGGTAATAATTTTTGTTTGCAACGCTTGCTACTCGCAAGCTACAAGCAAAAATTTCTATAACTTTCCTATTATATGAAAAAGCAGAATGCTTATAAAATGGCATTCTGCTCTTCTGGCAGGGGTGGAAGGAATCGCCGGAGGCCGCGTCGTAAAAACAGTCCACAGGACTGTTTTTGTCTTCGTACTTGTCGGCTCCTGACCGACTGCGTACTCGACCACTCCTTTTCGATTCCTTCCGTTTAGATATGAAAAAGCAGAATGCTTATAAAATGGCATTCTGCTCTTCTGGCAGGGGTGGAAGGAATCGAACCCTCCTCTGGAGTTTTGGAGACTCTTATTCTACCGATGAACTACACCCCTATGAACAATACTATTTTATTTTAGCATAAACATTTTCTTTTCGCAACAAAAATATTAAAATTTTTTCCTTTTATTATTTGACATGTTATGGTATAATTCGAATATACGAGGAAAAAATATAATTGTATTAATTTTTATTAAAGAACGGAGGACAAATTATGGAAATCAAAAAATGTACAAAATGTGGTGCTTTCATTATGTCAGAAAATGATATATGTACTAGTTGCTCAAAAGAAATTGCTTATGAAAATACGGTACTTAAAAATTATTTCGATGAAAACGTTAGCTTTGATTCTATTCCTTCAATTTCAGCAGTTACTGGGATAGCACCAAATGTAATTCAAAATTATATGAAGAAAAATAACTATATAGATTATGATATTGAAATGAATAATTCATTTAATAATATACAGTATTAATGAAAATAGAGTATATATGCTCTCCATAAATTTTTTACTTAGCTTTTGTTAACTTTATTATAGTTACAATTAGCCACAATATAATAATTATTTGTAATTAATTGAAAGGGTATGGTTTTTATGAAAAACGTATTTGACACTTTAGAGGAAAGAGGATACATAGAACAAGTTACTCACGAGGGACTTCGCGAATGGTTTGAAAAAGAAAAAGTGTCTTTCTATATTGGTTTTGATCCGACTGCTGATAGTTTGCATGTAGGTCATTTCGTTTCTGCAATGGTTGCATCGCATATGCAAAAAGCAGGTCATAAGCCAATTATTTTAATTGGTGGTGGTACAGGTATGATTGGAGATCCATCAGGCAGAACTGATATGCGCTCTATGTTGACAGTTGAACAAATTAATCATAATGTTGAATGCTTTAAAAAACAACTTTCAAAATTTGTAAGTTTTGAAGGAGAAAATGCTGCAGTAATAGTGAATAATGCTGATTGGCTTCTTGGACTTAATTATATCGATTTTATTAGAGATATTGGTTCTTATTTTTCAGTTAACAAGATGCTTACTGCTGAATGTTTTAAGAAGAGACTTGAAAAAGGGTTATCTTTCCTAGAATTTAACTATATGTTAATGCAAGCATATGATTTTTTAGTTTTATATAAAAAATATAACTGTAGTCTCGAATTAGGCGGAAATGATCAGTGGTCAAACATTTTAGCAGGAGCTGATTTAATTAGAAGAAAGGAACAAGCTACAGCATTTGGTCTTACATTTAAATTGTTAACGACAACAGAAGGAATAAAAATGGGTAAGACAGCAAAAGGTGCTTTATGGTTAGATCCGAATAAGACATCTCCATACGAATTTTATCAATATTTTAGAAATATTGCAGATGCAGATGTCAAAAACGTTATGTGTATGCTTACTTTTTTACCTTTAGATGAAATTGACAACTTATGCAATGTTGAAGGTGAAAAAATAAACGAAGCGAAAAAAGTGTTAGCATACGAAATAACTAAAATTGTTCATGGTGAAGAAGAAGCACAAAAAGCTCAAAGTGCTGCTGAAGCTTTATTTGGTGGTGGAGCAGATTTAGGTAATATGCCAACTACAAAAATTGAATCATTACCAATCTCTATTGTTGATTTATTAGTTGCAACGAAACTTGCTCCTTCAAAAGGCCAAGCTAGAACATTAGTTGAACAAGGTGGAATTACAATTAATGATGAAAAAATTACAGATGTTAATTATATGATTGAAAATATAGAGGATCATATTATTCTAAAGAAAGGTAAAAAGACTTTTCATAAAGTAGAGATGTAGTGTTGATTTAATAATATAATGCTTCAATTAATGAATAGTTAATTTTTTTTGTGGAATAATAATAAAAAAATATTGCAATTCAAAAAATGTTACGATATCATAATAGTATAGATTTTTTACAAAGGAGATAGGGGATTATGGCTACAACTAAAAAAAGTAAGGAACAAACATATGAATTGAGGTATACAGGTTGTTTAACTGGAGCACCAACAATTTATTTACATTATGGAACAGAAAATTGGACTGATGTTACTGAAGTAAAAATGAGAAGATTAAAAAGCTGTTATAAAACTGAGATAACTGTTCCTACTGGAACAAATATTAATTTTTGTTTCAGAGATGCACATGGTAATTGGGATAATAACTATGGAAATGATTATTGCTATACACCTACAATATGCGAAAATTATCCTTCAATTGAAGTTACACCATGTGAGTAATTGTTTTGAATATTTAAAGAAGGTGTGCTTAATAAAAGTACACCTTTTTTATCTTCTTTTACATAACATTAACTCTTACACCATGCATATAATATCATTTTGTAACAAAAAAATTAATAAAAAGTGTTGACATTTTTTTGCATAAATGTTACTATATATTTTGTCAGTTGAGTTGCATTGTAGCTCGTTAATTTATGCACGAGTGGCGGAACAGGCAGACGCACAGGACTTAAAATCCTGCGGGCTAATAACCCGTACCGGTTCGATTCCGGTCTCGTGCACCATAAGGTATCATGGCTTTGAGTATTCATTGTCATGATACTTTTTTGTATTTTTCTCAAAAAATTCTAGTTGACTTTATTACTGATTTTGTTTAATATAATAGGTGTAAGGTTTGAAAAAATAAGGAGGCGGAACTTATTATGAATAGTAAACAAAAAACAATTGCTAGATGGGTATGTGTATTTTTGGCAGCTATGTTTGTGTTACCAACAGTTATAGCACTTATCATCAGATAAATCTTTATAGGAGTAAAAATGGAATCAATTATAAGATCATTTGAAGCATTTTATGATGCTAAAATTTTAGGTTATATAAATACGTTAATCGATTATCCAATCAAAATATTAGCATTAATCATTGATATCACAATAGTGTTTTATCTAATATTGAAATTGGTGAAGATGATTAAAGGTACAAGAGCTGTACAACTTATTAAAGGTGCAGCTTTATTAATTATTGCAAACGCACTTAGTGAGTTTTTATCGTTAAATATACTTCACTACATTTTAAATACAGTTGTAACGTATGGTGTTCTTTTATTTATAGTTGTTTTTCAACCAGAATTAAGAAAGATGCTTGAACAAATGGGCTCAACGAATTTTAAAAACTTTTTTGATATTGAAGATAACTCTAGTGTGCAAAGTGTTGATGAGGTAGTTGAGGCAGCAGCAAGAATGGCAAGTGAAAAAACTGGAGCTCTCATTGTATTTGAAAAAGATTCAAATTTAGGCGAAATTATACATACTGGTGTAACAATTAACTCAGATGTTTCAAAAGAAATTATACAAAATATATTTGTACCAGATACACCACTTCATGATGGTGCTGTTGTAATTAGAGATAACAAAATAGTTGCTGCATCTTGTATTTTACCAATAACTGATAGGGATGATTTAGATCGAGAGTTTGGTACAAGACATAGAGCTGCAATTGGACTTTCTGAAGTTTCAGATGCTGTCATTATTGTTGTTTCAGAAGAGACAGGAAAGATATCTCTTGTCATGAATGGTAAGATTATTAGAAATTTATCATCAGAAGTTTTAAAAAAAGAACTAAAGAAAAGGGTTAAGAAAAATAATATAAAAGATACTCAGCTTGCTCAAAAAATGAAGCAAATTACTCAAAAAAATGAAAAATAAGGATATATGAAAAGAGGGCACTTTAAAATAGGAAATGTAGACTGTGTGCATTTCCTATTTTAGAGTACCCTCTTTTTCTAACCTCTAATTTCTAGTATCTAGATTAACAACAAGGTCCAACGCCTCTACGGTCATCATTACCGCAGCAACAGCTTATTATGAAGAATAAAATGATAATCCATAGAATATCATCACATCCACAACCATTTCTACCAAACATTATTTTTCCTCCTTTCTGCGCTAGAGTTTCAGTGGCCTATTAATTATTGCATCCACAATCATTAGCAGGGCCAATTGCATTACGATTACAGCCACAGTTATTGTTACAACCGCAACCATTCCAAAATAGAAGTAGGAATAGAATTAAAAACCAAAGTATGTCATCGTCATTATTGCCAAAATTTCTAAAAAATCCCATATTGCGCCTCCTTTTTTTCTTTGCTTATGCTATATAATATTCAAGAATATTAAATGTGTTACTATGGATTTTAATTTTTCAATTTTGAAAAAAACATATATTTAGTTAGAAAATATATTGCATTTTTATATATAGTATGGTAATATAACATTTTTGTTTACTAAATTCTTTGACTTTTTCCATTTTTTATGTTATAATGAAATAGCGGTCGGAGAGGAAAGTCTTTCCATGAGCGTGTTACATTTGGAAGGTTAAAGGAAGTGATTGAAATGTTTAAAGTAGGAGATAAAATCGTTTATCCAATGCATGGGGCAGGTACAATTGAATCTATTGAAGAAAAAGAAATTTTAGGTGAAAAACAAAAATATTACGTTATGAAAATGCCTGTTGGTGATATTAAAGTAATGGTTCCAACTAAGAATGCAGAACTTATTGGAGTTAGAGATGTTATTGGAAATGATGCTGCAAGAAATGTTTTAGACGTTTTAAGTAGTGCACCTACAGATATGTCTTCTAATTGGAACAAAAGATACAGAGATAATCAAGACAAAATGAAAAGTGGTGACATTTGTGAAGTTGCAGACGTTGTAAGAAACTTAAGTTTTAGAGCCAAAGTAAAACCTTTAGCTACTGGTGAAAAGAAAATGTTAACGAGTGCTAAACAGATTTTAGTTAGTGAACTTGTTTTAGCCGAAGCAATGGACAAGGATCAAGTAGAATCTTTAATAAACGAGAGAATTGATGAAGCTTATTCAAATTATAAATTAAATGAGGTATAAGTTTTAAAGAGAAAAAGAACTTGAAAGTATTTGCTTTCAAGTTTTTTTATATAATAGGAAAGTTATAGAAATTTTTGCTTGTAGCTTGCGAGTAGCAAGCGTTGCAAACAAAAATTATTATCTAAATTCTTTCCTATTATTCAAGAATAATTACATTAGAAGTGAAGCAAAGCTTCACACATGGAAATCAGCAATCTTTGATTGCTAGATTTCCATTTTTCTTATGACAAAAAATACGAAATTTGTAAATAATAGTGATTGATTTGTATAATAAAGAGTGTTATGATTTATATGAATATGTTTAACAAATGATAAATTTTGAATGGAGGGGAATATATTTGCCTATGAATGATGAAATAAAATTTCCACCTATTTTAGTTGATGAAAAACTTGAAATAGCTTATATAGGAATGCTTCATAATAATCCAAAAGCAATTGCAATGTTTTATCTCGACATTAAGGAATGTCAATTTTCAGTTCCTAAAATGCTAGATTTATATAAATTAGTACTTTTTCGTGAAGGTCAAGCTTATGCATCCGAAGCAGCTAAGGCAGGTTTTTCTTTCCCAAAAGTAACAGAAGAAATTCCTCAACTGATAAAAGTTTGTAAAAACTATGCTAATTCATTAGAGGAACCAATTGATACTATATTTGTAAAAATAAAAAAACTATTTCTTTTGAAAAAGGCATATGTGTATGCACCGACTGAATCAATTCAAAAGAAAGTTATTGATATAAAAAATTATCAAAGATATAACGAAATGACAATAGCAGAGATTGAAACTAGAGTAAATAGCCTTTCATTCTTGAGTTCTATGAATGAATCAGTGATTAATGAGGGAGAAACTCATTTTTTACTTACTGGTAATAATAATCTTACCAATGGAATAGATTTGCCGTTTCCAATTTTAACACAAACATTTAAGGGACTTAGAAAAGGGGAAACAATGTCATTTGCTATGCCATCTAACTCTGGTAAAAGTAGATTTATATGTAATCTTATTGCATATCTTGTTTTTGTGCAAAAAAAGAAGGTCTTACTTATTTCAAATGAAATGACGGAAGATAAGATGAGACTATGTTTAATTACTACTATTGTTAATTCTCCGGAAATTCAGGCTTTGCATGGACAAATTTTGAAGAAGAGAGAAGCTGAATTACTTGCTTTAAAGTTTAGACCAAATGAAGGAGTTGACATAGAGGTAGACAAAGATGGATTTATTGTGCAAAAAGAAGGCGAAACAAGAGAAGATTTTTTAAAAAGGTTGGAAGAAAATTCAGAAGAATTTAATAAAACAGTAAAAGCAACTGATTGGGTCTCTAATTGGGTAGAATCAGGTATTTATTTTGTACATACAGCTGATCACACCAATGATGAACTTCGAAATATTATTTTAGATTATTACTATAAAGAAGGCATTGAGTATTATTTCTATGATACATTAAAGACAGATATAGATAACATAGGTAATTTGGAAGAATTAAAAAAGACTGCTACTGTACTTTCAAATTTGGCACAAAAATTTAATATCTTCATAGGTTCAACTTTACAATTAGCAGAAAGTTCTACGCCTCCTCTAAATATGAATATTAACGATATCGCTGGTAGTAGAACGGTAAAAGAGGTTTTAGATAATTTATGCTTAATTAAAGAAATAAATAGCACTACATATCAGCAATATGAAGTTTCGAGAGAAGAAGATTCTGATGATTATATTGATTTAGAAAAGCCAAATGTTTCGAATACAAAGTATTATGCTTGCGTTGTTGATAAAAATAGGGCAGGAGCTAAGCCTAAAACAGTCTTTAAGTTAAACTTAGACTATAATAGATGGGAAGAAAAGGGATTTTTAAGATTAAAACAACAATGATAAAAAAATAATAAAAAAATAAATATTTTTATTGACAATAAATTATAATAATAGTATACTAAAAATCGTGGTGAAGATGTTGTTGAGGTCACACCTGTTCCCATACCGAACACAGAAGTTAAGCTCAATAAAGCCGACAATAGTTGGGGGATGCCCCCTGTGAAGATAGGTATTCGCCATATTTATATTCCTCTTTAGCTCAGTTGGTAGAGCGCCCGGCTGTTAACCGGTAGGTCGTAGGTTCGAGTCCTACAAGGGGAGCCAAAAAAATGCAGATAGCAAAGCTATCTGTATTTTTTTTGCATCCCTTTTGTTGGAGTGCGAAGCCACGACCACCGGTTAACCGGGCGCTCGTAGAAGCGCCGAGGCTGTGAACTGCGATTTTTTCGAGCGCTGCCAGTGGCAGAATAAGCGAGAAAAAATTGTCTCAAACGCTGGCATTACAGAATTTGCGATAAGCAAAGGATGTAATGCGAAGCGTTGTGATGGAAGAGGTCGTAGGTTCGAGTTAAAATTTTTATTTAGAATAACTAAAGCAAGGAGTATTAAAATATTATTTGAGAAAATTTGTTCCCACTTATTGAAGCAATAAAAAATATATGTTATATTCACTAGCAAGGGGAGCATAAAAAGTAGTTTCATCTAGAGTGATTATAAGAGAAAAAGAACCAAATAGTTTTGCTATCTAGTTCTTTTTTAGTATCCTTCTATAAAAAGAATAAATATTTTTCACCATATTTTTCTGTTTGGTGAGTTTTTTAAATACTAGTCTCTTTTGTAAGAACCACAAAATGATTCATCTTGTGGAGTACCTTTCTGACAGTTTGTACAAGGTGTTACTTGAATACTTTTTAAAGTGCATTCATTTTTATCAGTTGCGTTAAATGCACAACTTTCAACACTACAATAAATTTTTTGTGCCATTTTAAAATCACACTCCTATATTTATTCGCGAAAACTTCGCAATTATATTTTGTACGTTTTTAATAAAAATATTTATCGATTTGCTGTTTTAAGTGGCAAAATATTGACAAATTCAATAAAAAAATATAAAATGACTTTTGGTAGTTTTTACGGTAATAAATGAATCATTCAATGTGTATTTTTATATAAAACCATTTTACCAAAAACTAAGTTATTTTTTATAAAATTTTAAAAATAGGTGATAAAAATGACAAATAAAGAATTAGCAGATTTAATGTTTCCAAATGTAACAAAAACAATTGAAGATTATGAAAAAGAGTATCCTGAAAGAAATCTTCCAGAAGGAGCTGTTGTTTCAAGATATGCTCCTAGTCCTACAGGTTTTGTACATATGGGAAATATGTTATCTTGTTTTATAGAAAACAAATTACCTCAACAAACAAAAGGGGTTTTTTATTTAAGGATAGAGGACACAGACCAAAAAAGAGAAGTGGAAAGTGGCATTGAGAATATTGTAAATGCAATCAATATGTTAGGCTTAACATATCATGAAGGTGTTATGGGTACCGATGTTCAAAAAGGAGATTATGGTCCATATATTCAAAGTCATAGAAAAGAGATATATGATACATTTGCAAAATATTTGATTGAAAATGGAATGGCTTATCCATGTTTTTGTAATGCAGAAGAATTAGAGGCAACAAGAGAAAAGCAAAAAAATACGAAAGCTAGAATTGGATATTATGGTCAATACGCAAAATGTAGGAACATTGATAATGAAGAGAGAGCTAGAAGAATTAAAGAAGGACAACCATATACCATACGTTTAAAATCTACGGGTAACTATAATAGAAAAATAGTATTTAAAGATTTGGTAAAAGGAAAAGTATCTTTCCCAGAAAATGATCAAGATATGGTTTTAATTAAAAGTGATGGGATACCAGTTTATCATTTTGCACATGTAGTAGATGATCACTTGATGAGAACAACACATGTATTGAGAGGAGAAGATTGGCTTTCTTCTGTACCTGTTCACATAGAGCTTTTCCAAAAATTTGGATTTAAACTTCCTCAATATGCTCATTTAGGATTAATTATGATTATAGATTCTAATGGTGTAAAAAGAAAAATTAGTAAGAGAAAAGATCAAGATTTTACTGTTGAAAGTTTTCATAGAAGAGGGTTCCCAACAGTGGCGTTACAAGAATACTTGATGACAATTGCTAATTCAAATTTTGAAGGCTGGCGAATGGCTAATCCAGATAAATCTTTAGATGAATTTGAGTTTTCTTTTTCTAAAGTAGGTAGTTGTCCTTTATTTGATACAGCAAAATTAATCAATATTTCTAAAAATTGTATTTCAAAAATGAAAGCATCAGATTTATATGATAACTTATTAAATTGGGCAAATGAATATGATAAAGATTTTTATGATGTATTGGTAAAGGATAAAGATCTTTCGATAGCTGTTTTAAATATTGAAAGAGAGCAAAAGAAACCAAGAAAAGATTATGCATGCTATTCGGATATTAAAACACATACTTGGTATATGTTTGAAGAATATTTTGGAACATACGAGAAGCAGTATGAATGGAGCAATATCAATGATATTAATGAAATTAAACTTATTTTGAATGATTACATTGATAATTATTATAGTGCAGAAGATGATAAAGATACATGGTTCGATAAAATGAAACAATTGTCTAAGAAATATGGATATGCTGAAAGCATAAAAGAATATAAAGAGTCTCCTGATAACTTCAAAGGTAATATAACTGACATTGCAACTGTAATTAGAGTGGCTGTCACTACGCGTTCAATGACTCCAGACTTGTATGAAATATTAAAGATTTTAGGAAAAGATAAAATAAAAGAAAGAATACAATTATTATAATTTTTATTAAATTAATGAAAAAAATGCCATGAGAAGAAGATTATACATCTTTATTTTTCAAATCTTCTTTTATGGCATTTCTTTTTTTGTCATATTTTTAAACAATTTGTTATTTTATTAAAAATGGATTTTATTGACAAAAAAATTGTTTATTATATAATTAAAATGATAGAGAATAATAAATAGAAAGAGGTATGATTATGGGATTAGTTACTACAAAAGAAATGTTTGAAAAGGCATATTCACAAGGATATGCGATTGGTGCTTTTAATGTAAATAATATGGAAATAGTACAAGGAATTACAGAGGCTGCTAAGGAGTGTAATAGCCCAGTAATTTTGCAAGTCTCAGGAAGCGCTAGAAAGTATGCAAAGCACAGCTATTTAACACACATGGTTCAAGCTGCAATTGAGGAGACAGGTATACCTATTGCACTTCATTTAGATCATGGTGCTGATTTTGAAATATGCAAAAGTTGTATTGATGGTGGCTTTACATCTGTTATGATTGATGGCTCTAAATATGACTTTGAACAAAATGTTGCACTTACGAAACAAGTTGTTGAATATGCACATGCTCATGGGGTTGTCGTTGAAGCGGAGCTTGGTAAACTAGCTGGAATTGAAGATGATGTTAATGTTTCATCGGAAGACAGTAACTTTACAAGTCCAGATGAAGCTTTAGAATTTGTTGAAAGAACAGGTTGTGATTCATTGGCGATTGCAATTGGTACAAGCCATGGTGCTTATAAATTTAAAGGTGAACCAAAACTTAGATTTGATATCTTAGAAAGAATTCAAGAAAAATTGCCTAACTATCCACTTGTTTTGCATGGTGCTTCAACTGTTATTCAAGAATATGTTGAAAAATGCAATCACTTCGGAGGACAAATTCCAGGTGCACAAGGCGTTCCTGATGAAATTCTTCACAAAGCTTCTACAATGGGAATTTGTAAAATAAATGTTGATACAGATTTAAGGTTAGCCATGACAGCATCTATTAGAGAGTATTTTACCTTACATCCTGAAGAGATTGATCCAAGAAAATATTTAGGAGTTGCGCGTGAGGCGATAAAATCAATTGTAAAACATAAAATTGTTGATGTATTTGGAAGTAGTAATAAAATATAAAAATGATGGTAATACTATACTAGAAAAATATTCGAGACTAATGCTTGAATAATAGAAATGGAGAATTGTATGAAAAATAATCAAGGTATCACAATAATTACTTTAGTTATAACAATTGTAGTAATGGTATTAATTGCTTCAATTACTATTTATTCTGGACTAAATACAATGGATAGTGTTAGAAAGAAAAATGCAGTAGATACGACAAATGCAATATATTTAGCCTTGACCAGTAATGATGACATTATTCCATCCGATAATAATCCTGGAAAAATGCTTTCTGAATGTGATTTTACTTCAAATGAAGAAATATCAAATGAAGATTTTAAGTTATTAGGTTTAAAATATTCAACTGATAACTGTAAAGTTATTTTTAGTAAATCACTAGATGATGAAAATAGAGTTACTTATGTTTTTTCATACACAGATGAATTTGGAAACACATACAATGATTTAGAGTATTCCTATCATAAAGAATTAGGGAAAACTAGTTCTGAAGCTGAATTCGATAATGTAAAAAAAGTTAATAGACCAGTAGTTTCGAAAGATGTAATGACTCCCTTAAATTATAGTGGAGAAAATTTAACTAATGTTTACACAGAAAATTGGTACAATTATGAAAAAGGGGTTTCCAAATTAGCTAGCATGAAGCTGAGTGATGGAAACACATATGTATGGATTCCTAGATTTGCATATAAAATTCAAAATTTCTATCGTGGAAAAACATATCAAAATATACCAACTACATCAATTGATATTGTATTTTTAAGGGATGATTCTTCTTATATGCCAAATGGTGAAACACTAGATATAGAATACCAATTACATCCAGCTTTTGAAAATGGAGTGACTGGTTTTTGGGTTATGGCAAATCCATACGATACAAATGAAAATAGTATTGATAGTGCTGTTAGCGCCGCGTCTAATAGCGAAGGCGGTCATTTAATGAAAAATTCTGAGTATGCTGCAGCTGTTTTTTTGACAAGGTATTTAGGAAATACTGAAATATCTTTTAATTCGAGAGAATTTGTAGCAGCAGGATGTGATATAAATGATGATAACTTTGATATTTATTCTTCAAACACTGAATCAATCAACTATATTGGAAATGTTAGAGGACAAGCACTAACTGATACCCCTTGGAATTTGAAAAAAGAGCCAATATTACCTGATGATTATAATAAATACTTGTTACGAAATGTAAGTGAAGGCGGAGAATTTTATTATGAAGCAACTAGTGGAAGTATTTCTGCATCATGTAGAACTGTAATTTCAAAATAAAAAAATATATATTAATAATCGAAGTAGAGTACCAATATCCTTCATCTAATATATTGTGATGTCATTTCACATAAAATAGGTGAAGGTATTTTATTAGGGAGGAAATTAATGAAAAAATTTTTAGTTTTATTATTCAGTATGTTGTTCTATTTAACATTTTTTCACTCTTATGTAATGGGAGAAAATATTGTTAGCAATTCATCTAAGGAATTTGAATCTAATAAAATGATATTACAAGGAGATGCTATAGAAGTTTTAAATGAAAATACTTACCAAAATAAAAATGAAAATTATGTTACAAGTGAGCCTCAAAATACTAATAAAGAAACTTCTGAAGAGGGAGCAAGTGTAGATACGAGTATTACAGAAAAAAACTATACTGTTGAGACACCTACAATTATTTTACTAATTTTCTTCGGAGTTCTATTTGTTATTTTCTTAATTTTAATTATTCTGAAAATTTAACAAAAAAAGCTACAAGTGTTGTAGCTTTTTTTTGTCTTAATCTTTAATTTTGGGTTTAGATATCAACGCCGCAATAAAACCGAATATGATTGCTGCGCTAATTCCTCCTGCCGTTGCCTTTATTCCACCTGTAAAAGCACCTAATAAACCTTCTTCTTGAACTCCTTTTATTGCGCCTTTTGCAAGTGAGTAACCAAAACCCGTTAATGGTACAGTAGCACCACTACCTGCTAAATTTACGATTGGCTCATAAAGTCCAAGTCCTGTCAGAATTACACCAAGCGTCACAAATAATACTAATATTCTTGCAGAGGTTAATTTCGTTTTGTCTATTAATATTTGTCCAACAATGCAAATGAGTCCTCCAATTACAAAACACCATACATATTTCATTATATCCATGATAAAACTCCTTTCATACATTTATATATTTTGCTTTTTTTTACAATTTTATTCTTAAAATTACAATTTGCTGGTTAGGCCATTGGGGACGGAGGATTTTGGCTTTTTTTCGACCAATAGGGACGGAGGATTTTGGCTGAATGCACAATGGGTGCACAATGGGGGCGTCCATTAAATGTGCATTCAGCCAAAATCCTCCGTCCCTATTGGTCGAAAAAAAGCCAAAATCCTCCGTCCCCAATGGCCTAACCGACAAATTGTAATTTAGGTAGTTGCTTTTACTAAGATTTTGTGATAAAATATGATTAGTTTAAAAATTGCATGGGGGATGCTATGATAAATATACTATTGTGTGGAAATAAAAAAGTATTTGATGGTGCATTATGTGAATTGATTTCAATTATCAAAAGAACAAAGGAACCTATTACGTGTTTTATTTTTACTGCAGATGTTTCAAGAATTAACAAAGATTATATTCCTATTTCTGATGAAGAAATAGCATTTTTAAATTCAATAGTAAAAGAAAAAAATCTTGAAAGTCAAGTAATAAAAAAAGATGTATCTAAGTTGTATGAAGAAGAATTTATGAATTCCCCTAATGAAAATGCCTATTGCACCCCTTATACTTTACTTAGACTTTTGGCAGATAAAGTAGAGGAAATTCCTAATAAAATTTTATACTTAGATATTGATATGATGATAGCTGATGACTTGTCAAAGCTTTATAATATTGACATTGAAAATTATGAATATGCGGCTGTAAAAGAAAAATATGGTTGTTGGTTAATTCGACCGGACTATATTAATGCAGGAATGCTTTTATTAAATATGAAAAAAATTAAGCAAACCGGTTTACTTGAAAAAGCAAGAGAAAGAATAAAGACTAAGAAAATGATGTTTGCTGATCAAGATGCCATTTTTTGGTCCACGACTTCAAAAAAACTAATACCAAGAATTTTTAATGAGCAATCCAAATTTAATAAAAAAAATACAGTTGTATGTCATTTTTGTAAAAGACTAATGTTTCGTCCATATCCACATACAGAAAATTATAAGCAATGGAATATAGAAGAAGTACATAATGTATTAAAGTGCCATGCCTTTGATGATGATTTAGATGAGTATGTAAAGTTAAAAAATAAATTCGAAGCGAGAGGAAATGAATATGGAAAAAAATAAAACAACAATTCCCATTTTTTTTGCAGTTGATGATGGGTATATCCCATTTTTAGCTGTAACTATTCAATCAATTATAGAAAATTCATCTGATAATAATTTATATGAAATTAAAGTTCTATATACAAATATATCAAAAGATTATATTAAACGAATAAAGAAACTTGAGAAAAATAACTTAAAAATTGAATTTGTAGATTTAAATTATTATATTGATAGTATTAAAGATAAATTATATACAAGAGATTACTATTCAAAAGCTACATATTTTAGATTGTTTTTACCTACACTATATCCTCAATATGATAAGGCACTATATTTAGATGCAGATATCGTTTTGAATGCTGATGTTGCAGAACTCTACAATATTGATATTAAAAATAATTTATTAGGTGCTGCCCCAGATGAAATAGTTGGTTTTACACCAATTTTTAGAGAGTATGTAGAAAAGGTAGTGGGAGTTTCTAGTTATAAACATTACTTTAATGCTGGTGTTTTAATCATGAACTTAAAAGAGTTAAGAAATTTTAATTTTCAAGAAAAGTTTTTATATTTGTTAGAGAAGATGACTTTTTCTGTAGCACAAGATCAAGATTATTTAAATAGAATATGTAAGGGAAGAGTTCATTTATTAGATGTTACATGGGATAAAATGCCTGTTGTGAGGAAAAGTATTCCTAATAGTGATATTAAGCTAGTACATTATAATTTTGCTCACAAACCTTGGCACTATGAGTCTATTATGTATGAGGAATATTTTTGGAAATATGCTGAAAAAACTGATTTTATTGATGAAATAAGGAAAGTACAACTTGAATATAGCGATGAGCAAAAGAAAGATGATGATAAAAAAAGTAAAAATTTATTAGAACTTGCACAGTTCGAAACTGATTGTGTAGGTGATGATAGAAAAAAGCCTTCACGTTTGAAAAAGATAAACAATTATTTAAGCAGTTTTAGAAAATCAAACGATTTGATTCGTCAATCAGAAGATAGGCTAGCTATTTTAGAGGAAATATCACGACTTGAAAAAGAAGGTAAGTTTGATATAGATCCGGAAAAAGATCCACCGACTATTCCACTTATGCCGGGAGAAGCAGATTATTTAAAAGAAAAAATGACTTCTAAAGTAAATACTACAATTGCTAACACAATTGGATATGGTTTTCTATTAGAATTATTAAGAAGAAATCAATTAATTATTAAAGAAATTTATGGAATAGAGAATTTAAATAGTATTGAAACTGGAGCAATATTAACATGTAATCATTTTAATCCTATGGATGTGTTTGCTGTCGAGACCGCTTTCATGTCAACTAAGTTTAAAAGGAAAAAATTATATAAGGTAATTCGAGAAGGCAATTATACTAATTTTCCAGGTTTTTATGGGTATTTATTCAGAAATAGTAATACACTTCCTTTATCTTCTAATGTTAATACAATGATGGAGTTTGTGAAAGCAGTAAACACCATATTAAACGATAACGATTTTATTTTAATTTATCCAGAAAAGAGTTTATGGTGGAATTATCAAAAACCGAAGCCTTTAAAAAATGGTGCATACAAAATTGCATCTAAAAATAATGTACCAGTTGTTCCAATTTTTATCACAATGAAAAATAGTGATAGAATTGGAAGTGATGGCTTCCCAATTAAAGAATATTATATTCATATTGAAAAACCAATTTATCCAAATAAAGATTTATCAGTGAAAGAGAATACGGAAATGATGAAGAAGAAAAACTTTATTTGTTGGAAAAAAATTTATGAAAAGTTTTATAACAAGCCTCTTGAATATACTACAGTCGAGGAATTATCACCTTTAAAAGAAATTGAATAAGTTTTTTTATATTAAAGGGAACAGTCATTTTGTATGTAATTAATTAAGGAAAATGATTGTCCTCCTTTTTTAAGAAAGGGAAAAAATGGAGAAAAGAATAATATACTATGAAGATGAATTGAAAGATGAGTTTTCTTCAGCGGATATAATTCCTATTACCATTGATGAAAATTATCCTTATACACATAATCAGATATGGAACTTTTGCTCATTTCTTCTTCAAAACTTTTTTAGTATGCCAATAAAATATTTTTATGCTAAAATAAAATTTAATATTAAATTTATTGGAAAAGAAAAATTTAAAAGTTGTAAAAATACTGGATATTTTATATATGCTAATCATACACAAGAATTTGCAGATACTTTTATTCCTTCACTTGCTAATTATCCTAAGCGCAATTTTTTTATTGTTAATCCTGAAAATGTTTCTATGAAAGGATTAAAAAACTTAGTACCAATGCTTGGCGCAATACCTGTGCCTGGTAATACAAAAAGTTTTAAAAATTTTCTTGAAACAATAAAAAAACATATTCAACGTTGCAGAAGTATCACAATTTATCCTGAAGCACACATTTGGCCATATTATACTAAGATAAGACCTTTTGCGGATACTTCCTTTAAATATCCAGTTGAACTTAATGTCCCTATTTATACGCTAACAAATACTTATCATAAAGGGAAAGTAGATGGAAAAGTAGATATTGTGACATATATAGATGGACCTTTTTTTGCCGATAATACTCTTTCAAAAAAAGAAGCACAAAAAGAGTTAAGAAATAGAGCTTTTGAAATTATGGAGAAAAGAAGCCAAGAATCTACATACGTGCATATTATTTATCAAAAAAAATAGTTTTTTATTACTTGTTATTTTACTTGTATATGATAAAATATATTCTAGAAATTGTACCAAAGAGAGGAGAACTTATATATGAAAAATAGTAAATGGATGAAAATGTTATTTTTAATGGTTAGTATCCTAACTATATCTACATCTATTGTATTAGCTGATAATACGAATTCAGGTGATACAACTTCCATTGTTAATTCTGGTGATGAAATTAAAGTAGATAATACTGATACTAAAATAGAAAATGATTCTGGTGAAAAAGAATCTACTGATAATGAGAAAGAAAAAATAAATACACAATCTGGTGAAAAAAGTGATTCAGAAGATAGTAAAACTGATATAGCGGATAACAATACAACATCTGGAGACAAGGCAATAGAATCTGAAGATACAAATTCATCAAATAATAAATCAAGTTCAGGGGAATCTACTACTGATAAAGCGGACTCTACTGATAAAAGTAGTGATTCTAAAGTAAAAAAATACAAGATTACTACTACATTAGAAAAAGGAGGTAAAATAACACCAGAAAACCCAGAAGTTGAAGAAGGTAAAAGTCAAAGATTTGAAATCGTTCCATATGAAAAATATAAAATCACAGATGTTATTGTGGACGGTATTAATTATGGTAGCACAAGTACTTATACCATTCATGATATTAAAGAAAATCACACCATTGAAGTTAAATTCCTAAAAATAACTAATGAGGCAAAACAAGAAGAACTACAGTGGAATAACAAATTTGTTGATGTAAAATCTAGTGATTGGTTCTATGATGCTGTAAGGTATGTAAATAAACATGATTTATTTAAAGGTGTGTCTGACATAGAATTTGCTCCAAACAGCAATTTGACAAGAGGAATGCTTGTTACAGTATTATTTAGGTTTTCAAATGCAATCGAATACGCAAAATCAACATTTGATGATGTATCCCCAGATGCATATTATACTGAAGCAGTTTCTTGGGCTACGAAGAATGGAATTGTTAATGGTGTGGGTGATAATAAATTTGCTCCAGATAGTAATATTACAAGACAAGATTTAGCAACCATCATTTATAGATATGCAAGGTTTAAAGGAAAAGGCTTTGCAATTAATAGTCCATACCTATTAGACTACATCGATAGAGATTCTATCGCTGAATATGCTTATGAAGCAATTTGTTGGTGTACAACAACTAAAGTAATGAATGGAAAAGAGAATAATATGATTGATCCTGTAGGACTTGCAACTAGAGCTGAAACTGCAACTATTATGCAAAGGCTTGCTGATGCACTAAATCAATAATTAAAATCTTTTTAAGAAAAAAGCTATCTATTTTAGATGGCTTTTTTTATACAATAGGAAACTTATTTTTTTACATATTCCAAAAATTGGCAAAATAAATATGAGAACTTGTGTTTACAATATGATGAGATAATGTTATAATAATTTAAGAACTAATGTTCTTTTTTGGAGGTGACGGAAATATATGACACCAAATATATATTTATGTATCGATTTAAAAACATTTTATGCTTCTGTTGAGTGTGTAGAAAGGGCACTTGATCCATTTAGTACGAATTTAGTTGTAGCAGACGAAACAAGAGGAAAAGGGGCAATTTGTCTTGCTATTTCTCCTCGAATGAAAATGTTAGGAATTAAAAACAGATGTAGATTATATGAAATTCCTAAAAATGTAGAATATATAATAGCAAAGCCACGCATGAAAAAATATATGGAGTATTCAGCCAATATCTATGCTATATACTTAAAATATATTTCAAAGGATGATATCCATGTTTATTCAATTGATGAAGCTTTTTTGGATGTCACGCATTATTTAAATATGTATAAAATGAAATCTATTGAACTTGCTAAAGTAATTATGAAAGATATTTATGATACATTTGGAATTACTGCGACTTGCGGCATAGGAACAAATTTATACTTAGCGAAAATTGCTTTAGATATCATGTCAAAACATAGTCCAACAAACATTGGATGGCTTACTGAAGAAAGATATCGAAAAGAACTTTGGCATCATAAACCGCTTACTGACTTTTGGCAAATTGGTAAACGGAATTTCAAATAGGCTATCCCGCATGGGAATATACGATATGTATGACTTAGCACATTATAATGAGAAAAAATTATATAAAGAATTTGGAGTTAATGCAGAATTTTTAATAGATCATGCTAAGGGAATAGAAACATGCACCATTAGTGACATTAAAAATTATAGACCCAAAACAAATTCAGTATCCACAAGTCAAGTGTTATTTCGAGATTACAATTATCAAGAGACAATGATTGTGCTAAAAGAAATGGTGGAACTAAAAAGCTTGGAATTAGTAGAAAAGCACTTAACAACAGATACAATTAATTTATACATTGGCTATTCTAATAATAAAAGAAAATCAACTGGAGGGAACTACAAACTATCATTTAGAACTAATTTATATTCAGAATTAGTAAAAGCTTTTTTAGAGTTATATAAAAAAACGACTTTTTCTGATACACCAATTCGTAGAATTGGGATTAGTTTTTTAAGAGTAGAGCAAAAGCAAAATGAACAACTAAGTTTTTTCCTAGATGAAGAAAAACGTCGAAAGGAACGAAATTTAGAATTAACAATTGCTCAAGTAAAACATAAAATTGGTTTAAATGCTGTTATTAAAGGAATGGATTTACAAGAAGCTGCTACAACTAAAATTAGAAATAAATTGGTAGGTGGTCATAATGCTATCTAGAGAAGAAAGAGCTAGACAATTTTTGCCTTTTGACGCTTTAAATGGCTTTTATCAAGAATTAAAGGAAAAAGAAATTGAGTATGTCGAAATACCTGAACTGAGCGAAGAACAAATAGAAGAAATCGAACAAAAACTAAATAAGATTCGTGAAAATACAAAAGTAAAAATAACATATTATTGCAATCGGAGCATATAAAAGAGTAGAAGGTCGAGTAAATAAAATTAATTTTTTAAGAAAACAACTATTTATTAATGAAGAGGTTATTTCATTAATCGATATTCTAGATGTGAAATTATTATAAGAAGTTGCTATCAACACCTTATTTCAAAAAAAATATTGAAAAATAGAATAACGTACTATACAATAATATTTGTAAAAATACGATTGTAGGAGGTAAATTTATGAAAGAATTTGTCGTTAAAAAATGTATGAAATGTGGAGCCATTGTAAAAGTAATAGAAGATTGTCATTGCTCATGTGGTATTGAGTGTTGTGGAGAGGAAATGAAAGTATTGCTACCAAATTCAGTTGATGCGGCAGTGGAAAAACATGTACCAAATTATGAGATAAGAGATGGAAAAGTGTTTGTTACTGTAAATCATGTAATGGAAGAGGAACATTTCATTGAATGGATTGCATTTGTATTTGAAGATAAAGAGGTAATAACATATTTAGAACCAGGAAAAGACGCAGTAGCGCACTGCAAATATGTTCCAGGTTCAACAATATATGCTTACTGTAACAAACATGGTCTATGGAAAAAAACTGTTGAATAATGAAATATAATGTGAGGGAATATTATGGATTTTAAGGAACAATTAAAAAAATATCAAATGATGATAGATAGTGAATTAGGAAAATATTTAAGAAAAAATGACTGCTATGAAAAAGTTTTAAATGAGTCATTAGAGTATAGTTTAATGGCTGG
Source organism: Clostridia bacterium (assembly GCA_017469465.1). Lineage (GTDB taxonomy): Bacteria > Bacillota > Clostridia > TANB77 > UBA1234 > UBA1234. The sequence goes on along the minus strand of JAFUGH010000038.1, from coordinate 54,579 downwards.
CGGAAAAAGGTTAAGAGCAATTTTAGTCATAGAAGCATATAAGCTGTTTAAAGAAGACTATGAAAAGTGTTTACCATATTCTATGGCATTAGAAATGGTACATAATTTTTCATTAATTCATGACGACTTACCAGAAATTGATAATGATGATTTTAGACATGGAAAGCCTACAAATCATAAAAAATTCAACCATGCTACTGCACTTTTAGCAGGAGATTATCTATTTAATAATGCATATATGGTAATCAGTCAAGAGCTTTTAAAGGTGCTACAAAATGGAAGTCAAAACGAATTACATAGCAAAATTAGAGCATTTGATGAATTCTCAAATGCGGTGGATAGGATGATTGCAGGAGAATACTTAGATACAGAATTGGAAGGAAAAGAAATATCATTAGAGTTACTAAAATATATTCATCATAATAAAACAGCTGCATTATTGAAATTAAGTCTTAGAATGGGAGCAATTATTGCGGAAGCATCAGAAGAAGAAATAGAAAATTTATCTGAGTATGCAGATAGAATCGGTCTTGCTTTTCAAATAAAAGATGATATTTTATCAGAAGAAGGAGACAAAGACATACTTGGCAAACCTATTGGAAATGATAGAGAGCATCAAAAATGCACTTATGTTTCATATTATGGATTAGATGGTGCTAAAAGGGAATTAGATAGAATTATTGAAGAAGCTCTAGAATACTTAAAACCTTATGGAGAAAAAGCAGAATTTTTAAAGAATTTGACAATTTACATTAAAGAAAGAAATAAATAAAACTATTGAAAATCATGTAACAATATGATAATATAACACGGTTAAATAAATTATATTTGACCGAATTAGATTATAGGAGGTAAAGAATTTTCAACATTGGAAATCAAAGAGTGCTGTCAGTTTTTGACTTTAGCGTAGAGGAGGAAAAATAAATGTCTCATCTGAACTTTGTCACTCAGCTTACTAATGATCAAATTGCACATTTTTTTAAGTCTTTTGGTTTTGAATTTGAAAATATTAATACTTCTGTATTTTCTGACGAAAAACTAGCAATTGAGCTTTCCAATACGAATGGTTCAAAAATGCATTATGAAGTAGCTGACGATAGAATTGTTGACTACAATATTGACAGCAAAAAAATTATCACAAATAACGATTGGAAAGTATATTTGAGAAGTATTTTTGGCGATGCCTATATTACTTATTTAGGATATGAAGATCTTCCTAATAAATTTATAGATAAATTAACAATTGATGAAGTTAAAAAAATATTCAATTTCAACAGTCCAATTCAGATAGAATCAATAATTGAAGTACAGTCACTTCTTAGTGGAACAAGACGGTTTAAAATCATTCCGTTAAATGCTAAAGGTAATTCTGAAAGCGAATTTATTTTGTCACCTTACATGATATATGGATTTGAACATTTTTCTTCAAAATCACCCGAAGGAAAATTTCTAAAATTTATGACTAAAAAATTTGGGAAAGATTACCTTGATTATTATTCTAAAATAGAACAACGAATGATTGGAATAGATATTGATACATATATACAAACTCGTAATCATAGATTTAAGGAAGTAAAAGCCTTTATGGAGAAAATAATTTCGAAAAATATATCTTAAATTAAGAAAAATTTTTAAAAACATACTAAAATGAGGTGACTTAACAGCACCTCATTTTATGCTTATAATAGACTATTACGTAATGAGATAAATGATAACTTTGTAATGAATAAATAAAAAATAAGAATTATTCTAAAAGTCTTGTTTTTAAAGAAAATATATGATATCTTTAAATAGGTTTGAAATTAATTAAAAAGGAAAAGAGGTTGGGTAATGAAAAGATTAGTATGTATTTTAAGTGTAGGAGTTTTATTAGTACTAAGCATTTTTGTTTTGACAGCATGTGGAAATAAAAATAATAACACTAGTGAATTTTCAACAACAAACGATTTGAAAAATGTATCATCAATTGTAGGAGATTGGAAAAATGATACTTATCTTCCAGGTTACACATTTATTTATACATTTAATGAAAATGGTACTGGAAAATATGATACGGCCGGAACAATTATGCCATTTAAATATGTTGTAAACGGAAATAAACTTTCTATTTTATATGATGGAAACGATGTCCCTTTTGAAACAGAATTCGAAATTAATGGAAATACATTAAATGTAAAAGATTCAGCGGGAAAAGATACTTTGTATGAGAGAATTGATGCTAGTCAAATTTCAAAAGCAACCACAAATGACGAGTTAACAAATGAAGAAATGTATGGAGGAATAATTGAAAATTACCAAAAAGCTTTAGCAGAATTTGATTTAGAGAATTTAGATACTGAAAAAAATATTGAAGAAAAGTACAGTATCAAAGATACTACATTGTTAGCGCATATAGCACGTTATTCAGGAGAAGGAGTTCAATTGACTTATTCTTTCTATGACGTTGATAAAAATGGAGTAGATGAGCTTCTTTTAGGAGCTAGTGGTTCTATTGGAGCAATTTATACATTTGATAAACAGGCTAATCAACCAGTAAGTTTGTTCTTCCAAAGTACTTTAGAAAGAGGAGATTTATCTATTTACGATAATGGCGTTATTTTATCTGCAGGAGCAGGAGGAGCTGCATTACATTATTATGAATTTGGAAAAATAGCAGATGATGGAATATCTTATGAATTACTAGAATCAATAGAAGAAGAATATACTGAAAATGGAGAAACACCAACATATTCAGATGCTAAGACAGGAGAAGCACTTGAATATAAATCTTTAGACGAAATAAATAATAAATATATTTTTAATGCAAATAAAATTTAATAATTTTACAAGGAGGATTGGATGATGCAAGAATTGAGAATCCATGGAATCTACAAGCATTTTAAAGGAGACTATTATTTAGTCGAAGATATTGCAACACATTCAGAAAGTAAAGAAGAATATGTAGTTTATAGACGTCTATATGGGGATGGCAGTTTGTGGATTAGACCAAAAGAGATGTTTTTAAGTGAAGTAGATCATGTGAAGTATCCTAATGTAATGCAGAAATATCGATTTGAACTTCAAGAAATAGAAAGTGTTGTCAAAAATAGCTAAAACTACGAAAAAGAAGTATGATTTTTAATTGAAGATCATACTTCTTTTTTTAACCCACCAAGGTAGCTATGTGAAAATGCTTATGAGATACGAATAATTATATTCGTACTTCTTTTTTCTTGACGAGAAAAGGCTGTCCAATTTTTTTATTTTCACACCTCAATACTTACTGCATGTGCAATACCAAGGATTGATTCATTCTGCTGTGCAGTAGTTGGACTCATTAAAGCACCCGTTGCACAAAATAGAACCCTCTTCAATTTTTTATGTTTTAATTGATTAAAAACATACCCACAGAATGTTGTAGCACAGCAACCACATCCACTTCCACCAGCGTGTACATCTTGCTTTTCTCTATCAAAAATAAGCAAGCCACAATCGTTATAGTTATTTTTTACATTGTAACCACGTGATTCTAGAAGTTCAATTACAATTTCTTTTCCAATATGTCCTAAATCCCCTGTTAAAATCAAATCATAATAACTTGGCCCTCTACCAGTATCTTTAAAGTGCTGATACAATGTATCAACAGCAGCAGGTGCCATGGCAGCACCCATGTTATTGGCATCTTTAATTCCCATGTCTACAATTTTACCCGTTGTAACATTAGTGATATAAGGTCCTTCTCCAGTAGATTTTAATAATGCAGTACCAGAACCTGTTACAGTCCATTGAGAAGTAGGAGGTCTTTGATTTCCTAGTTCTAATGGAAATCTAAATTGTTTCTCCGCTCCACAAAAATGACTTGAAGTAGAGCAAATTACATTATCTGCCATTTGTCCATCAATTAGCATTGCACCTAAACTCATTCCTTCCACAAAAGTAGAGCAAGCTCCAAACAATCCATAGTATGGTATTTGGCGTTCTCTAATGCCAAAAGATGATGAAATACACTGATTTAATAAATCACCTGAAAATAGATAATCAATGTCGTCATTGCTAACTTGTTCCTTGCCAAGACAACCAGCAACACATTCCTTTACAATTTTAGATTCGGTTTTCTCCCAAGTTTTTTCCCCCCAATATTCATCCTCTAATATGATATCAAAATATTTTGCAAGAGGTCCTTCACCTTCTTTTTGCCCAACAATCGAATAGGTTGAAGAAATGGTTACTGGATTTTCTAATTTTATTGTTTGTTTCCCAATTTTTTTATTTGCCATATTTTCTTAAACATTCCTTTCTCATTTTCTATAGTTTTCCTTATTTGAAGAAATTTTTTAACAATAGATTTTTCACATTTATCCTTGACCGTACAAAAAGATAATATAAGATTCCCACGGCTATAGAAGTAGAAATTCCATAAACAAGTACAGGACCTGCAATCTGAAACAATTTAGCACCAACCCCTAACACTAATCCTTCACTTTTAAATTCTATTGCTGGAGAGGCAATTGAGTTTGCAAATCCAGTAATTGGTACAATAGAACCAGCACCCGCAAATTTACCGATTTTACTATACACATCTATTGCAGTTAAAAAGATTCCTGCAAAGACTAATGAAATGCTAGTTATTGCTGAAACAGCATCATCACCTAATCCTAAACTTTCCAGTCCATCATGAATAAATTGACCTATTAAACAGATTGTGCCTCCCACTAAAAAAGCTTTTAATATATTCAAAGCAAGAGGGGAGTTAGGTGATTTAGCATCTACATAATTTTGATAATCTTTTTTGGTTTCAATCGTTTTCATATTCTAATTCCTTTCTTTATCAACTTTAAAAGTAATTTCTGTATCAGCAATATATTCTTGTACAACATTATCTTTTATGGTACAAGAAAGTCCAATAACATTTAAATTGCATATATGGTCAATTGACATTGCCGTTTCATCTAAAGCACTTTTTATGGCATCATCAAAAGAAATAATGGATATTCCTTGTATATGAAGTTTTTTCGTCACACTCATAATTAATTCCTCCTATTTAGATATTTCTTAATACATAATTTTTCCTAAATTAAAAAATATTATACAAAAAAGTTGTCGATTTATATGAAAATGTGATATGATATTTGTGTTAACTTAGGATAAGGAGAATTAAAAATGAAAAGAATACTTATATTAATTTGTGAAATATTAATAATACTTTCTTTTACCGTCGTTTTTGCTTCAGATTTTCATATTGTAAAATCTCCACAAGCAGTTAGTGTAGACGGTTCGATAAAAGATTTTGAAGTATATAACATAGATGGAAATAATTTCTTTAAACTTCGTGATATTGCATTTGTTTTAAATGGTACTAATTCACAATTCTCAGTTACATATGATGAGGCTAAAAAAGTAATTGAAACCATTAAAGGAGAAGCATACAATTTAAATGGAAGTGAGATGAAAATTGGAATAGATAATTCTTCCAGTGCAGTTAAAAGTTCACAAACGTTGAACATTAATGGACAAGAAAATGACCTTTTAGCGTATAATATCGCTGGTAATAATTTCTTTAAACTTCGTGATTTAGCAAGTGCTTTAGACTTTTTGGTGGATTACAACGAAACAACGAATACAGTAGTAATTGAAAGTAAAAAAAATTCTCCAATTGCAAATATTACTAACTTATTTATTAAAAATTATAACGATACTGTATACGTTGAAATTACCTCAGATAATCCAATTTTATCCTATAAAGATTTTTCTATCTTTGAGGAAGAAAATAATAGAATTGTATTAGATATTAGTGATTCCAATATCAAAACAGCCAATAACCAAATTGATGTAAATCAGGGAGGAATCAAAAAAATCAGAATTGGAAATCAAGGTGGTAATTTAAATAGATTTGTACTTGACTTAGAAAGTAGTACTACATATAAAGTATTCCAATCAAATGATAAACAAACCATGTATATAGTGCTTTCCGATAACATTTCATTCAATGAAATTACTGGCGAAAGTGACATTATTAGCGAACCAAACATACCTGAAACTAATACTGATATCATTGAAATTGTCGAAAGTGGTGAAAACATCATAATAGAGAATGAATCATCAAATACAAATTCAGGTGAAAATTCTATTGATACTCCTGTAGATGCATATACTGAAGAAGAATTAAATAATAGAATTAAAATAACGAGTGTAAAATATTCTTCATCAAATAATAGAATAAAAGTTACTGGTGATAAGACATTTAAATATACAGAATATAGTTTAGAAAATCCATATATTATCATGTATGACATCGAAAATGCTGTTTTAAGTGTTGATGGACCTACAAGTATCACACCTAAAAACAAAATAATCAATGAAATTAGATTCTATCAAATAGATGAAATGACGGTTAGAGTTGAAATTGAAACGGATTCAAAAGCAGAGTATATTTCAACAATGCAGAATCATGTTTTGGAGATATCTGTTAAAGAAAAAACATATCAAAATTTAACATATAGCTCTGATAATGCTGGAGGAATTGTTACTTTAAATGACGTAAAAAAAGATGTTTTTTCAATTACTGAAGATACAAAATCAAATAAGTATACCATTAAGTATAGCGAATCAAGATTTACATGTGGTAAGGAAACTTTAACAATCAATGATGATTGGATTAATACAATTCAAATATCTACTGGAAAAATAGTCTTGCAAGGTAAATCTGATGTTAGTTTTACAATGGAGCAAAATGGTGATGACGTTATTGTCAAAATTACCGGAGCTGAAGATATTATCATTAATCCAGTGAAAACAAACACTAATACAAATACACAAAAAACAGTTCAAACGAGTCATCGTTATACCGTAAATAGGACCTCTACATTTAATGTAACGCAAATTTCTACTAATAGAGTATTAGTTGGTAAAGCATATATTAATAATTCTAGTGGTCCGGAACTTGATTTAGATGCTTTAAAGAAAAAATCAAATATTGCAATCAATAGTAATACCAATATTTTAATTTATCATACTCATACAACAGAAGGCTACTTAGAAAGTGGAATTGAAAGCAATTTCCATACAACAGATACCTCAAATGGAGTAGTTGCAGCTGGTAGTGAATTAGAGAAGTATTTGCTTTTAAAGAAAATTAATGTATTACATGATACTTCTAGGCACGATACATCATATAACGATGCTTATGATGATTCTCTTGAGTATTTAGAAAATATCACAAAACAACAAACATTCGATATCGCCATTGATTTACATCGAGATGCTGTTTCAAGTAATTTATATTATGCACCAACTACAACAATTAATGGAGAAAAATGTGCTAAATTAATGTTTGTTATGGGTTCAAATGCTTATGGGCTTGAACATCCTAATTGGCTTGAAAATTTAAAAGTAGCAATATTAATTCAAAATAAAGCAGAAGAAATGTATCCTGGTTTATTTAGAGATATATCCCTTGTAAAATGGAGATATAATCAACATATGAGTCCAGGAGGAATGCTGATAGAAGTTGGTTCTACAGGTAATTCAATGTCTGAAGTAAAGAATTCAATGAAATATCTAGCAAATGTTTTTGCAGCATTAGATAAATAAATAATGAAAGGAAGGATTAAAATGGACGATAATATTTCAAAAGGATTATTTGGCTTGAATAGAAAAGATGTTGAAGCATACATTGCAGGAATAAAGTCTGACTATGAAAATGAATTGAAAAAACAAAATAAGGAATTACTCGCTATGAAAGCCGAAAATGCCAAACTAAATGAACGATTGAATGAGCTATTGAACGATAAAAGGGCGATAGATGAGGCAAAGGCAAATATATCTGAAGTTTTAATTAAAGCAGAGAAACAAGCAAAAGCTATTATTGAAGATGCAAAAAATCAAGCAATTGAGGAGCGTCAAGAAATTGATGTACTAATAGAAGCTGAAAAAGAAAAATTAATCGATACAAAAATAGAACTTGCAATGCTTAAAGACAAAGCTAAAGATTTGATTACTAAGTTTACAGACGATTTAACAACTTTACAACAATAAGTTCTAATCGAAAAAATCACCTAATATTCTATATTGGGTGATTTTTTATGATTAGGGTTAGAGCATTTAGAATGCGAGAGGTTCTTCTTAAACTGATTGTTTATTTCTTTATTATTTTAATAATGTATGCGTTACTCATTATACTATCAAAGTTAATTCGCATAGATAATTCTTCTTTCAATCTTAATATAGTAGAAAAAATGATATGCTCGAATGAATTTGAGAATGAGAACTATTTAAATATTCCTATTTTAATAAATGAATTAGCTCTCGAAAACAAGTTAATAAAAAAGAACTATGATGCTGAAGTGATGGTAAATAAAAATGACAGTCAAGGATTAGATATTAAGAATGATTCTTCACAAATAACGCAAGAGAAAGAGGATTATTTATCATATGATAATATAAAACCACAAAATAGGCCGTCAAAATATGAAACCCAAATATTACCATCTGGTAAAATACAAGTTGGAAAAGCCTATATTAATAATTATAGCAATATCGAGTTAAACTTAGATGAATTAAGTACAGTGTCAAATTTTAAAATTAAAGATGGTACGAGTATTTTGATATATCATACTCATACATCTGAAGCGTATGAAGAAATCGGAATTAACGACAATTTTAGATCGACAAATGATGCATACAACGTAGTTGCGGTAGGAGAAACATTAAAGGAAAACTTACTATTAAAAAAATTTGATGTATTTCATAGTACTACAAAACATGATACACCTTCTTATAACGGAGCCTATAATGCTTCGCTTGAGACAGCTCAAAATATATTAAAAGAAAAAAAGTATGATATTCTAATAGACTTACATCGTGATGCGCTATCTGGCAATTTACATTTTAGACCAACCACGCAAATTAATGGTGAAACAGCAGCAAAAATCATGTTTGTCATTGGTACAAATGCATCTGGTTTGGATCATGATGGTTGGATGAATAACCTTAAACTAGCCTTATTGATTCAAAATACTGCAGAAGAAATGTATCCTGGTTTATTTAGAGATATAAACTTAGCTAAATATAGATACAATCAACATTTAAGTGATGGTGCGTTCATTTTAGAAGTTGGCTCAACCGGCAATACATTAAGTGATACTAAAACTGCAATGAAATATCTAGCAAATGTTCTAGAAGCACTAAAATAATTTCATTCGAAAAATGATAAAAACATGGCATAAACTATAGTTTACAAAAAAAATAAATTATTTTTACAAATTATGTAGACAAGTTTACATTTTTATGTTAAAATAAAAACTGTGCTTAGGAATAAAATTCCAAAGCTGGGAATAAAATTACATTAAGAAAATAAGAAAAATGCAAATGAGAGGGGAAAAGAAAGTGGTTAATTATAGCGAAAACAACGTTATTACACTTGTGGGAAAGATTGCTTCTGAAAGACGTTTTAGTCATGAAGTATATGGTGAAGGTTTTTACATATTTGACTTAGAAGTACCTAGACTAAGCGATAACAGTGACATCATTCCTGTAACAGTATCAGAAAGAATACTTTCAGATGAGTATCAAATAGGTACAAAAATTAAAATTGATGGTCAATTTAGATCATACAACAATTATGAAAATGAGAAAAATAAGCTTGTTTTAACAGTATTTGTAAAAGATATCAAGTTATTTGAAGAAGGAGAAGATGACAAAATTAATCCAAATGAAATCATTTTAAACGGTTTTATTTGTAAGAAACCTATTTATAGAACAACTCCTTTTGGAAGAGAAATTTCAGATATATTACTTGCTGTTAATCGAGCATACAATAAATCAGACTACATACCATGTATAGCATGGGGTAGAAATGCAAGATATTGTCAGAATTTGGAAGTTGGAGAAAATATCAAACTTTGGGGAAGAATTCAAAGCAGACAATATGAAAAGAAATTTGAAGATGGAACGTCTGAAATAAGAAGAGCTTATGAAGTTTCTGTAAGTAAGATGGAAATCGAAAAAACCGAAAAGGTTGAAAATGCAATCCGAAATGAAGCCGAGGAAACAAATGCCTTGGATTCATAATAATAATCATCCTCTATAAAACTGGTCACGCTAAATAGTAGCGTGGCTAGTTTTTTATTTCATAGAAATTTTTGATTGTTAAATTTCCTATTTTCTTACTTTAAAATTATGGCAAATGTCATTGAATATAAGTAAGAATATATGATAAAATGTAGTTCGATTATAATTTAGGAGATGAAATAATACATGAAAGAATCAGAAGAACAAAGATTAATTGAGCTAAGTAAATTTGAGATAGAATATTTTAAAAAGGGATATACGTATATTGCAGGTATTGATGAAGCAGGACGTGGCCCTTTAGCAGGTCCTGTAGTTGCTGCAGCAGTTATTCTTCCAAAAGGGATACTAATTGAAGGTGTCAATGACTCAAAGAAAGTTTCTGAAAAGAAGAGGGAAATACTTTATGACACAATCATAGAAAAATCTATCGCTTGGGGGGTTGGCATTAAAGACAATAATGTAATTGATGAAATTAATATATTAGAAGCAACTAGACTTGCAATGCATGAGGCTATTGAAAACTTACAAGTGAAGCCAAATTTCATTTTTATTGATGCAGAAAAAAAAGTAAATACAAATGGAATACCATATTTACCTATTATAAAAGGAGATGCACTAAGTATTTCTATCGCAGCAGCATCCATAATCGCAAAAGTGACAAGGGATAGAATGATGAGGAAATACGATAAACAGTATCCAGAATATGGTTTTGAAAAACACAAAGGCTATGGAACGAAAGTCCATGTAGAGGCCATAAAGTCAAATGGAATAACGCCAATTCATAGAAAAAGCTTCTTAAAAAACATCGTTTTAGGGGATTATTAAAGTCTTTCAAGCAACTATCGTCTCAAAAAAACGAATGGCTAAAATATTACAATTATGTTACAAATATTGACAAATCAAAAAAATATATTAAAATATAGGTATGAAAGAGGGTTTTTATGCGCATCATTAGTGGAAAAGTAAGAGGACTTACGTTAAAAACAATTGATGGAGATTCTACTAGACCTACAAGAGACATGGTACGAGAGGCTGTTTTTAGTATATTGATGAATCATGTGCCTGAATGTTATTTTTTAGATCTTTTTGCTGGTAGTGGGGCAATGGGAATTGAAGCATTGAGTCGTGGTGCCAAATTTAGCATGTTTATTGACTTAAATCCCAAATGTGTCAAAGTGATAAAAGAAAATCTTGAAAAAGCAAAGTATGTTGATTCATCAGAAGTCTATAATACGGATTATAAAAAAGCACTTAACAAACTAAATGAAGAAATGTTTGACATTATTTATGTTGATCCACCATATAATAAAGAAATGGGGATTGATGCGATTAATGTAATATCAGAAAAAAATATTCTAAAAGAAGATGGAATAATCGTTTTAGAAACTGATACAAATGAATATGTGCCAGAAGTTATTCGGAAGGTATGAGAAATTTAACTACAAAAGATACGGAAGAAATATATTGAGTTTATTTAGACGAAAGGGGTAAGCAATATGGAAGTACTAACATTGTTAGAAACCATAGAAGAAATGTTAGAAAATAGTGCTAGCATACCGTTAACGAAAAAAGCTGTAATAGATAGAGAACAAATTATTGATGTAGTTAAAGAAATTAAATTAAAATTACCAGACGAACTAAAACAGGCAAAATGGGTTAAAGAAGAAAGGCAAAAAATCTTAGTTGATGCACAAAAAGAGGCAAATCAACTTATTAAGGAAGCTGAAAATAAAATCATTTCTATGATTGACGAACATGAGATTACTAAAAAAGCTTATGAGCAAAAAGCCGAAATTATTGATAGTGCCAACGCATTTTCCAAAGATTTGATAGATGGAACCAAAAAGTATGCTGATGAAATTTTGGCAGAATTAGAACAAAATTTACAAGATAAACTTGCTGTAATTAAAGAAAATAGAAGCGAGTTGAAATAAATTGTATTGAGAACTATATATCGTATTGAGGCTGTGGCGCATATTAATATGCTACAGCCTCGTTACTTTTCATTAAAACGTACAAAAATGATATCTTCATTGTACGTTTTTTTTAAATATGATATACTTGAATAGAATTTAAAGAAAATGAGGGAGATTATATGGATAAAGAAATGTTAACAAGTGCTATAGAGGCTTTACTTTTTGCTGCTGGCAAACCACTTAATACAAACGTTTTAAGCAATATTTTAGAGCAAGATAAAAAGGAAATAGAAGAAGCACTTCAAAATTTAAGAATAAAGCTTGCTGAAAGGAATAGTGGAATTCAATTAATTAAGGTAAATGAATCTTATCAATTATGTACATTAGAAGTATTCTATGACTATGTATGTAAGCTACTAGATAATCGCCCAAAGCCAACACTTTCTCAAGCTGCTTTAGAAGTTCTTTCAATTGTTGCATATAATCCAAGAGTAACAAGAGCTGAGATGGAAAAAATAAGAGGTGTTTCGTCTGATAGCGCCATGAATAAATTATTAGAATATAATTTAATAGAAGAAGCTGGAAAACAAGATTTACCAGGAAAACCAATGGGATATCAAACTACGGATGAATTCTTAAAGATGTTTGGTATTGAGTCATTAAAAGAATTGCCAGAACTTCCAAAATTAAAGGAAGAACTTGATCAAGTAAAAATTGATGATGTAGATGCTAAAGATGATGATACACAATAGAGACGGAGGAATTTAATGAGATTAGTTTATGGTAGAGCTGGTAGTGGAAAAAGCTACTATTGTATGAATCAGATAAAGGAAAATATTGAAAATGAAGTTTCAAAAACATTGATATATATTGTACCTGAACAATATTCTCTTAGTGCTGAGTTTGAACTTTCGAATATGCTGAAAAGGAATGGTACCATCAATATTCAAGTTTTAAGTTTTAAACGTTTAGCTTATCGATTATTTAATGAACTAGGCTTTACTAAAACAGCATTTAGTAAAGCCTCTAAAAGTATGCTCATTTATCATATTATGATGGAACAAGAAAAAAACTTATTGCTTTTAAAAGGAGTAAATAAAAATAGAGGTTTAGTTGATACAGTAGATGATATGATTTCAGAGTTTAAAAGATATAACATTTCTTGGGAAACTCTCATGAATATTAAAATTGAAAATGAATATTTAAGAATGAAGCTTCATGATTTAGCTTTAATTTATCAAATATTTGAAGAACGAATAGGAAAAGAGTATATTGATATCGATAGTAGACTGACTATACTCTCAAAATTCATTAGTAAATCCAATATGCTAAAAGGGTCAAAAATTTGGATTGATGAATTTGATAACTTTACGCCTCAAGAATTTGAAATTATTCAAGAACTTGAGAAAGTTGCAGATGTTACCATTACATTAACATTAGATAGAAATGAAAAGCACACTGCAGCCAATGAAGCAATACACAGTGAATTATTTGTAATGAGCCAAAAAGTATATGATAAATTAAAAAAAATTTCAAATATAGAAGAGATTTATTTAGAGAACCCCAAAAGATATACCAATCATGAGCTTTGCCATTTGGAACAAAATATATTTCAATTTCCATACATAAAATATGACAAGCCAACCAAAAACCTACATATTCATATTGAAGCAAATCCTTATTCTGAAATTGAAAACGTTGCTAAAATTATTTCAAAAAAAGTAAGAGAAGAGAACCTTAGATATGAAAATATTGCTATTTTAACAAGAGATATTGATAGTCATAAAACAATATTCAAAAGAGTTTTTAAGAAATATGACATTCCATATTTCTTTGATGATAAAAAAGAACTTGCTATGCAACCCTTGTTCAATTTAATTACTTCTTTATTCGATATTGTCACCAAGAACTTTAAATATGAGAATGTATTTAATTATCTAAAAACTGGTTTTACTAATATTCAGGAGCAAGATGATATTGACTTGATTGAAAACTATGTATTACAATATGGTATTCGTGGAATTTCTAAATGGCAAAAAACATGGGAATATCCACATGACAATTTAGAAAAAATAAATTATATTAGACAAAATATAGTAGAGCCAATTATCCATTTCAAAGAAACTATTAGTGGCAAGAAAAGTGCAAAAGAAATTGCAGAAAGACTATACCAATTTTTAATAGAAACTAATGTATATGACCATATAAAATCAAAGGTAGATACGCTTTTAAATTTGAAAGAATATTCTGATAGAATAAATCGTAATGAAATGTTTAAAAGTAGTGAATTAGAAATTGCCAATACATATATACAAGTATGGAATATTTTAATGAACTTACTTGATGAATTAGTTGCTTGCTTAGGGAACGAACAGATGTCTTTCGATATGTTCAAAAATGTTTTACTCCAAGGAATTTCTAAGCATCAAATTGGTATTCTCCCAACTTCTAACGACCAAATTATGATTGGAGATATATCAAGAACAAGAAATTCGAATGTACAAGTTTTATTTATTATAGGAGTCAATGACGGTGTTTTTCCAAAACCGTTTTCTTCAGAAGGTTTTATTAATGACAGTGAAAGAGACTACCTTTTAGAAAAAGGAATAGAAATTGCAAAAAACACCAAATTGTTGCTTTTAGAAGAAAACTTTAATATATATAAGGCATTAACAACACCATCCAACGAAATATATTTATCCTATCCCATTGCAAATAGTGAAGGAGGAGCATTACGTCCGTCAACCATCATTAATCAATTAAAAAACATTTTTCCTAATATCGATTTGCAAAGTAATATATTAAAAGAAAATGATGACATTATCACAGCAGACGAAGCATTTAACCCTCTACTAAAAAATATCAGAAATTATTTTGACGGAAAAGAGATAGATAGTAAATGGAAAAATGCTTACTTATGGTATTTCAAAAATAGTTCTGAAAAACTATTAAAAGTTCAAAGTGGTTTAGATTACAAAAATACTATCGAATACTTAGATAAAAATCATTCTCAAAAATTATATGGAAAAGAACTATATGGTAGTGTGTCAAGGCTTGAAACCTATTCTAATTGTCCTTTTTCATTTTATTTAAGATACGGACTTAAAATAAAAGATAGAAAGATTTTTAAACTAGATACCCCTGATGTAGGCTTATTTTTACATGATATCATTGATAAGTTTTCAAAATATTTTATGGAAAGAAATGTATCTCTTAGAGATGTTTCAAAAGAAGAAGCAGATAAAGTAGTATCTCAATTAGTTGATGAATCTTTAAAAGATTTTAAAAATAACATTTTTAATAGTTCCAATCAAATGAAAGTTTTATCTAGTAAATTGAAACGTGTTGTCAAAAGAATGGTTTGGATTATTATTCATCATATTAGAAGTGGAGAATTTGAAATTGAAGAAACCGAAGTTGGTTTCGGCAAAGACAAACAATTTTCTGCAGTCGAAATAGAACTAAGTGATGGAAATAAATTAATGCTTACAGGAGTTATCGATAGAATAGACATAGCTAAAACAGAAGAGGGAAAATATATTAGAATCATCGATTATAAATCATATAATAAAGATTTAAAGTTATCAGATATATATTATGGCTTGCAACTACAATTATTAGTATATATGGATGCAGCTATTCGGAAATACAGCAAATAATGGTGAAACGTACCATGATTCTACAACTGAAGATACTCTTTTGCCAGGAGGAATGTTATATTTAAAACTTGATGATCCTCTTATTAAAACGAAAAAAGATATCGCAATAGAAGAGATAGAATCAGAAATAGCAAAAAAGTTACGTATGAAAGGGGTTATTCTTTCTGATGCAAGATTATTAAAAGCAATGGACTCCAACATGATAAAAGAGTCAAGTGTTTTGGATTTATCTATCAAAAAAGATGGCTCTTATACGTCAAAAGTTCCTGTTGCAAGTAAAGAACAATTTGATAACTTAATGAAACATATGAAAAAAATTTTAAAAAAAATCGGGGATGAAATCTTAAGTGGTAATATAAAAAATGAGCCAATAAAGAAAAAGAATCAAACTCCATGCGAATACTGCGATTATAAACTAATTTGCAGATTTGATAAAGACTTAGGAAACCAATTTAGAGTAATAAATGAATTAAAAAATGAAGAAGTATTGAAAAAAATATCGGAGTAAATTTGACTTTTATTCTATTTATGCTATAATTTTAAGGCAACATGAAATCTATTTCGTTTCTTTATTTTATATAAGAGAAACAACGGTAAGAGGGAGGAATATCATGGATAGAATGCGGTTTACGTCAAGATTAAGCCAAGCTGACATACGACTTTTTCTAATAAAGTATGGAGGATATGCGAATTGTAAAATTCATGAAGAATTCTCAAAAAAAGCCATCGAACTAATTATGTATTTCTCATGTAATAACGTAGAATACAAGCTTTTTTGTGAAGATTTTGGAATGAGAATTACCAAAATCAACAATAACATTGAAAGTAATATATCTGAAACGATACCTAGTGCTGATGATTGGTTTTGCTTTCTAAAAAGTAAATTTGGAAAGGAATATATGGAACATTTCGCTGAGTTAATGGATGCTAGCCATGTTATTTTTGATGAAGCTAAGCTAATATCCAAACTTTCTTATAATGAGATGTTAATCATTATTCGGCAAATCATCAGTGAAAATCCTGGTATTATGCCATGTTATAATCATTTGACCTGTAATAATATTATTGAGGTTGAGTCTTTTTATCGATCTGAACGTAGATTCTTAATTAAAAATTCTACAAATGACTCATTTTATCTTAGAATTTCTGACACAGGAGTTGTGACACCAAAATTAAGATGCGATTCTCTATCAAGATTTTTGCGTAGTAAATTTGGTGAAGAATACACTAAAATATGTAATGAGAATTTTATAAGACTTTTTTCATCGACTGGATTCCCAAAATTTGGAGAATTCATTTCCAGTGAAGAAGCCTCCTCGATTTCAACCTAAAATAATTAAAAAGCACCATTTATTGGTGCTTTTTAATTGACTTTTTAAGGCTTTTCTAATAAAATATTATTGCGAGGTGAAAGAAATGTCAAAGCCGATAGTAGCTTTAATTGGAAGACCAAATGTAGGTAAATCTACATTTTTTAATTATATCATTGGAGAAAGGAAAGCAATTGTAGAAGACACGCCTGGTGTTACTCGTGATAGAATATATGCAGATACAGAATGGCGTGGTAGAAAATTTACATTAATTGATACGGGTGGAATAGAGCCAAAATCAAATGATGAAATTTTAGTTCAAATGAAACGCCAAGCACAAATTGCAATTGAAACTGCAGATGTTATTATTTTCTTAACAGACATAAAACAAGGGGTTACAGCAGCTGACTATGAAGTTGCAACAATGCTTCGTAAAACCGGTAAACCGGTTGTCTTAGTATGTAACAAAGCAGATAATGTTGGTGAAACACCAAGTGACATATATGAATTTTATAATCTTGGTTTGGGAGATCCTTTTCCTGTATCTGCCATTAATCAACTTGGAACAGGTGAGGTCTTGGATGCCATTTATGATAATTTTCCTGAAGAAACTAATATTGATGATGAGGATGAGTATATTCATGTAGCAATCATTGGAAAACCTAATGCAGGAAAATCTTCTTTAATCAATAAAATCTTAGGGGAAAATCGTTTAATTGTATCAGACATTGCTGGTACAACTCGAGACGCGATTGATTCTAAATTTGAAAATGCACATGGTAAATATGTTTTAATTGATACAGCAGGTATTAGAAGAAAAAGTAAAATTGAAGAGGATATAGAAAAATACAGCATCATTAGAGCAAAAACAGCAATCGATAATGCTCAAGTTTGTGTTCTTGTCATTGATGCGGAGCAAGGAGTTACAGACCAAGACGCGAAAATCGCCGGAGAAGCTCATGAATCTGGTAAAGGTGTTATTATCCTAGTAAACAAATGGGATTTGATTGAAAAGGAAACTGGAACGTTAGAAGACTATAAAAAAACTATCAGAGAAAAACTTTCTTACCTGGCTTATGCACCAATACTATTTGTATCAGCAATAACTGGTCAAAGAATAGATAAGCTGTTTCCACTTATTAATTCTGTTAATGCCAATAATTCAATGAGAGTGACAACTAGCCAATTAAATGATGTCATTCGTGAATCTATTACAATGGTACAGCCACCAAGTGATAAGGGAAGGAGACTTAAAATTTATTATGCAACTCAAGCTTCAACAAGACCTCCAACATTTGTTGTATTTTGTAATAGTAGTAAATTATTTCATTTTTCTTATCAAAGATATATCATTAATAATATACGAAAAAACTTTGGAGGACTTGAAGGTACCCCAGTAAGACTTATTATTAGAGAAAAAAAGAAAGAAGATAAATTAGTGTAAAAACAAAGGAGGAATTGTTATGATATGGCAAGTTTTAGTTATTGCTTTACTTTCATATCTAATTGGAAGTATTAATCCAGCAATTATTTTAAGTAACATACTAAAAAAAGAAGATATTAGAACGCAAGGAAGTGGAAATGCAGGAACTACCAACACCCTTCGTACACTTGGTAAATGGCCAGCAGTTGCTGTTTTACTAGTAGATATTTTAAAAGCAGTAATTGCAATATCTCTTGCAAGATGGATAGGAACTCTTGGAAATTATACAACTGAGGAATTTATGAAACTTCATGATTATGCACTATTAGCAGCTGGAATAGGAGTTGTGCTTGGACATAATTTTCCTATATATTATGGTTTTAAAGGGGGAAAAGGTGTTGCAACTTCCTTAGGGATTCTTCTAATCATGGAATGGAAAATAGGAATTATATGTTTAGTATTTGCTTTGGCAATTATACTAGCTTCAAGAATGGTATCACTTGGTTCTATTACTGCTGCCATTTTATATCCTGTTTTAGTTCTATTAATGCCAGGTACAGCATTTAATGATAGAAAGTTGTATTTATTATTTGCAATCTTTCTTACTGCATTATTGATTATTAGACATAAAGCAAATATAAAAAGATTACTAGAAGGTACTGAAAATAAACTTTGGAAGACAAAGTCTGAAAAGAGTTTAAAATAATCTATTGAGGAAACGAGATGTTATTATGAAAAAAATTGCTGTTATAGGCAGTGGAAGTTGGGGAGTGGCTTTAGCCTTACAACTAAATAGAAATGGTCATAACGTAAGAGTTTGGTCATATAATCAAGAAGAAGCGAATTTAATTAATCAAAAACATAAATGCATGTTTTTGCCAAATGTCACAATTCCAAATGAAATAGTTTGTTATACAAATTTTGAAGACACAATGAAAGACGCAGAAATAGTTTTAATTGTAACACCATCCAGTGCCATTAGAAGCACTTTAATTTCATTAAAACCATTCTCAAGTGAAAATCAGATATTTGTACTTTGTTCAAAAGGAATGGAGCCTGATACTTTAATGATTTTTACGGATGTTATTAAAGAAATATTACCTCATGTACATGTATCAGCCCTATCTGGTCCGAGCCACGCAGAAGAAGTTTCTGTTTTTACTCCAACAGCAGTGGTCGTATCGTCTGATGAAGAAGAAGTGATGAATCAGCTTCAAGAAATTTTTATGAGTGATTGCTTACGCGTTTACACTAATAGTGATTTAACCGGTGTAGAAGTGGGGGGGTCATTAAAAAATATTATCGCACTTGCATGTGGTATTTCTATTGGTATGGGTTATGGAGATAATGCAATTGCTGCACTTATAACAAGAGGTCTCTTAGAAATTTCTAGAATCGGTATTGGTATGGGAGCAAAGCAGGAAACATTCTATGGATTGACAGGTTTAGGAGACTTATTTGTTACTTGTTCTAGTAAACATAGTAGAAATAGAAAATGTGGAATTTTACTTGGACAAGGCAAATCTTTGGAAGAAGCAAAAAAGGAAGTAGGAATGGTAGTGGAGGGAGTAAATGCGGTACTAGGTGCATACACCATTGCTAGAAAATTTGAGTTATATACGCCTATCATAGACGAAATGCATGCAATCATTACCGAAGGAAAGGATGTTAAAGAATCTGTTCAGTCTTTAATGACTAGAAATAGGAAGAGCGAATAAATAAAGGAGTACCACGAAAAGCAAACGTTCATGGTACTCTTTTATTTTTATGTATAATACCTAAAATACATTAACTTAATTAAGTCATCTATATTTTCGTCAGAAACTTTAATACTATTTAGATGCTCAATTGAAATTAAAGCTTCAATTTTATATTTTTCACTATTATCAATTAAAGTAGAGATGAGGTTAACACTTGCTAGCGGCTCTTGATATATACATGACCACATAAATGCTTCCTCTGTTACATCTACTTCTTCGTCAAAAAAGTTATTTAGAAATTTATTTAATTCTGATGGTTTTTTCGATAATAATGTAATTGTTACATCTCTCATAACCTCACCTCTTAAATTAATTATACAACGTTCTATTTTAAAAATATAGTTGAAAAATATGGAAAAAGATTCTCCAATTTTATTGTCATTTATTAATTGACATAAAGTTAAAAATCATTTACAATAGAAACTAGAGTAAATTAGATAATCGCTGGTTCAAAAGAACGAGAGGAAAGTCCGGGCTCCATAGGGCAGGGTGCCAGCTAACGGCTGGTGGAAGTGATTCTAAGGAAAGTGCAACAGAAAATAACCGCCCATTATTTGGGTAAGGATGAAACGGCAGGGTAAGAGCCTACCAGAAGCATGGAGACATGCTTGCTATGTAAACCCCACTCGGAGCAACATCATGGGAGAAGCGCTTTAAAGACGGCCCGTCTAGCTTCTTAAAGAAGATGGCTTGAGTCGTATAGCAATATACGTCCTAGATAAATGATTATCCACGACAGAACCCGGCTTATAGATTTACTCTATTTTTTTGCAAATTTCGCTTTACACTTTACATAAAGTGTGATATAATTTAGAGTGTTTGGTGCCCTTATGAATTCTAATTTTAATAAGTTAGGAGATTTTATATGGCAATTGAATTTTCTTCTCTTCCAAGCAACGTCCAGAATCGGATCAACGAGATTCAAAAAATTACAGTCATTAGCAAGATACTTGCTCATGACTATCCTTCTGGTGAAGTGGAGTATACCGTCCTTGGGAAAGATTCCTTTGGTCATGTTTTTTGTAAGATTTTTTCTGAGGTGATGGCATGATTCATTTGAAGCCTGTAAGTATAAGTGTCATGATGAAAAGGGACAGTTTGAAAATGTTTGAAGAATATGTCAGCAAATTTAATTGCCGGATGACTTCAGAGATTGTTCATCTTCCGAATGGTTCAGTTGAACGTAGGTATAGTTTCACTAGCAAGGCTAAAAGGGCAGAATTTCTCTTAGGTCTTGATAGTGAAATTAAAGTTATCAAGTAGAAAAAGGATTCTCTTTATTGAGAATCCTTTTTGCCTTTTAATACTATTTCATTCATATCTCTTGGCAATGGTGCCATAATATTGATAATATAGCCTTTCATTATTGGATGTTCAAATTGTAAATGAAATGCATGTAATGCTTGCCTTGAAATTAATGCACTCTCCTTACCATATAATGTATCTCCTAGTATTGGATTGCCCATATATGCTAAATGAACTCTTATTTGATGTGTTCTACCAGTTTCAAGACTCAATTTCAAAACAGTTAGGTTATTTTCAATCTCAAGTTCTTGTATCACCTCATAATGCGTAATGGCAATTTGTCCCTCTTCAGAAACTTCGCGCTCCATAATACTACCATTTTTTCTTTTAATCGGTTTATTAATGGTTCCAATCTTTTCTTCTAAAGTACCTTCAACAATTGCTATATATTCTTTTTTCATATTTGCATATTTTATCATTAATTCTTGAATATATTCATTTTTGGCGAATAGGACAATTCCTGATGTATCTCTATCTAATCGATTAATGGCTCGTATTTTTTTATGATTATTTAAATAATGCTTAACTCCATTTGCCAGTGTACCATTTGGATGATTGGTACATGGATGTACAACCATTCCAGCTGGCTTATTAACAATTAAAAAATATTCATCTTCATATAAAATATCTAAATTAATTTGTTCTGGAAGAATAGTATCTTCCTCTATAAAATCTAATTTTACAGTAATTAAATCTCCTTTGTGCACAAGATAATTAGAAAAAACTGGGATATCATTCACTAAAATTTTTTCATTCATTTTTAATTTTGTCAATAATCGATTGGATATCTTTAGTTGTTTCATCAAAATTTTAGCAATTTTCATACCGTCTTCACTTTCATTTACACTATATTTCAGTTCTATTGTTATCACCTCTTTGAAATTATAGCATATTATAATAAAAATTGAAAGGAGAGAGAAAACTATGAATAACCGCTGTAGAAATTCAATATGCAATGGCAATTTCAATAATATTTTATCGAATAACTTAAATTGCAATAATGCTTTGCCCAATACTATAGGATGCAATCATTCAGATACATTAAGTAATCAGGAAAACTGTACGAATGAAAATCTGTTAGATTCTCTATGCTGTTGCCTTCGGTAGAAGATGTGTATGTGAATTCGAAATTGATGATAATTTAGAAAAGAGAGAACGGGATATTAGAAAGAATTGGTGAAAATTACTTACTTTTAAGTTCTATGAATAATAATAAAATAATGTATTGCAATACCTGTAATCTAAGATTTGTAACTGTTATTTGTTGACTTTTTGATGATTACATAATATAATTAATACCATAATAAAACTACAGTAATTAAGATATTTCTTTATCTTAGTAGAAACCGCATTTTAAGTAATGAAAGGAGAGTGTCCTTAGCTTAAATACCAAAATACTCTTTTTCGTAACTAGTGACTCCATTATTTTTAGGAGGGATTCTTATGAAAAACAAAGATGATTGGTTATACTTACTGTTTCTTCTCCCTGACAAGGATGATAATTCTTCAAATGATAATGAAGGATGCGGTTGTTTTGGTCTTCTCGTAATACTCGCTATCATAATATTGTTTTTCTCATAAAAATTGGATGGAGGTATTATATGAAAACCTACACAATGAGGACGGAGAATTTTGTATAAATGGCAGCACATTTTATGCAGATTCTTCGTCCTTATATTTTTTAATTGAAATGTAATAATATAAGCTATATAATTATTCCTAGAGGTGATTTTTTATGAGTTTTATAGAAAATATGAAAAAAATAGCAAAACAAAATTGTAAAACAATTGTACTTCCTGAATCTCAGGATATACGAGTTCAAGAAGCAGCTAGAAAAATTATGGATGAAGGTTTTGCAAAAGTAATACTAATCGGTGAAAAAAGCAATTTAAACCCTGAGATAACATTAGATGATATAGAAATCATTAACCCTACTGAAAGCGATAAATATGACATATTTGTTAAAGAATTTTATGAACTAAGAAAAGAAAAAGGCGTTGATATGGAAAAAGCAAAAGAAATGATGAAAGATAATATATACTTTGGAACCATGATGGTAAAAATGGGATATGCTGATGGTTTAGTAGCAGGCAGTATTTGTTCAACAGCAGACACTTTACGACCAGCACTTCAAATATTAAAAACAGCTCCCAATACAAAGATTGTTTCAAGTTTCTTCATTATGAATGTTCCGCATTGCTTGTATGGAGAAGAGGGAACCTTTTTATTTTCTGATTGTGGACTTAATATGAATCCAAATGCAGAAGAACTTTCTGAAATTGCCATTTCTTCTTGTAAGTCATGGGAACAATTAATTGGAAAAGAACCTAAAGTTGCAATGCTTTCTTATTCAACCCTAGGTAGTGCTCCTTTAACTGATATGACTTCCAAAGTAATAGACGCTACCAAAATGGTAAAAGACATGTGTCCTGAATTAAAAATAGAAGGTGAGCTACAATTAGACGCTGCTATAATACCTTCTGTAGCAGCTCAAAAGGCACCAAAAAGCGAAGTTGCTGGCAAAGCCAACATTCTTATCTTTCCAGACCTAAATTCAGGAAATATTGGCTATAAATTAGTACAAAGATTAGCAAGTGCTGAAGCATATGGTCCAATTACCCAAGGAATAAAACGCCCTGTTAATGATTTAAGTAGAGGTTGTTCTATGGATGATATTGTTGGCGTAGTTGCCATTACTGCAGTACAAGCAAATCAAGAATAAGTAAAACGACCTTTGCTAAAAGATATATATGGTAAAAAATAGGATATAAAATATTTGTGTTTTTATGTAATATATGATATATTTATTTTCAATGAATTTAAAATCGAAGGGAGAATAAAAAATGAAAGTATTAGTAGTTAATTGCGGAAGTTCATCTCTAAAATATCAATTAATTAATATGGATGATGAGAGTGTATTATGCAAAGGAAAATGTGATGTAATCGGTGGTAGTATGGATGCTATTACGCCACCATTTATCGAATATAAAGGAAGAAGTGGGAAAAAGATTAAAGAAACAATGCCACTTCCTGACCATTTAGCAGCATTTAAAGCTGTTGTTAAATATATGACTGATCCTGAAGAGGGTGTTGTTGCAAGCCTTGATGAAATTTCTGCCATTGGTCATAGAATTGTCAATGCTGGTCCTTTCTTTAAAGAATCTACACTAGTTACTGATGAAGTAATTGAAACGTTTAAAGAAAAGTCAATTCCATATGCCCCTCTACATAATCCACCCGCATTGCAAGGAATTAATGCTTGCTTGGAGACAATGCCTGGCATTCCAGAAGTATTAGTATTTGATACAACATTCCATCAAACAATGCCTGAAAAAGCTTATTTATATGGAATACCATATGAATACTATTTAAATCATGGTGTTAGAAGATATGGCGCTCATGGTATGTCACATGAATATGTTACTCATGAAGCTGCTAAATTAATGGGAAAACCAGAAAACGAATTAAATATGATTTCTTGCCATTTGGGGAATGGTTCAAGTATATCAGCCATTAAAAATGGAAAATGCGTTGATACCTCAATGGGATTCACACCACTTGAAGGTTTAGTAATGGGTACTCGTAGTGGTGATTTAGACCCAGCTATTTTAGAATTTATTATGGAAAAAGAAGAAATAGACATTCATAAAATGCTAAATATCTTGAATAAACATTCTGGACTTCTTGCACTTTCTGGTTCTACAGGAGATGTTCGTGACTTAAGAGAACTTCGTAAGCAAGGGGATGAAAGAGCTGCTATGGCACTTGAAGTTCTATCCTATAGAATTAGAAAATATATCGGAGCATACATGGCAGTGCTTGGACACGTAGATTGTATTACATTTGAAGGTGGAATAGGAGAACATAATCCAGATGTTGTTAAAGCTTGTGTTGATGGATTAGAAGAGTTTGGAATAATATATGATGATACAAATATAGAAGATGAGATGTATGAAGGAATTGTAAGTACTCCTGAATCAAAAGTAAAAATGTTTGTTATTGCAACAAATGAAGAAATCATTATTGCCAAAGAAGCAATGAAACTTGCTCAATAACAAGAAGATAGTTGCATGGATGTGCACTTTCATTGTTGTAGAACAATAATTCAAGAAACATAAAAGCCCCTATGAAAAAAGTGGTAGTATTTCATAGGGGCTTCTGCTATATACTCTGCCACCTTTCCGAAAGATTTCCATTGTTAAAGGATAGCAAAATTACATTATCCTTTCATAATACGGTCAAGATATTATCGCGAACATTTTTTTGCATTTTTTCAAAAAAGCATTGACAAAGAATATATGTTCGTATATTATATTAATTGTAAACAAGAACACTCGTTTCTTTTTGCAGCAAGTTTCAATTATCATAGTTCTATATGGAGGGATTTATATGAAAATAAAAAATATGCCAAGATTTATTACCTTTCTTATTATATTATTTGTCATCATTTCATGTCTTACAAACATGTTTATTAATAAGGTTTTTTCTCATGAAAAAGAAAAATATAATAATATTACGGTTTGTCAAGGTGACTCTCTTTGGACGATTGCTACAGAACTTGGAGGAAATATAAATAAAAACATATACGAAATAAAGAAACTTAATCACTTAGATTCTTCAATCGTATATGTTGGACAAACACTATTAGTACCAGATAATAATGTGTAAATAGAATACCTTGTATTTCTATACAAACGGATAATTATGGCGAACTAAGAGTTCACCACTATGATTCAATGATTATTGTGTATCAGGTTTATAATTAGCAAGAGGATTACTTTCAACAGCATCTCTAATTTGTGAATTATCTACATGAGTATATATTTCAGTTGTAGCAATGCTTTCGTGTCCGAGTATTTCTTGCAAAGCTCTTATATCAACATTACCATATTGGTACATTAATGTTGCTGCGGTATGTCTTAACTTATGAGTAGAAAGATTTTCTGCACCACTAATTTGTTTCAAATTTTCTTTTATAATGTGCTGAACACTACGTCTACTAATTCGTTGCTTTCTTTCACTTAAAAATAAAGCTTCTTGATCAATTACATCATCATCAAAGGGTCTTACTTTAAGGTAATCATTAATTGCATCAATGCAAGCCTTATTTAAATATACCGTTCTTTCTTTATCACCTTTTCCAACGACAGTAAGTAAGTTCTCATCAAATTTTATATGATTAATATTTATACTAATAAGCTCAGATAATCTCATGCCACAATTTAAAAATAAAGTGATCATAGCATAGTCCCTAATTGAATTATCATGTTGTCTACCAATTGGCTTTTTATTTTTAACTTGGTCGAGTAGGGAGGTACTTTGCTCTAATGTAAGATATTTTGGTAATCTTTTACCAAGTTTTGGACTCTCTAATTCTTTTGCTGGATTATCATCAATAAGTTTAGCCTTAACATGCAAATATTTAAAGAAACTACGGATACTAGCAACTTTACGAGCACGAGTAGTAGGTTTGTCATTAAAAGTATCTTTTAAATATGTCATATAATCATATAAATCATTTAAATCAATTGCATTTAAGAACTTTGCATCAACATCTTTAATTGAGATTTCACTGACTTCAACGTTTTTGTCGTTAAGCGAAAGCCATTTCATATATTTTAAAAAATTAGTTAAATCATATTTATATTCATGAATTGTATTTTTAGATTTATTTAAATTTGAATTGTAATTTAAATAATCTCTTAAAATTTTAGGTGTATCGTCATTATTAATTAACATAGAATAACAACCTCCAAATAGTATAGTTTTTAAATTGGTAATTTAACTTTTTATTAAATACTATAATAAGAATATCACTAAAAAAATGAAAAGTAAATATTTGAAACATTGCACAAAATGTTTTGGCATTGACTTTTCATATATATATAAATAAAATATATATAGTTATATACAAAAATAAAGAGGTAGAGTAGGATGGAAGTAAAAAAATTATTCAAATATAGAAATATTTGGATGGCTATCGCTATTATTTGGATTATGTATAGGCATTCAGGATTTTTTATTAATAATACAATAATTAACGCAATAAAGGAAATTGGATATGGTGGAGTAGACATTTTTTTATTTGCTTCAGGATTAGGTTGCTATTTTTCATTGTCTAAAAATTCTAATATAGAGACATTTATAAAAAAAAGATTTTTAAAATTAATGCCTACATATTGGTGTTTTATAGTATTATGGATTGTATGCGAAAAAATAATGGGAGATATCTCTTTTAATGATATAATAGGAAACATTTTTGCAATACAAAACTTTACTGGTAATGGAAATGACTTTAATTGGTATATAAGTGCATTATGGCTTTTATATATATTAGCACCATATTTTATGTGCTTAGTAAAGAGAATAAAAAAAAGAAAAATGTTCTATATAGTAGAATTAATGTTAATTTTGTTTTCATTATCATTTTGGAAATCAAACACATTGATAATTACAATAACAAGAATTCCTATATTTTTTATGGGCATGTATATTGCTAAAATTGCTGAAGAAAACAATGAGAAAATTACCAATAAAAAATTTTTATTATTAATGTTAGAATTTCTATTAGGAATTATGTTACTAATATTAGCATATCATTTTTTTAGTCAAAGACTTTGGGAATTTGGCCTATATTGGTATCCATTTCTATTAATTACTCCAGGTTTGTGCTTAATAATATCATATATATCATATTCAGCGGAAAAAACAAAAATAGGAGTATTCCTTTTAAGAATATTAGGGTTTATAGGAAATCATACATTTGAAATATATTTAGTTCATATACTTATATTCAATATTATAAGAAATTTAATTCAAAAACAAATATTACATTTAGATAATAATATTATTTGGTTAGGAGCAGTCTTAATTGTTGTAATAGGTTGTGTAGCCTTAAATTTTTTTACCAAATTGGTGTTAAAGTGTACAATTAAAATAAGAGAATATTTAGCTTTTAAAAACAAAATATAGTTTTGTGCAATGTTAAAAAATTTTTATAGCTATTTAGAAATAACAATTTAGATATTTTTTCTTCAAAAAAACGACGCACGAGAATCGTCTAAAATCGATTTTTTTGAATGAGGTAATATAGTTTTACCTTTTAATTTTTATTAAATTAAAGAATTTTAAAGCTTTATAGATTTTTTAGTATACTATTTTAAAATTTTCATAAATTTTGATGATTTTTAAATACATATTGTTAAAAATTAAAATAATAGATGGAATCATAATAGTAACTAAAAAAATAAATTACAAAATATAAAATACAATATCAATAATAAATTAATAAAGCTAAGTAACAATTAAAATGAGTTTATAGGATTAAATGATGTAGCGATTTATGGTAAAATTCAAATAAGTGTAATACATCAGTGAAATGTTAATTAAATTATAATTAATTCAAAAAAGCCAGTTAGTTATATAATCAACCTTTAACTACAAAGTTCCCAACATATTTTGTCGCAAAATCTTTATTTTGTGCAATGGAATGCGACACAAATTAGGTTTCCTTTTCCAATTTTTTATCTAAATTTATTTTCTCCTCTCATTTTCCATATTTGCATAATATTCTCCTAAAACAAAAAAATTCTATAATTTAACTTTTCCTATTAAATAAAAAAAAGAGATTTTTCATCTCTTTTCTCACGTTCTACTTCTTTTTAGGTGCTGGCTTTTTATTTGAAATATCAGATATAATTGCGACTACTAATAAACCTACTGCAAAAATAACTGCAATTCGAAATATATTATTCGGTATCCCTGCTGGTGCACTTTCTTTCACTTCATTAATTATTTTATCTGCATTTATATTAAAATCTGAAGCTTCCACATCCGGTCCATACTTAGCATATTCTCCCACTAAGGTATGCGGAGCAATACATTTATTTACTATATTCAAAACAATGAAAATTCCTGCTATTATAATCAAAATTGTTTTCCAATTTTTGGATAAGAATTTTTTCATCGAAACTTCTCCTTTCCAATTAAACTAAATCTTTCATTCATTTACTATATATTTTTCTCTATTGAAATTTTCTACCCTCTTACTCTCCTAACCATTATAAATCAGATTACATAATTTTACAAGCAATTTGGAAAAAAATTTTGAAAAGTTTTATCTATATTTTTTTTAAATAATCAAAAAATATAAACGAGGTGATTAAATTTGAAAAAGCAAATTGTAATTAGCATGTTACTTACCTCATTCCTACTAGCTTCATGTCAAAATAATACGGAAGAAAATAATAATATACCACAAGAACAAAGCAATTCTATTAATGATAATTTTTCGGATAATTCCGTTAAAGGTGAAAGAATGACTTATCAAGATTATGTAGAAAAATATAATTTTGTGACAGATGAAAATAACGAACAACCATCTATTAATACAATAGAAGAAAATAATGAAAATATAACTAATGTAGAGGAAAAAAATGAGAATACTAATGAAAAAGAATCTAATCATATACTTGCAACCTACTCTACCTCTCTTGGTTCTAGCTCAGATGAAAGAATTAATAACTTGGAAATAGTATGTGATAGACTGAATGATTATATTCTAAAACCAGCAGAAACCTTTTCATATAACGATGTTACTGGTCCTTTTGGACCGGATGATGGCTTTGAGGAAGCGCCAATATTACTAAATGATGGAAGTGAAAGTGAAGGTTATGGCGGTGGAGTATGTCAGCTTAGTAGCACCTTATATAATGTAGTCAAAAATATAGAAAACGTTGATATTACAGAAAGGCATCATCATAGTAAACCCGTATCATATGTTCCTGAAGGTGAAGACGCTACTGTAAGCTTACAAAGTGGGCTAGATTTTAAATTCGTAAACAATACCAATTATCCTATCAAGTTTAAAGCAAAATGTGAAAACAATGAAGTAACTGTATGGGCATATAAAGTTATATAATTTTTTATGCAAAACAAATGAATATTTTTAATAAGAAAAATGAAAATCGAAAAATCAAAGATTTTTGATTTTCATATGTGAAGCTTTGCTTCACTTTCTAATGTAATTATTCTTGAATAATAGGAAAGAATTTATGTAATAATTTTTGCTTGCAACGCTCGCTACTCGCAAGCTACAAGCAAAAATTTCTATAACTTTCTTATTATATAAAAAAAGTTATATTTGTATCTTTACAAATATAACTTTATTTATTGCATAATTGACAAGCATAATATCCTTCTTTTATTGCATCTTCGCGATTAATAAATATATTTTCATAAGAGCCATCTGCGATTAGTGGACAATTTCTTCTATGATAAAGTGGTACACTTGACTCTTCATATACTTTTCCATATAAATATTGTGCTCTAACAATTTGAGAACCACCTAATGCAAAACTATTAAAATAAGTACCTTTTGCAGTTCCTATTGGAATACCTTGAACGAAAGCCATTACAGTAATATCATCAATTGCATTATACCAGTCATCTTGATTAATAGTAGGTAAATTAAAATTATACGTTATACCAGCCATATCAGCATAATTATTATGCTCATTTATTTCTTGCGTTAAACTATCTGAAATGATCTTTGTAATTATATCTCGCCTATTCGAATGAAAAGCTCCTATTGTGGTATTTCCATTTTCATCCGTTTTATAGTCTTCTAAAAAACCTACTTCTGCACTACTATCAAATGGTAAAATATAACTCATATCACTTCTTATTTTATTATTACTATACAAAGAATAAGCTATAATTGACATGTCACTTGTCAAGGCAGCTACACTATCAGGATCTTCAATTCCTAAACTTAAAAATTCTTCATTATACTTACTGATTATTTCATCAATACTATCACCACTGATTCTACCAGAATAACATTTTCCTTCAAAATTATCATCCATAGAAGGGTGAGTATATAAATAAATATCATTTCCTAAAGTATAGCCTATCGTGTAATCTCCAGCATCAAAAGTATATGGTATTTTTGAAGAAAGTTTATATCCATAATATCCACCCGAACTATCTTCATCAATGGAATAAATATAAAAGCCATCATACGCAATTACCACAACAGCAGGAATGTAAGAAGCAAAATAGTTTTTAATATAACTACTTGTCCTATCGCCATCTAAGGTAGTGGTATCTGACATTTTATAAGGAATATTATAATTAACCGCCATCGTATGAAAAAACGTATTAATCGATTCTAGTGCTAACGCAGGCGTAACATTAATCACATCACCAAATTCATTATCATACTCAAATCCACTTACTGCAATTATTTGATCGATGGCATCTTTTGTTGCAGTATCAATTGCATTGTTTATTCGCACTTCATCTTTTAAAGCGCTGAATCTAGTATTTACAAGATTTCTACAAACAATAGAAATTGGTACAATAATCGCAACTAATATAATTGCCCAATGAAGTGCTTTCAAATCTGCTCCTCCTTCCTTATGAAATCATTCAACAGTATAAAACTAATTAAAAACCATCACCTACTGTGTCCTCTTCCGTTGCGCCATTGTTTCTAACCATTCCGCCATAAGGGACACCAATTTTAAATGTTTCTTGAGGTGAAGCATATAAGACTTCTTTTAATAATGTGGATTGCGTTTTATTTGTATTTTTCACAGAAACGTAAAAATAATCTCCTGCTTTCATTGTATATTTATTATTTTGAGTAGATCCCCCTTGATTTAAGAAAGTATCAATCTCATTAGTATAAGTATTTTTATACGCATTAACTTCGTAAATACGGCTTCTATGCTCTAATGTTACATCATATCTATTTCCAGTTGCATTTAAGTTTTGTAGAAATTGATAGTACATGTTAGTAGTTATATAACCCAAGTTCCTTGCTGAGTCAACAAATTCAACAACAGTAGAATATGCAGCCATGTATGAAATATCATCTTGCCTTTCCCATGTATCCATGATTGGAAACAAAAACATTAATAAAACAGCAAGAATCATTGAAAATATAACAATTAATGAATCTTCCAAATATCTCTTCTCCTTTCTACATAAACTAAGACGTATACGATACAGTAGAACCTGAAACAGAATATGTTAAGGTACTTCCTTCAAGTGTACGTAAATGATTGATAAAATTTTTAAATTTGTCATCTCTACTAGAGACATCTTCCACAGTCACACGATAGTCATAATCCAATACCAATGTTTCAACATGCATTTGTTCCATGTTAAATAATGTGATATATACTTCTCCAGTAGTAATAGTACGTTTGAAATTTGATGGAACACTAGAATTAGAATTCTCAACTCTATACTCGATATTCGTACTAGCAGTTGCATCAGTTAAATATGTCATCAAAGTACTATATAAATAAATAGCGGTAGAAGCTGCAAATACAAATAATAACGCAAAGCCCGCCAAATATAAAGCTTTACTTAAATTCTCCACAAACTTCTACCTCCTAACTAATCCCTATTAATAAATAATTACAGTGTCAATGTATCCATCTTGATCACTATCTTGACATAGATAAGAATGTTCTTCACTCATTCTACTAACACCATCCGGTTCTAGTAAAGAATTAATAAATGAAGTATCCCCTTGAATTGCAATATAATGATCAGACGTTCTTTGAACATCATACCTCCAATTATCATCTTGAACTTTATTGTAGATGTTCAAAGCATCAATTCCGCTGATGGTACTATCAAAGGATTGATAATATCTATTAAATGATTCAGCAGCACTTCTTTCTATTTGTTCATTAGAATCTTTTGCCATACCTCTTGCAGTGGCAAGAATGTACATAGAAACACTAATAATCATTACACCAATTAAAAAACCACCAGCCATGATTAAGGCTTTTGAAGCATTATCCATAGAAAATCAATCCTTTCAAATCCTATATTTCTTACAACAAATATAGTTTAAATTCCACTTACAGTAATGGAAACCCCTCCAATATATCCTGAACCTGTTGAATCCAAAGTATAGTTAATAGTATACTTAGATCTATTATTAATAGCATCATAACTCTCGACACCTGTTGGAGTTATGCCCACTGAAACAGCATGATTCCATAATTCTTTAGCTCTAGTACCTAAAATACTATCTCCTTCATTTGCATACCTATAAAACTCTGAATTAAACATGCTAACTTGTGTACTTTCCATACTGTTAACAGCATCATTTGTCATACTGTTTGCTGCTGAGAAAATATAAATACCGATACCTACTATTGCTACTGAAATTAAAATAGCACCTGCCATGATTAATGCTTTTGATGCATTATCCATAAAAAATCATCCTTTCTTTTTTTGAATTTTATAATAAATTTTAAAATATTGAAATCATAACATTGAGCCCATCTGACTAAAGTAAGAACTCATATCAATAACACTAGACCAAATTAACGGTAAAATCAAATATCCAACAAATAACGTAACCATTGGAGCAAAACCTATGACTCTACCAATCTTTGCTTTTTTATTGATCAATCTTTCATTTGTTTCTTTTCTAACTTCTTGGAAGAAGTTTCTCTCAGTTTCTAATTCGTCGAAAGCATCTGTCAAAGCAACATTTTCAACAGCTGATTCCAAACTCTCAACAATTCTAACAAATGGCTTATATGGAGCATCTTCTTTTAACTCCTCCAATGCTTCAATTGCGCCACTTTCATAGTTATTTAAACACTTCAAAAGTGGATCCTTAAAGATATTTGCATATCGAGCAAGCCATTCGATAATGTATTCTACTGAAATTCTTTCAATATACATTAGCATTAAAATAATGGTTTGGAATTGCATAACTTCATCTTCCATTTCCATTGCTCTCATTTTTCTTTGGAATTTTAATATCACAATTGGCATATAATACATTGCATAAGCTATGAATATTGCAATTAAAACTTCTACCCATTTAAAATATTCATTACCATATAATTGTAACTTATTATATATTCTTTCAGCATTCGTGTTTGCTTGCTCAAGAGTTAGTGGAACGCTATATATTTCAACAATTGCTTCTTTAATGTCATCTACCGTAACCACACCTTTTTGTACATCTCTACCTGCTTCTCTTGACCATGCTTTGTCATATATCTTATCAGCAAGTGTTGCCACAAAATCTTTTCTAGGCATTTCAATATGCGAATCCAAAATTGCTTTTTGAATGGAAGCTTTCGCTGATACTGCTTGTACATCTTTTATTTTTAATTTTTTTTCAACTCTTTTGGCTAGATAAGTGGCTCTTTCATCGGAAAGTGGTTCATTGTTAATTCGAATCATCTCATTAGCAATGTTAGCGATTGCCTCTTCCTTTGAATCATGTCTAACTGAATTTAAAATTGCATTATTTTCAGCAAGATTTTTAACAAAATATCTATCAAAAGCAGAAAGCATATCACCGTTGCCTTTTATCTTCCTCAGACAACTGTCCAAATACTGAACCTTCCGTGGTTGTGCTATATAGAATATTGTTAATAGTAATACTATGTACCTGGCTTATTACAAAAATAGAAGCAAAGAAGCCAACCACACACCATACAACTCGATTAACATATAGCCACTCCATTTTTTGTCTTGAATTTGTTTCTTTTAATAAATTACGTATTTTTACATATTCTTTTTTTGTTGCATTTGGCATTAATTGGTCTATTAATTGTTCCATAATTGGAAGTCGATAAACCTTCTCCTGCCAAGGGTCTTCCTTATCTTCCACTGCCCTTAC
The DNA here is from genome assembly GCA_017469465.1 of Clostridia bacterium. Classification (GTDB taxonomy): domain Bacteria; phylum Bacillota; class Clostridia; order TANB77; family UBA1234; genus UBA1234. Next base: position 19,487 of record JAFUGH010000038.1, on the reverse strand, counting down.
TCTATCGCCATTATCTTTTACTCTTTTCAACATTGAATAACATAAGAAAATCAATACAAGTAAGCCCAGCTGTGCTAAATATCCTCCTGCTCCCTCATAAAAATCTCTTGTCGATTCAAATGAATTCATTGCCCAATTTTTAAGTGGAATGATAAATAATATCGGAGCAAGTGATATGTACGTTAAACTTTTAAACAAGTAATCTAATTTATCACGCTTTAATATTTCTAGTTGTAATTCTTGAGTAATATTATTCATATTCTTAAGATAAAGTGAAATACCATTAACTCTCCTATCACCAAATTCTTTTGTTAAATATGATATTCCAGCAAAAGCTTTTAAAAATCTATTAGGAGCAACATCATAATATTTCTCAAGTTCTAATTCAGGTTCAGCAGAAATCAATATATCATATATCTTATCTGCTTGAACAATTACTTCCATTTCTTCTATTAAAGATGCTTCATATAAAGCTTCTTCAACCATATTTGTTTCATGGTATGCATGTCGTACTTCCGAAAATAGCTCCAATTGTTGCTTTAAAAGTGAATCTTCAATCTTATTTACCATCATATCTGTCATATTTTCTATTACAACGACTACACCAATTAAAGAAACTATCATCATAAATAAATCTTCTCTATTGATATAAGCTAATATTATAGATGCAACAAGAGCAAGAAGAATTGACCTAAGTGATATTTTTGCTGCTTCATTCCTAATCGTGTATTCATCATCATCATGTAAAAGTTCAAGCCTACGTCTAATTTTATAGACATATCGATTAATAATCGGTATTGAAACAAGTTTATTGTATATCTTTTGAAGAGTCGCACCAGCCGACATACCTGAGCCACTAGAAGCAAGCATTTTCTGAAGAGCTACGCTTTGATCTTTTTTATTTCTTTTTTGAATAATAAGAAAAGCTATTAATACAAACATGAACAACACAAGCGGTATAAATATTAATAGAAGTAAAACATTACGATCCATCTTTAACCTCCTTTTTGATTAATAACTTATTCTACAACTCTTCTCTTTGAACTTGTAGGTGCAACATCAAAGTATTCATCAATAAATTTATCAAATGCAAATTTATCTTCTTCAGACATGTTCTCTCTCATTTCTGCAATATTTTCATCTGAAATTCTATTTGTGACAACATATTCCCCATCATGATATTCAATAATGTTTCTACAAATATATGTCTCTGTTTCAGTAATTTTGGTAAAATAATGCGTTGCATTATCAATAAATTTATCCATCTTTCCTTCCATAGTTGTTTCTTTTCTATGATCAAACGTATACTCATTTTTTTCTTTTACAGGAATACATTCTGTAATTCTTTCTATATATCTTTCACCACTATATGCTTTCTTAAGATGAACATCAAAGTTCATTACATTAACAACCTGTATCTCTGCAACTTTTTCATTATTGAACATACCAATTTTAAGTAGAGAGTTACGAAGTGATAAAATTAAGTTTGGAAATGTTTTAGCATGGTGCGTAAAAATGGTAAATTTAGAAGCAACCTGTGCCATCTGAATCATCCATGCTGCAACCTCATCAGTTGCAACCTCACCAAGGATATTAACAGCACCGTCAGTCTTTTTCTGCAAGTCCAAACCTTCTTGTCCTGAAACAGTATCCGTTTCTCTAAATGTCAAAATGTTTCTATTTGGATAAACTTTTCTTAAGTGTAATTCGAATGCGGTTTCCTGTACTCTTATGTTAAGTGTCGGATAAATATACTTAATCATAGCCATTAGCATTGTTGTTTTACCACAACCTTGTTCACCTGTAAGAGAAGTAACTCTGGCACCTTTTACTAAGTATTTTAACAAAGGTATTACAAAATCTTTTCCAGGTTGTCTTACTAAGTTTTCTAGTACAGCATTTGGAGTATCGAACTTTCTTACAAAGAATGCCCAAGATTCAGACATACTTGGTCTAACAACAACAACACGAGAACCATCTTTCATTTCATTAATTTTGTATCCATTCGTATCAGATAATTGTCCTGGATTATTATATTTATAAATGTTTTGACACACTCTTCTAAGTTCTGCATATGAGCCAAATGATAAACAAGCCATCTGAATAGATTTACCATGATAGAATATCCAAACACTATCATAAGCTCTTGGAACTGTTTTTTCATTTGTTTGTTTTATATAGTCACCAAGTTGTGCAACCTGATACATGAATGATTCTGGTAAACCAGATACACCACCAGATACACCATCTATGTTCATATCTCTAACTTCATCAATGACACTAAATCCTTTATAATTTTGGTAAATTCTTTGAGACAGAATATTTAGTCTATCTTCAAAAGATAAATAGTCATATTCCTGCTCAAATATGTCATCAATCTCTTCAGGAGTAATAACATATGATGGAGTGGCAGCACCATAAATTGTTTTCAAATCATCCAAATGATACTTTTTAATAAGCTCACCTAAAGCATTATAACCATACTGTTGCTTGTACATATAAATTAGAATGTCAAACTTATCAATGGTAGAAAGCTTTTCTACATTATCAAAGTCAATAGCTGAAGTAATATTTACTTGATTTACTCCGTATTCTCTATGAAGTAAATCAAATATCAATTCCTTTACATATTTTTTATCATTGACATCTCCATATGTGCATCCTTTTAACGCCTTTTTAAGCTCATACTTTTTGTTTTTTCTTCTTCTTAATTCTTCTTCTGAAAGACCTATATCATAAAGGTTCGTTCTTGTAATTTCATCCATACGAGCTTTAATAAAATTTGTCATTTGTTCAACAGTGTATGTTCTTCCATCTTTATTTAGTTTCGTTGTGGGTCCTGAATCACTCTTTGTAAATATATAGATGATAAATCCAACTAAAGCACCTATAATCAAAAATATAATTGCGTAGTTCAAAAACATACAATTTAACCACCTTTCTAAAAGGTTATCTATCGATCAATTTTGATTCAATACTACTAATGATAGCATCAACTAATTTTTCCGTTTCACTAATAAAGAAACCATTCCTATCAATAGCAGGATCCGCTTTCCTATTTTCAAGCATGAACTTTGCTAACGTTCCATCATTGCATGCATCAAAGAATTGCGTATTATATGGAATTGTATACATCTTTTTCTTGTAGTTAAATGCTCTGGCAATATTTCTATCTGCAAATTTAGAAAATCTATCATATTTTCCAATAACAGGAATGACAGGCTTTTCTTGCAAAATTTTTAAATTTTCCATAACCGAAAAAACTTTTTTCAATACAAGCATACTCTGACTCATAGTTAGTACAATTAAATCTGACTTTTGAAGAATTTTATTGATATCCTGATTCGATGTGCCTTTATTTAAATCAACCAAAACAATGTCATAAAATTGATTTGCATAATCGATAATTAAAGGAAATGTTTCTAAAATTCTAGAATACGAATCCAAGTCATTTTTAAATGTTCCATATAATAATTCCAATATTCCGCCTCTATATATTATTTTAGTATAGTTAGATATACTTTCTGGAGACAACTTGTTACTTCTCAAAAGTCTATCCAATGCATCTACACCTGTATCAGCAATATCTAAATTACCTTTATTTCCAAGCTTGTCCATATTAAAAAATGCAGATTCAAGTGTAAAATCATTATAATGCGTTTGCGTAATTAAAGTTTTATATTTAGATTTTCCTAAAAGCATTGATGCAACCGCAACAATTGAAGATGTATTAGATGTTTGTGCATTTTCCACTGGATTCCAAAAAGATACTATTGGCATTATAAACTCCTCCTTTTTAAATTACCTAGAAAACTTTGCTGTATTTGCTACATTTTTCATAACTTTTTTAAGCACATTTTTTTCATCACCTGTAATGGCTGATACAGTATTAATAATGGCATCTTTATATGCGTTAGATAAATTTCTAACATCAATTTTATTACTGTATTGATTTTGAATATTAATTGACAAATCTCCTTGATCATACGGGAAATTCACAGTATTATGTACCCATAATAATGGAAGATTTTCTGTTTGACTTTCAATAAATCTACTGTCCGCAGTATTAACATCACTATAATATAATAACTTCGTCAAAGCAAGCTGAGCATCAGGATCAACTTTTCTTTTAACGGCACACATATACTGTAATAAACTAACACCCTTCTTTATATGATACTTGTCATATGACGATACAAAGAACAAGCTATTTGCACTTTTTAAGTCATATTCCTCACACATTTCATTCATATCAGTATCTACTAAAACGTATTCAAACTCTGTAAAGTCTTCACCTTTCGACAAAAAATATTTTTTTAATTCAAGCATATTGGTAAAGCCGATGGCGAATTCAACGCCATCATGCTGTACCACATATTGATTTTCCTCTTCAATTCCAAATATCGTCGGAATAATATATCTCGTTTTTTGAGTAGATGTAGCATCTATATAGATTGTTCTCTTACCCATTGTTGCAAGCATTTTCGCAACATACATAACAAGTTCCGTTTTATCAACACTGCCTACAAAACCAATGCATTTCATTTAGAATTCCTCCTTATTTCTTATCAGTACTATTCGCTGTTTGCTGCTTAGATAATAATTTCAATAAGTATTCCTGTCTTTCCGTTCTTTGTGCTGAAATTTCTTTATCTAATTTTTCCTTAACATGATTAATGTGATCATCATAATTCTTTTCTTCTCCAGTATATTGATCTTTCGTTACTATATCTGTATTTGGCAAGTTTTCTCTCTCGCTTATTAAAGATTCAACATCATATTTTGCTTTTACTTCACTTAAAATATTAGGATTATTTTTGATTAAAGTAGCGACCTCAAGTTTCACAGGATAAGTAGGAACAATTGATTTTTCCTTAGTAACAAGTTTGTTTTTATATAGTTCTAATGTAGTTTCATCTTCACTGGCAATTGCATTCTTAATGTTTCTAACATCAGCAACTTCTATTCCTAATAATCCAGCAATTGCTTCATCCGATCTTTCAGTTTTTGAAGTTCCGCTAACCATTTCTCCTGAGACGATGTTGTATGTGTCCGTACTTACGTATCTAACTTTCTCATATTCTTCAACTAAATCAATATAGTCATAATCAAATAATTGATTCGCTGGATCTACATATTTGTTTGCATACAACATGATTCCATCATTTATATATGATTCAATAATAGCACTGCTCATTCTAACAATTTCTTCTTCACTTAATTTTAAGAATATTGTATTACTTTGTGAACCTGTTGCACCAAATGACTTTATTTCTTTACCAACTAGTACTGAAAAATCTTCACCAGTAGCAAAGCGAATTCTAACATCAATATAGTCCCCAACATTTAAATCACTTGGAAGAGTAATCATGTTAAACTCTTGCAATCTTGTATCTAAATTAGGCATTTTATCGTCCTCGAAAAATAGAGACTCTGTAACAATTGTTTTTTCATTAACGTTTACTTTAAGTCTTTTTCCAATAATACTATTTTTTCTATCTACAACTGTTTTCTTTCCATTAACAACACTTTCTCTATATTCATACGAATTAAGAGGTGCACTCTCCCCTTTTACATCAACATATTTAATATCTTCTGCCGTTATAACAGTTCCTGCTGTTAAATCTTTTGTAAATACGTATCTTTGTACTACTTCACCTTTTTGTTTAAGTTCACTAATTGTTTTATTATTTTGTGAAATATATACGAAAGCAAGCGCAACAAAAATAATAATTAAAATTATTGCCGTTACAACTGAAGAAGTAATAACTTTTTTCCTCATTGGTCCTATCATCATAATACAATCCTCTCCTCTATAACATAGTTTAACTAAATATAAGTTTAACATAGTAAGCTGAGGTATTCAAGAAAATCGTCGGTTTTAATCAAAATGTAAAAGAAATGTAACATTTATGTAATATTTTATTTCAAATGATTTTCGCCATAAAAAAGACCTTCAATATTAAGATTTTAATATTGTGGTCTCTTTTTATTTTTTGTATAGATTTCAGATTTTTATCTTCCCAATCGATATCCTTTACTCAAAAGTTCACTAAAGAAGTTTCCCCATTTCTTTGCTTCTACTTTTTCTTTTGTTACTAAATTAATTTCGCCTATTAATTCATCGTTTAAATAGCACTTTTCTATCCCCACTGGTTCGTAATATTCTAATGGTGCTTTGATATTTTCATTTATTACAATCTCTGTTGTAATGTTTTTTTCATCCCCTTTATTTACCAAAGCCGTTAAATCATTTCCAGCAACTATTTCTACTTCTGGTACTTTTGCTTTGTCTATTTTTAACTTAGTTACCGACTCATCTTTTTTAATTAACACTTTATTACTAAAATTTGCAAAACCATAATCAAGTAACGCTTTCGCATCATCAAAACGTTGTTGTGAAGTTGGTCCTTTCATCACTACTGCAATTAAATTTAAATCATTACGCGTTGCAGTTGCAGACAAATTGAATAATGCCAAAGAAGTAGAACCTGTTTTTAGTCCTGTACATCCTGAATAAAATCTAACAAGTTTATTCGTATTAACCAATTGAGATTTCCCATCTCTTAAAGTATCCATCCAAATAGTTGTATACTTATGGATATCAGGATGATTCTTACTTAATTCTCGACTCATAATCGCTATATCATACGCAGATGTTAGATGTCCCTCTTCATCAATCCCATGGCTATTCTTAAACGTTGTATCATTCATTCCTAATTCTTTTGCTCTTTCATTCATTTTTTGTACAAATGCTTCTTCAGTACCACCTAAAAATTCTGCAACAGCTACACAGCAATCATTTGCACTAACAACAGTAATCGCCTTTAGCATCTCCTCTACTGTTAGTTCCTCTGATTCATTAAGCCAAATTTGAGAGCCTCCCATTTGTCTTGCTCGTGTACTACATGGTACTCCATCCGTTAATTTTACATCGCCTCTATCTAATGCCTCCATCAGTAATAAGATCGTCATCACTTTTGTAACACTCGCTGGTCTTAATTTTTCATGTTCGTTTTTCGTATATAAAATAGTTCCTGAATCCTCATCCATCAAAATTGCACTTTCAGAATCAATTCCTAACTCCACCTTATTTTTAATTTGACTAAACGTTTCTATTGCCACATCTTTTGACCATACTGGAACAGTTTCAAAATTATATACTGCATATACACAAGCAGACATGATGCCTAAAATAAACAACACTAAACATATCCATCTTTTCATATAAAATCCCTCCTAGTAATTTATATTGTACTGGAGGGAAAAATATACTTTCTCATCGAAATCAAAAAGAATCCTCAATCATATTTATTGCTTTATTAACCACATTTAAAGTGATATTATCAATATCATACTTCGGATTGTACTCAACAACATCAATTGTTTTTATTTCTTCTTTATAATTCATAAACAGTTTAATCATTTCTATAAATTCATTTTTGGTTATTCCTTCCACCTCGGGAACTGAAACGCCAGGAGCTTCCTTTGGATCAATAACATCAGTATCAATACTTAAATGAAAACCATTTGTTCCATTAGTTACAATTTGAATAGCCGATTCAAATATTTCTTTTACTCCACGTTCTTTAATATCTTTTGTTGTAAATACATTAATTCCAGCCTTTTTCAAATTTTCATATTCTCCCGGATAATCTATACTTCTTGCGCCAATTAAAACACATTTTTGAGGATTAAAATATTCTCCTTCAAAAAATTGGGTAAGCTCATTTCCATTTTGTCCAACAACACTTGCAAATGGTAATCCATGTATATTTCCCGTAATTGTCGTATGAAACGTATTAAAATCAGCATGTGCATCAAACCAAACTAATCCAATATTGCCAAAATACTTTTTACTTGCCAAACAAGTGGCAATTGCAATGCTGTGATCTCCCCCAATTGTAATTGGTACTTTTCCATTTTCAATACTCTTACATACCGTATGATATAATTCTTGATTAAATCTATTAATAGAATCGATGTTTTTCTTTTTATTATTAACATCTAACTCTTTCATACATTCTTCTTTTTTGACTTCATAGATTTTATTAATTTTATCTATATTCACATTCTCACAAATAATATTCGGTGCTAATTCGGCTCCATCTTTGTTTACGCCTAAATCTGTGCAAGCCTTAATTAAATCTAATACTTTCATTTTTCCCCCTTCATTCATTCAAAACGTATTATTAAATAATCCCATGTTTCAATTTCTTCATCATAACCTCCTTAGGAGTAAAGAAATCGTATATTATTTTTGTTCTTGCCAATTTTTTAAACACACAATCGATTAATGGATATTGCCACAATGAATGATCAATTCCCCTATTTTGTAAATATTGACAAGTAAATACTCTGCATGAGATAGAAGAAATGGAACAGGAATGATCATCTTTCATATATCTACAATTTTTTCCTTTATCCTTATATGTATTATTACAGCATCCATTCTCCTCAGAGTTAGGAAACGAATTATCAGTATATCGCATACCAACACAAGTGTTATTCAAAAAGTTGCAATAGTTTAATTTTTTAGCTTCCTCTAACATTTGTCTTGAAATATTATCATACACATACGATAATATTTTTTCATTCTCTTCTAAATGATATACATAAATCAACTCAGAAATCGAATTTAACATTGCAATATTCATGTCAGACAATTCTCCCTCTATATGATAAAACATAAACTCATTTTGTAATCTTTCTTTTCCTATTTTCTTCAAAATTTTATAATATAATACAAGCATCTTTTTTAATTCAATTTTTGCATCATCTATAAAATAATGAGACTGAAAATTATTTCTATCTAACAATATATCCGTGCACACTTTCTCTACATCATTTTCCAAATCCTCCATTGGAAAATGATATAACGCATTCAAAGCATTTAAGAAAAATACATTCATTCTATCATAGTAATATTTTTCATAGTTTATTGCATTAATATGAAATCCGAATTGAATTTTTTCATTGCCACGTACATAGTTAACTATATTTAAAATTGATTTTATATTAACGCATATAATTTTATTCGTAATGATTCTATTTCTATGGTTTCCAACTATAATGAACTTCTTAATCGTTTTAGATAACTCATTTACATATGAATCTACTTTACTTTTTTCGTTCATATTATCAAAGTATATTACTATCGTTTCGCTATTTAAATTATTTGGAATTTCATCTATCAAATAACATGCATCTAATTGAGCAGGCTGAAATAAGTACTCAATAGCATTCTTAAAAGTATTATTGAAAAAGCTAGCATTTTCTGTATTATATTGAGAAATTAATTTTAATTTTTCTTTTATTTCTTGCGTATTTATCATATACTTACCAAAATAATTAACAAGCATCTTTCTCCTCCAAAAACATATTACTTTTTCTTTACCGAAAAGCCAAATTTTCCTAGTTCTTTTCCAAGTTCAAAATACTTGCCATGAGAGTATGTGATTAAATTTGCTTTTTCTAAACAAAATTTATTATTCTCATCAAAGTACTTTTCATCCGCATTAACAGCAACCACTTCTGCAAGAAACATATGATGAGAGCCAAGTTCTTTTATCTCCCTAACTTTACATTCTATATTAACGGGAGATTCTTTTATTAGTGGAACTTTTAAAATAGATGCTTTCTCTTTTGTAAGTCCTAGTACTTCAAACTTATTGCAATCTTTTCCACTTTTTACTCCAGCCCAATCTGTTGCATATACTAAATCTCTTGTGGTCAAATTAATAACAAATTCTCCATTTGTTTTAATCATATGGTAAGAATATCTTTCTGGTCGTATAGAAATATATGTCATTGCTGGATTTGTGCAAATTGTACCTGTCCACGCAACCGTTATAATATTAGAGTTTTCCATATTACCGCAAGTTACCATAACAGCTGGAAGAGGATATATCATTGTTCCTGGTTTCCAAATTTGTTTGCCCATAAAATTTCACCATCCATTGTTCTATCAATTAAAGCATGATAAAACAACTATTCACATTACTAATAAATGCCAAATAATGTTTTATCACACTACCACAATATTATCAAACTAAAACAGTTTTATCAATTAAATATTTACTTTTTCTAAATAATAATATAGAATCTATTTATATAATAAAAGATACTATATTTAGGGGGTTTTTATGGAACTAATTATATTATGCTTAAAAATATTTGTATGTAGAATTGTTGATATGTCACTTGCTAGTATTAGAACTGTGTATACCGTTAAAGGAAAATCATTTACAGTTGCCGGAATTTCAATTATAGAAGGACTTATCTATTTTTTAATTGTAAAAGAAGCACTAAATTTTGAATCAGCCAATTTCGTAGAAACATTAAATGTCGCCTTTGCCTATGCTAGTGGATTTGCATGTGGTACATTCATCGGTTCCATATTTGGAGCAAAACTTTCAGGTGGTATGATACAAGTACAAGCTGTAATGACTTCTAAAGATGATGAAGCAATCAAAAAAATTCAAGATGCTGGATATGCACTTACAGTAATTAAAAGTGAACCAACAACTTTTTCTGGTGAAAAATATATGATATTTTCAGAAATAAAAAATAATAAACTAAAAGATTTTAGGAAATTAATACAAAGTCTTGATGAAAAAGCATTTGTAATGGTAAATGAAACAAAATATGTCTATAACGGATTTATTAAAAAATAACTTCTAAGAACTAAAAAGAGTGTCCTTCGGGACACTCTTTTTACAATCTTATTAATTATTCAGAATATACAATGTTACCTTCACTATCAAAATAATAATGAATTACATTTTCATTTTCATCAAAGAAATAGAAAAATACATCACCGTCTTCATTGTAGTAGTAATAAATATCCTTTCCATTATCATCAACATAAGTATAAACTTCATTATCAATAACAATAGCTTCTTCGCCATCAGAAAGTTCTTCATCTAATACTGTTTCACCTGAAAGTTCTTCATCTAACACTGCTTCAAGATTTTCATCGTATGAATTTTCATCACCAGAAACATCTTCAATGTCAGCATAGCTAATTAATACCGCATTTTGTTCTCCATCCCAGTCAATCAAAAGACCAAATAAATTTGATACGGCTCTTACTGGTAGATATGTTGTTCCTTCATAAGACAATGGATATACAACTTTTCCATTAACATCTGTAAATGTTTGAACTTCTCCGCCAAAATAAATAGCGATATCTTCATTTAATAGTACTTCAACTTCTTCATTAGAAGCTCCAACAAATTCTTCAACACCTCTAGCAGATGTTTCATCTAATTCTCCTTCTCCTAGATAAACACTATTTGTCTCTCCGTCCCATTTAATTTCTGAACCAAATAAAGATGAAATAGCTCTAATTGGTAAATATGTTGTTCCTTCAAAAGTAATAGGATAAACTCTATCTCCTTTTACATTTTGGAATTCTTGCAATTCTTCGTTAAATGAAACTTTTACTTGCTTATTGATTAGAACAGTAACGTTTTCAGAAGCAGCAAAACAAAAACTGCTTAAACCTAAAATAAAACATAAAACTAAAATAAACTTCTTCATTCGAATCCTCCTCTAATATAATTAATATATTGTATACTTTTATTATAAAATCAAAAAATAGAAGTTGCAAGCATTTTGCAAAAAATTCACAAAACTGTAATATATTTGTAATATATTGGAAAATTTAGTCTAATTGATAAAATTTTTTATAAAGTTCTATTGCAGTTTTTGGGCTTTCATCACCTTCCTTATTTTTAATAGGTGCAAATTCTTCATCTTTGTTTACTCTAAAAACAAGAACATCTTTTGCTTCACTAAATGAATCAAAAATAAAAGCTTCAAATTTGTATGTATTTAGTTCTTTTTTATTTTCCATATTATCCAACACAATATTTTTTTTAGATGCTGCATGTAAATGTAATTTTTTTATTGCAATCCTTTCTAGTAAATCAATATCAAAAAAGCTACATCCCAAATAAGCATCACCAAAAACCAACTCTCCCTCTTCATTTCTTGCTTCTCTCAATTCTTTAGGAGTTTCTGTATATTCTATAACACCTAATTTACCATTCATTTTACAAAGTACACCCCATTTTCCTTCTGGAGAGGGTTTCATAAATGATTTTGGTGCAAGCTCAACATTTTTTTCAACCATTAAACCAATCAAGATTGGATCAATCATATTAATTAAAATATTATCTACATTGCCTATTGCCAAATATTTGATACCATGTTGCTTCATATGAGAAATAATTCCTTCACATTTTAATGCTTCGAATATTCCACCATTTCCATCAGGCGCCATAAATATGTGTGCTTTATCCTTGAAAGCTATTTTCCCCGTTTCATCTAATAATGGAAGTTCTCCTTGATTGAAAAATATAATATGTTCTTTATCATAATTAAAGTAATGATTCTCTTCGAAGAACTTAACTGTCTCATCATGATTTTGAATGCTTGTCATAATATACCAATAAGTTAAAACTCCATACTGGCGATAAGCATCTTTAAGCTTATTGATAATAATTTCAAAAATAGAAATAGGTTCTTTTAAATCAAGCATAAAAGTTCCCTTAGGTCCATTAAAACCAAGTCTAGTGCCTTGCCCTCCTGCCATGGAACATACAGCAAGTTCTCCATTTTTTATGTGTGCTATTCCCAATTCTTCATATTTTTCTTTATTGATTCTTTGTTTGTCAACTGCATTAATATTAGATATTTCCTTATCTTCAATTTCAAACACATCTTTATTTTTATATAAAGAATCCATTAATTCAAAATCGATTTTACTGATTTGAGATAATAAACAATCTTTCTCTTCTTGAGTTAACTCATGATAAAACTTAAGTAAATGTTCTTGCCCGTGTTTTTCTAATAATATTTTACAATCATCAAAATTCATAATTATCCTCCTATATATGACATTACATTTTTTCAGGTGTTTCAATTCCTAAAATGTTTAATCCATTTTTAATTGTAATGCCAACAGCCTTTGTAAGCATCAATCTTGCATTTTGAGTATTTTTATCTTCACAAATAATATGATGTTCATTATAAAATCTGCTAAAACTTTGTGCTAAATCTATTAAATATCTAGAGATAAGAGATGGTTCATTTTTATCAGCAGATGCTATGATAATATTTGGAAACTCTTTTAATTTTTTTACAACATCAATTGCTTCATCATCTAAAAGCTTTGAATAATCTACATTAGAATCTATTTCGCAGTTAGCATTTCTTAAAATGCTTTGCGTTCTCACATAAGTATATTGCATGTATGGTCCAGTTTCACCAGCAAAGTTTAATATTTGTTTCCAATCAAAAATTTCATCTTTAATACGGTTATTCGCTAAATCATTAAAAATAATAGCACCTACTCCAACCTTTTTCGCAACTTCTTCTTTATTTTCTAATTCACTATTTTTTTCTTCAATAATTTGTAAAGACTTTTCTATCGCTTCATTAAAAATTTCTTCAAGAGTGATTGGAGTTCCTTTCCTAGAACCAATTTTTTCACCATTTTCATTTAATATTAGTCCAAAAGGAATATGCACACAGTTTTTGGCATATTTCTCATATCCCATCAATTCAAGCGTTTTAAACACTTGTTTAAAATGAAGAGATTGTTCCCCTCCAACAACATAAAGTGCTTTATCAAAATGATAGTTATCTATTCTATATAAAAGAGCTGCTAAATCGCGAGTAGCATAAATGGTTGTTCCAGCAGAGGTAATGATGATGCATGGAGGCATATTATCAGGCATCATAACAACTTTAGCGCCTTCACTCTCCACAAGCAAATTTTTATCCTCTAGAATTTTAATCACTCGATCCATTTTATCATTGTAAAACGCTTCACCGTTATAAGAATCAAATTTACAGCCGATTAAGTCATATATTTTATTATATGATTCGATACTAATAGATATGATCCATTTCCAAAGTTTCACTGTCTCTTCATCACCTGCTTCAAGTCTTTGAAGTGCATTTCTAGCTTTATCTGTGATACTTGGATTCTCTTTTTCTTCCTTATTAAATCTAGCATAGATCTTTGCAATAGCATTGATTGGAGAAATAGAAAAATCATATTCCTCTTTCCACATTTCATAACCAGCTATCGTCTTACATACTCCCATTCCCCAGTCACCTAGATGATTGATTCCAATAACATGGTATCCTAAGTATTGATATATCTTATACAAAGCACCACCAATTACTGTTGAACGTAAATGACCAACATGAAATGGCTTCGCAATATTAGGAGCAGAATAATCAATTACAATCGTTTGCCCTTTTCCAATTTCACTCTTGCCATAATCATTTTCTTTTTTAGCAATTTCTTTCAATGTATTTTCAACAAAAGAAGTCTTATTGATAAAAAAGTTTAAATATCCTCCCGCAACATCAGTTTTTTCAATGATATCATCTAACTTAATCTGGCTCTTTAATTCTTCTGCAATCACTTGAGGAGATTTCTTCATCACCTTGGCAAGTCTAAAACATGGAAAAGAATAATCTCCCATGTCTTTATTAGGAGGTATTTCAATATATTCTCTCAACTCGTTTTCATTAATATCTACTAATTGTGCTATTTTTTCTGCAATCTTCTTCTTATAATCCATATTCAATCGCACTCCTTTTAAAACAATTATGATGTATTATATCATATTCATTTACAAAAATCATCTTTTTTATAAAAAACGTTGATTTTATGTAAATTAAATGCTATAATACCCTATGGGAAATTTTATGTTATCATAGGAGGTTTTTTGAATGAAAAACTTGCAGTTTAGGAAGACTATTCGGGATAATGGAATTTTGACGGATATCACGAGCAATCTCAAGCAACTTTTGACTATAAACAATATCGACAACTACTCCCAGAAGGCTGATCGGATTTACGAAAACTTGAAATCCTTTAAGAAGGTAATTGCTGCTCACCGCAATATTCCTTTTTCCTACATTGATTCGCTGAACACGGAACTTTCTCATTACCAAGCAGGTTACATCTGCACCATATGTGTTTTTGACGGAGAGCTCTATAGAACACCCATTGATCTCCTTCCTAAGACGTGTAATCTTATTATGCTTAGGGATGGAAGTACGCTCCCTTATCCTGAAAACATCAAGATTGGTAATGAAGCCATTGGTCAAGCCTGGGTGAACAATCAGGAAGTCTTTAGCCCTCGTCATGCGCTTAACCATTCCATAAATTCAACGATAAGAATGCTCCTTGGCTGGGTTGCCAGCTTTCAAAAAAATCTAATTAAAGAGGTTTGGTAAGATGTTGGAATTCGTCATTTGTGTAGTAGTCATAACATTTGGGGTATTTTTCTTTCTAAATCACAGAATTACTAAAAAGGAACAGAATTACTATTTTCCTTTTGAACGACTAAAAAAAAGCGAGAGACAACTCCAAGAATTTCTTGCAATGTCTCCTGAAGAACGGTTAGAGCATTTCGATCTTTTTCGAAAAGCAATCGATAGACTGTATACTACCATATCCGAAATTGAAGGCATTAATTACCCCAAAAAAGAATTTCTGAATTGGGATCATCTTCATGCGGACATAAGAATACTACAATTCTATAACGAAAAAGGAGAACTCTCCTTTATATCTCATAGAGAAGTTAGTTCTACATATCAAAAAATCTCGAAGGAGGATTTTGACTCAATAGATGAGCAACTCGTCACCACATGTAATAGGTGGCTGAATGAAGTATCTGCCATCGAGGCAGCAATTTTAGAAGCAAAAAAGGCTGAGTCTTAATGACTTAGCCTTTTTACTGTTTTATTGAAATCTATATTTTCCCTAGCAATATAAACTTCCATCCTGATATTTTTTAGGTGTAACAACCCTTATATTTCCCGCTTTTTGTTTTTTAGTTTCCTCTATCACTTTTATGTAGTTTGAAGTATGTCCCTCTTCCTCATTTTCGAAAAGAACTTCAATCTGTTTACCAATGTATTGACTTGCAAAATCTTTTTCGTTTTTATTAGACAACTGAATCAAAATATCGCTTCTCTTTGACTTAATATTTCCATCCACTTGATTAGGAAAACTAGCTGCTTTTGTGCCTTTTCTTGGTGAATATTTAAACACATGCATTTTAGAAAAACAAATCTCTTTTAAAAATTCATAGGTTTCATTAAATTCTTCCTCAGTTTCTCCTGGAAAGCCAACAATAATATCGGTAGTCAATGCAACATCTTCAATATTATCTCTGATTATTTTTACAATATTTCTAAAGTCATCAACTGAATATCTTCTATTCATTCTCTTTAGGGTTTCATTACAACCACTTTGTAACGATAAATGAAAATGATTACATACTTTTTCTAATTTTTTAAGTCTAGTAATAAAATCATTTGTAATAATTAAAGGTTCAAGAGAACCAAGCCTAATTCTCTCAACTCCATTGATAGAATTTACTTTTTCTAACACGTCAATTAATGATTCTTCAGATTTTAAGTCTTTTCCATATGAAGAAATATGAATTCCTGTAATAACTATTTCTTTAATGCCAAACTGCACCAGTCTTTCGACTTCTTTCACTATCTCACTACTTTCTCTGCTTCTAACAGGACCTCTTGCGTAAGGAATAATGCAGTATGTACAAAATCTATCACATCCATCTTGAATTTTAATTTCAGCTCTTGCATGGGGAGTATAAGCTGTTCCTCCCCACTCAATATATTCTTGCCTTTTCATAATATCTGAAACAGCATTTATTTTTTTACTTATAACAGCACTGGATGTAACATCCGTGTTTTGACCACATTTTTCAAATTCTTTCACATATTTTACAATATTTCTTCTATCATTCGTTCCTAGTAAAATGTCTATGTATTCCAACTTAGCAAGCTCTTCACTATTTACTTGAACATAGCATCCAACTACACATAATATGCTATTGGGATTGATCTCTTTTGCTCTCCTTAAAATTTGTCTAGATTTTCTATCGCTCATATTTGTTACAGTACAAGTATTTACGACATACACATCTGCAAAATCTTCAAAATCAGCAATTTCATATCCCTCTTCTTTAAAAAGTTCCGCCATCACATTAGATTCATACGTATTCACTTTACAACCGTAGTGTATAAAATGCTACTTTTTTCATTGTACATCTTACCTCTCAATATTTTTAACAATTCTTTTTATTTGGAATGAAGTGTTATCGAAACTATTTCTGGTCTATTAAACAATCTTAGTGCAGTTGTGCCAGCACTCAATCCGGCACTAATAATCATGCTGGAATTATTGATATCATATTTTCCATAACAATACTTAGGAAATAGTTCTAAATAAGGAGAAAAAACTCCCCCCAAAAAAGGAAGTCGAATCATCCCACCATGGATATGTCCTGCTAAAGTTAGATCTGCTCCCCATGCTTCATACGCTTCAAAAAATAGAGGAGTATGCATTAATAATATGTTGTATGCATCATGCTCACTTTCCCCTAAAATCTTATTAACAGTATCTTTTGTGATTACATTATTTTTATCTCTATTGATTCTCGAATAAAATCTTTGATTACACCACATTCCATATAAATTAATATACTCACCATTATTTTGAATTTGTCTTTTCTCATTATCTAATACTGTAATCCCATAAGATTTTAGTGTGTCAGCTATTTTAGAATAATACTTATCCTCCATACGACCTTCATGATTTCCTTTTATATAGTAAACTTTGTATGTTTTAGCAAGTTCCTCACTAAGCTCAAAAAAAGTATTAAAATTCGTATGGTTAGAGCTAACCATATCTCCTGTCATTACAATAATATTTGGATTAATTAAATTGATTTTTCTTATTAATTGCTTATTAAAATTTTTGTTGTGTAAATCACTTAGTTGTACTATTTTAAATTCTTCAAACGAACTAGGAATCTTAGAAGATTCAACTTCATACGAAGTTATTTTAATAAGATTATGGTCAATATATGCTCTAAAAATAAAGAAAACTATTACTATAAATAATAAAATAATCAATCTATATTTACCTCTTATCATATAAATTTTCATGTAATATTATATTCAAAACTTATCAAAATGTCCCTAATATACAAATGCTCAACTAGAAGGTATTATAATATAATTCGACATAATTTTCAAGATTTTTATAATATATTAGCCAAGGACACTTCTTCTCTTTTAGGCAAATCCTCAATTTCATCCCTTAACCTATTCGCAGAAGCTATAAAGTCTCGTATACCTTCTTTACTATATTGTGCTACGCAGTTTTCTACTTCGTATTCAATTTCATCTAGCATATCATGATCAACAATTAATATCCATATTTTTTCTTTTTCTATAAAATCTTTTTTTAGTTTCTGCGCATATTCATTATCAATTTCTAAATCTTTTTCTAAGTTATCCTTCATTTCATTCACAATTTGGATTAATTCATTTCCTGACATTTCTAAATATTTTCTAAATAAAACATTAGGAATAAAAACAAGCATTAATACCACGATAAGTATAACTATTTCTTTCATTTAGTTTCACCTCTTTCTTGGCAATAAACATTTCCCAATTCATCAACAGTGAATAGTAATGTATTTTTGACTTCTAGTTTATATTTTTTTAACTGAGCGGAAAGCCAGTTGTCATCATATCCCAATTCTTTTAAATTACTTTCGATGATAATTCCATCCATAATGATAGGTCTAGTATATCCATTATATACTGGTTTTAATTGCATATCTTTTATCGTAACAGCTTTTTCTTCTGCTTTAGGCACAACACTGATTTGTCCACTAGTTTCCAATATAACATAATCAAGTTCTAATATACTCTGATAACCGACAAACCCTAATTTGTTCAAGCAAAGTCTCAAGCGAATATTTTTGCTTTTTTAAATTATCTTCTAAAATTTTTCCTCGTGCCACAAGGATAGTAGGCTTTCCAGAAATATATTTGTTAATTATCTTACTATTAAAGCTTAAAATTGAAGCTAAAATTTGTGCAAACAATAATCCTAATATTGGTACTACTCCTTGAAAAAGAGGAATACTAACATTTTGCATTGGCAAGCTTGCAACATCAGCTATCATGATTGTTACAACCAATTCATATGGTTGTAATTGTCCAATCTCTCTTTTACCCATGAGTCTAATTGCTATTAAGACAAGAATGTATATAATAATTGTTCTAATAAAAATTGTTCCCATACAATGCTCCTTTTCAAATTACAATTTGTCTGAATAAATTTTTCTTTTATGGCAAACACTTTACACCATTGTGGCTAGCAAGACGAAATAATTTGTGTCAATCACTATTTATGAAATTTACTGCTAGGAGAACAAGGCATGACTTTCTCAGTCGGATTTTGAGCCTCGGGGCGATAGATTGATCCGCCCTCTCGCTCAAGCCTCCTTTGAAAGTAACGCCTTGTTCTCCCAACAAATAAGTGCCTAAAGGATAAAACAATTAGGCAGAAATATGCTGGAGAAGAAGATATATATTTTTTTAAAAGTGAGTGTAGTAGCAAAAAC
>JAFUGH010000037.1 GCA_017469465.1 Clostridia bacterium | reverse complement strand
AAAAAGTTTCAAAAAAATATTATTTTTTATTATATCATAAAAAAACAGAGTTGACTTTTAATATCAACTCCGTAAAATACTTATTCAATCTGTTCGGAAAATCAAAATATTCTGATATAGTTTGAGCCGAGAGTTTTTTATTATCTCGGCTCAAGTTGTCTTTTTTTGTTAATCAATTACTTTAAGTTTTTAACCATTCTTGTAGCAATTATTATTGCTTGTTCTCTCGTAGCATTTGCATATCCTATTGCTTCTTCAGCAGAGGTTGTATTCTTTGGAGCAAATTTATTGTCTCCAACGCCATTAATAATTCCATTAGCATTCATAAAATATACGCTATCTTTTGCCCAAGAAGAAATATCTTTATCATCAGCAAATGTATTTGATTTTGTATACTCTAGTGGAAATTTACTATCATCAGCAATTGTCCATCCATCGATTGTAGCTTTTTTATATGTTCTTGTTAACATTGTTGCAGCTTGCTCTCTATTTAATAATGCATTTGGCTCAAATGTTGTAGCAGATGTTCCTGTTGTAATACCAAGATTATATGCTTTTAAAACTTCTGTATTTTTAGTGTCTACAAATGGATTGTTTGCAACTGGTGTTGCTTTCTTTCCAGTTAATGCCTCATAAGCCTTTACAGATACTTCAGCAAACTCTTCTCTAGTGATGGATTTTGTTAAATCTCCATTCTTAAGACTATCAGGGATTAAGTTTAATTTTTCCGCTTCTGCAAGTTCATTTTGCGCCCAAGTTGAAGCTTTAAAATCTGCTTTTTCATTTAACACTAATTCATTAGAAAAGTCACTCACACGAGGAGTTCCATCTGCTGTAGCACCATTAAAGTATGCTCTTGCTTTTACATTTGAATCAACATGAAGTTCAGATATATACTCTGTTTCAAATATACCATTCCAATTATCATCATTTTGGTCATAATTTGGAGAATAGTTCATTCCTGATTCTTCCCATTCGCCACCATCAATTGAATATTGAAGCATAATGTTTCCAATATATCCTGCTTGATTAAGCCCTAATTCATGATTTTCAAAATAATCAATAGCATTTCTAACATTAGAAGGTGTTTGCACTGTTACTTCTAACCAAACATTACTTTCATTATCATTATGAATTTCTAATTTTGAGATAATAGGTGCTGTTCTTAAATCATTGTCACTAGGAGCAGTTGCAGCAAAAACTGATGACATTGCAAATATCATCATACATAATACTAATAAACTTACTATAACTTTTTTCATAAAAGTTCCTCCTCTTTTTTATTTGTTTAAGAGGAAGATTCATTTTCTTCTTAACAGATTTAGCCAAATCCCCTTAAATCATTGTTCTTACTACAAAATACATCATATCAAATAACATGACCTATTACAATAAAAATTTAAAACATAATATCAAAATCTTCCGATTAATTATTTTTTTCTTTTATAGTATACGTATTTCTTCTAATAGAAATATCAAATTCTGTTTTTTTACCATCCGGAGATTCTAATATCATTTCAGTTTTTCCAGCTTTTTTGAATTCTGCATGAATCATCCAATCTTCAATACCAGGCTCATATTTAATACTCAAATCACCAAACTTATCATCAATTAAATAAACTCTATATGTATCATCAAATTGATATTTTTCACCATTACTTAATATTTCCGTACTATATATGGGTGGATTAATCATACATAAAATTGTAAACGCAATAATTAATATACTACTTATTATTACACCTCCAATTTTTCCTATTTTATTTTTAAATATAGCCAATGGATAAATAATTAATACACTTATACAAAAAATAGTAGTTAAAAGATGTCTTGGAAAAGAAAACATAGTTTTAGATAAATACCCTGCATACTCTTCTCCTGTCAACAATAACATAGGAGCAAGAATTAATAATCCCCACCATTTATCCTTTTTCATATAATAACCTATAAATCCCATTGGAATTGTAGCAATAGTCCATATAAACCAATACTTATAATAAGTATTAAACAATTGACTATGCTCTATCATGTCTTGAATAAGATAAACTAATGGCTGACTTATTAAAAAGAATATAAAGCATTTTAATGCTGAATCTTTTGCAGATTTACTATTCATAATAATAAATATTCCAAAAAAGATCCATACTTCAAACGTAACTGTCAGATCACTAAATGAAGTATCTCTTGCAACAGATAACATTGCCATTATTGCAGTATAAATTCCCATAATGATAGCCATAGTAATTACCTTTGGCCATGTTAAATTAATATCTCCAAAAAATCTTTTCATTGTATCACACTCTTTCTTAATAATGATATATCATAGTTTTTATAAATTTGATTAATCGCAAAATTACAATATTCTGTACAAACAATTATCATTTATATAATTCATTATATCATATAACACATAAAAAAGAGATAAAGTTACTCTTTTTCAAATAGTTTTATCTCTTATCTTTTCAAATTATGTTCCATCAAAAAGGGTTGTCCCTATATGACGAAGAATTATTTCTCCTCAGCTATAGCGGCTTGTGTTGCTACAAAACTGGGATGCAAATTAATTTTTCACTCTAATGCTATTTTACTTTAATATTTTCCAATAGCCTGTCTTCTTTGAACCAACACGTTCTATATAGCCTAATGATTTAAGTGAATCTATGCTTCTTTTTACTGTAATTATAGATAGTCCAGTTTCCTCAGAAATGTTCATTTGAGTAATTTTATTATTAGATTTAATTACTTCAAGTATTAATTTTAAAGTATCATTTAAAGTATCATTTAAAGTATCATTTCCATTTTTCTTCAACTTTTTCAATACTTTCAAGTAGTTCTCACTTGGTGTACAGTGTATCATTACGCCACCACTTGTAATCTTAATCTCAGGAAGTGGGGTCTTTGTCTTTTCACATTCTTCTTTAATCTTTTCAAAACCTCTTCCCCAAGATTCAATAAATCCTGCTAAAAAGAACACATTAGCAATTAATGGATTATATGGTTTAGAGGTATGCTTTTCATATAAATTTATCCCAACTAATTCTTTTGGAAAAGATGCATCATTATATACATATATTTGATCATCATAAATACTAACTTGTATAGTATTTTGTTCTTCATATTGTTTATGATTAATGCAATTTAATAGTATCATCTACAGCAGTAACTTTTGGAATGATTCCTATTGTATCTCTAATCTTACCAGGAATATCTTTCACTAATTTTACAGCATGCTCTACACCAATTGTTTTACCTTTGTCGTCTTTTCCAATATATATGATTCCACCATTTGCATTTGCCATTCCACAAATCCATTCAAGCCATTCATCTTTCCAAGTTGATTTAAATTCAACATCTTGGTTTTCAATCATTGCATACCTCCAATAAAATATTGCGTTTGTTTGTATTATATCACAAAAATTCGCATTTTAAAGGTAAATATAGCTTAAAACAAATATTTTTTGTTTTTACTTTTTTCTCTTTGTATACAAATAGCTGATAATTTCTTTCCACGTTAATCAACTCCACATAAGATATAGCACTTTATCATGGATTTGTTTAATTTGTAAATATAGAAATTAAAAAAAGCTGATATTAAATCAACTCTGTAAGAATCAATATTCAATTTATGCATAATATCAAAAGTTTCCGAAATTGTTTTTTTGATACATAAAAAAGCATAAACAAAAATAGGCAGGAAAATTTTCCTGCCTAAATAATCTTTTTAGATTAATCACACCATGTATAAACAGACCAAGTTCCATGTTGATACAGCTCTTTTAATCTCTTCAAACTAATATTTTCACAGTCTTTCAGTCCAACTCCAAAATAATAAACATCAGAATTGTATTCACACTTTAAAATAGTTTTATCTTCTTCTTTGCTACTATCATTCTCCATAAAGTGTTTCATTGCCAAATCATTAGGAATGTGCTGAAAAGATTTGGCACAATGCTCCCATTCAAAAATTGGTAACCCTTTTTTCTTTCTTTCGTCAAAATATCGAGTTTGTAAAATATGATGTAATTCCTGCCGTGTCATAATTAGTTCCTCCTTCTCAATTGTTAAGACAGGTCTTTATAGGTTCATTATAACTTACTATATATCATGAATTCACATAAAAGTCTGAAAATATATATTTGTATGAATAATCAATGATAAAATCACCCTATAAAAATTCTCAATGATTTGTTCACCCTTTTAATGTATAATTGGGAGGTTATGAGAATTTTTATGAATGAGAAAGAAAAACTAAAAAAGGTTGTCATTGAAGCTTGCGTCAATGTACACCTTTCAGTATCTCTTGCTCATATTTTTTTAATTCTTTCCTTTTAGCCCAGTTATATTTTTTTGAGGGTAGCATTGGATATATTCCGAAAATTTCTTTTTTATCATTATTATCAGCATTAGATTTTTCTTTTAAAGGTTCTGATTTGATGTCATCAGAAATAGATTTCAATTCTTCTACTTCCATAGATAAACCTCCTTTACCAATGTAATATTGATTCTATTGACATTCTTATTCAACTATCATCTCTAGTTTCAAAATATGCTTATCGTCAGGTTTAGGCGGTTTAGAATACCACTCATCAGTATACTTTTTTAGTTCTCTTTTAGCAATTTCTTTTGTCCGGCAATATGCTTTTATTTCTGGTTTTCCTAACTCCGAGTATACAGCTACCGCATAGAATGTTTTTGTTTTTATTTTAACGCTACATCTATAGCCATCAATAAAAGATTTTATAAGTTTAGATGCTTCTTTATCATCAACTACTGCAATACCTCCACATTCATTCATATGGCTATTTCTGTTAATGCTTTCAGTTATACCGGCTTTAATATACGAATTTTTGGACAAATTTAGATACTTTGTAATAACGTCCACATTAAGTGCAGTTTCATGATCGCTGAGCCTTTTTCCATCTCTTAAATCACATGTATACATTCCCAAATCACATCCACAATATTGTACTCCATGAAAGTTGATAAAATCAACGACAATTGCATCAATTAGCTTCTGTTCCAAATTAGGGTTCTTGTATTTCAAGATAAACTCTTTTGCATAATCACTGACTGAATAAATAACATCGCCACACTTCATGTTGAATCCCTCCTTAATTCTAATTCGGTCGTTACAAAATTCAATTGACTTGCTCACTATATCACAAATTTATGTAAATTTCAACCATCTATGACTATTTTTGTCTTGCTCGGAATATTACAATATTCCGAACAAACAACTACCATTTGTATAATTTATTATATCATATAATACATAAAAAAAGAGATAAAACTACTCTGTTCAAATAGTTTTATCTCTTATCTTTTTGAATTATGTTACGTCAAAAAGGGTTGTCCCTAATTGACGAAGAATTATTTTCCAGCTTTTTCAGCTATAGCGGCTTGTGTTACAGCAAAACTGGAACGCAAATGAAAAAATATACTATTTTATTTCAGCAAATTGTCATCTTCAAATTTCTTGTCAGTGCATTCTAGTAACTTCTCATATTCCTCTTTGTCAACTAAGTTATCTAAGTAAAGCATTCTAAACATTGACTTAATTACAGCTTTATCTATTGCCTTTTGAGTTTCTTTGTCAATTTCTATTTCATCTTTCACATTAATCACCTCCACATAAGATATAGCACTTTATCATGGATTTGTTTAATGTGTAAATCTAGAAATAAAAAGAGCTGATATTAAAACAATATCAACTCTATAAAACTCCATATTCAATTTAATCAGAATATCTTAAGATTCCGATTATAACTATGACTGCGATACAACTTTATTTTAATACCTCACTAACAACCTTTATCATTTCATCCTCTGTTAGTCCATTTGTTTCAATATCAAAATGGTATTCTCCCTTTTCTAAATT
>JAFUGH010000036.1 GCA_017469465.1 Clostridia bacterium | reverse complement strand
TTTCTGGATAACCATCTTTTCCAAATTGTAATACCATTCCAGAGCAAACATTTATACATTTGCCACATTTTATACATTTAGATTTATCTACTACAAATTTACATCTATCTTTTATACTTTCCATCTTAATTCCTCAAATCTTCAATAATTTTATTTGTATCCTCATTAAAAGCAATTAAGTCATCTCCTAAATCGTTCCAACTCTCTGGGTGTTCTTTATTTATTCTAATCAATGAGTAATCTTCATTTTCTTTTACTAATTGCTCAAAAGGAAATCTAATAATTCCAGGTGTATTAAAACCAACTCCAATTTCTATTAAAGCTACTTTCTTACCTTTAATCTTATCAAGAAATTTGCTATATTTATTACTTTGCTTGTACCAATAATCATCTTCTACAAAGTAGGCATCTTTTCTTAAATTAACATCCATTTCTTCATTACATACAGGACAATACATTACTTCATCACTTGGAACTTTACAATCTTTCGTATCTTTTAACCATTTTACAACTAATTCTTTATTAGAATATAGTTTGTTATGACAAGCCTTTGAACATTGTAACATCCCATAATCTCCTTGTGTAGCGAAGATATTTTCTTTATTAAATCCTGCTATTTCAAATTGTGCATCTACATTTGTTGTAAGTACAAAATATTCTTTATTTTTCACTAAATTAAATATTTCACTATATAATTTTAATGGCTCTTTATTGTATCTGTTTAAGTTAATAAGTTTAGCCCAAAATGCCCATTTTTCTTCTTGCGACCTAAAATCGTAAAAAGTTGCAGTATATAAATCTGTAAAATGATATTTTTCTATAAAATCTCCAAAGTTATTTTTGAATTTATCTCCACTATATTCTAATCCTGCTGCTGTTGATAGTCCTGCTCCTGCACCTATTAAAATATAATCAGCTTCTTTTATAACTTTTTTAGCATTTTCAATTCTTGCCTCATAATTAAACATTTCTATCAACTCCTTAAAATAATGTTACTTGTTCAAGTTTATTTTCTATCTTCCAACTTTTTTGTTTAGCCTCTGTCACTTTATCTTCTGATGTACTTTCTCCAATTAAAAATGGAGAATTAGGATTATGAAGTTTATAATTTTCTTGTACTAATGTTTTATTGAAATTAGCATAACAATATTTGCAAAGGTGCATACAACTATTATAAGCTCCTATATCATTTCCCATCAAACAATTACAAATAGGCTTTCCTTTATCAGATAAAGTAATATCTTTTGTAACTTCTTTATTACCATTTGTTACTATTCTTTTTGATTGACCACTTGGTGCTTTTAGATTAAAACTTATTGCCTTTTCTACTATTTCTTGACTCATACAACCTGTTATATCAATTCCAACTTCCTTTAAATTTGGATTTTCACAACAGCCATGTATTACCATATTGTTTTCTTTACCAATTCTAACAAATGCTTTTGCAATTTGATTTTGTTCCTCATTTGTTGGTGGTCTAATATCAGGTGCATTTCTTTTTACTTTTTCATATAAATCTAAAAAGCTAATAGTAACATCTTCAGTATAACCTTTTAAAGTTTTAGCAAATAACTCAAACATTTCTATATGCTTTTCTACTGAATATTCCTCATTCATAAGTATTGGATCATAACGAAGTGCTACTGCATTTTTGCCTATTTTATTTGATAAAGTTTTAAAATCTTCAATTACTTTTTCAAAAGGCGGTACATTTGGTTCTAAATCTTTTCCGTATGGTGTTATTGTTACAAACCAAAACATATTATATTTTTCTTTAAGCTCATCTATATATTTAAGCATTGGATATGGATTTTTAGTACAAAATGCAAGACAATCAACTACATCAGGAGATAGACTATATTTACTTACTTGCAATCTATAATATGGATTTCTAACATAAACAAAACCTTCATGGACTCTATTCATTAACCACTCTGAATAAAATGCAGGTATATCTGTTCTCATTCCAGTATTTATAATCAATCTCCTCATCTCCTTACTTTAATTCGTTTTTATAAATCTCTAAATCTTCATCTGAATATACATTAAATACAACTTTTTCTATTTTGTCATTTTCTTTTAAGAAATCTTTTACTGATTCTATCGCTATCTTACAAGCCCTATCTTTTGGAAATCTAAATACTCCTGTTGATATACAAGGAAATGCTATTGTTTTTATTCCATTATGGGCTGCTAATTGTAAAGAATTTATATAGCAATTTTTAAGTTCTTTTTCTTTTTGTTCTGTTACTTCATTTTCTATTATTGGTCCAACAGTCTGTATTACATATTTGCAAGGTAAATTATATCCTTTAGTAATTATCGCTTTTCCTGTTTCAAGATTGTAGTTTAAATCTTTCATAATCTCATTACAAGCTAAACGAAGTCTAACACCCGCAAAAGTATTTATTTGATTATCTATACAATTATGGTTTGGAAGAAAGCATCCTAATCCTTGAGAATTTCCAGCATTTACAATAGCATTTATTTTAAGTTTTGTAATATCTCCTTGCCATAAAGCAATTTTGTTATTAGCCTTAATATCATCAACATTAGTTATATTTTGCTTTTGTAATTCTTCTTGTAAATACTCATCTTCAACTTTCAAAAAATCTTCTGAAATAGGATTTGCTTGTCTTACATTAACTAAAGCTCTATATAATGATTTTTTATCTCTATTATTATAATCAAAATTTTCTCTACCAGATTCTTTTAATAAATATTCTATTAAATAATCTATTTTTTCCATGTTATCACTTCCTTATAGGGTTTTCTTTAATTCTTCATCTACAACAACTACTGCTTTTCCGTTTGTTCTTCCAAATTCTAAATCTTCACTTGCCTTTATTATATCATCAAAGCTATAAACATTACCAAGCTCTGGCTGTATGCTATATGTGTTTATGAAATCTATCATTTCATCTATTATATTCTGTGTTGGATAATTACTATAAAAACCTGTTAAATATGTTCCGTTTGGAATATCTTTAATTGGATCAAAGTGATTTAATTCAAATACTCCTCCTAAAAGTCCAGTATGACAACATATTCCACCTTCGTTTAAAAAGTTCATTGATTCTAATAATGTTCTTGCTCCAACAAGTTCTAGTATTTTATCAACTTTTTCATTCATTTGTTCTTTGAAATTGTTTTTATCTACTATAACTTTATCTACTCCAAGATATTGCAAATAATCTATTTTGTTTTCATCTGTTGTTGTTGCAATTACTCTACAACCTAAATTTTTAGCCATAATAATTGAGCTAATTCCTAATGCTGATGTTCCACCTCTTACTAATAAGCTATTATTTTCTTTTAATTGTAAACTTTGAAATAAAGAGCCATAAGCTGTAAAATATGTTTCTGGTATTGCCCCTAAATGTATCCAATCTAAATTTGTGTTATTTACTTTAAATACATTCTTAATAGGAAGTAGTGCATATTCTTGATAACTACCATCAAAACTTCTGCCCATTCCTCCCATTAGTGCAATTACTTTGTCTCCTTTTTTGAAATTATTATCTAAACTTTCCTCAATAATTCCTACACATTCAATTCCAGGTACTCTTGGCTTTTCAAAGTAATCATTGTCAATTTCAAATTTTCTAAATAAAGCCTCACTATGATTCATTCCAAAAGCCATAACTTTAACTACTACCCAATTTTCCTTTGCTTTTGGTATTTCTACTTCTTCAATTTTTATATCTTTAGCTTCACAACTTTTATATAATTTTACAGCTTTCATTTTTTATCAATCTCCTTCCAACATTGAGGATCTGCTGAATACATATTATGTGTGTATCCATAACTTACAGCAGGACAACCTCTACAAAATCTTAATAATTCACATTTAGAACATTTTTCAAAATCGTTCCATTTTCTGTATTTATTCATTTCTTGGCTAGTCCAATATTCATATAAATTCTTATCTTTATTAAATATATTTCCTACTTTACTTTCCATTCTTCTACAAGCATATAAATCGCCACTTGGTAATATTGTAAAATGCCCACTTCCACAATGACAACCATCATATATTAAATTAGGATTAGATTTATCATCTATTTTATACTTTCCAATTTCATATAAGTATAAAGTCCATAAGTGGTCTTTTAAGCAGAAGTATGTTTTAGAATTTTTATATTTTTCAAATTTTTTATAACATTTATCAAGCATTTCTCTATAATCTTTTGGCTCAATATGTGTTCCTTCTTGTTTTGCTTTATCTAGACTTGTAGGACAATATCTTGCAAAAGCATATATACCAACTTCATTTTCTACCATTAAATCTATTATTTCTGGAATTTCATTTATATTTGTACCTGAAACTGTTGTCATTATAACACTTTCAATTCCTGCTTGATTTATACATTTTATTTTTTCAAGCGTTGTTTTAAAAGAGCCTTTTTTTCTGAAATAATCGTGTGTTTCTTCAAGTCCATCAATACTCATTTGGTATTTTTCACAACCTAATTCCTTTAGTCTGTTACATATTTCATTAGTTAGATGAAATGGATTTCCCATTAGAGTAAAAGGTATATCTTTTTCTTTTAATAACTCTAATAATCTCCAAAAGTCTTTATGTAGTATTGGATCTCCACCTGTTATATAAAAATATGGTTTTCTATTCATTTTACCTGCCATATCTTCGCATTGTTCTAAAACATAATTCATTTGCTCCCAATCCATTCTGCATAATGGTATATTATTATCTTCTGAAAATATATAACAATGCTTACATCTTTGGTCGCAATCATCTAATATATGCCACTGAAACGAAAAGTAATTCATTTTAATCTCTCCATTCATAAATGTTTGCAACACCCTAATTTTTTTCATTAGGGCATTGCTCAAATAAGAATTTAATTTCTTATTTGTTTGCTCCACAAGCTGTGCCACAAGAAGATGGTTTGTTTTCTTCTTTTTTCTCATCATTTTTAGCACCACAAGCAGTTCCACAAGCTGTAGAATTTTCTTTTTCATCTGCCCATCCTGTAATCATGTGAAGTACCTCCTTAAAAATATTCAGCTTTCGCTGTATTCAAATAATATCAGACATTATAAGCTAAAACAAGTACGTTACAAATCTATTATTAAGTTACCTTTTTGTAAGAAATGAATTTTTAGGTAATTATAAGCTATAATTTGTTGAAATTTTTTTTAATTTATTATATAATGCTATTAGTTACTTTTTGTAACTAACATGAATGGAGGTATTTATATGTTAAGTAAAGAAGAATTACTACCAGATTGTCCTGTTGCAGTTACTGTTAGTTTAATCGGTAATAAATGGAAACTACTCATAATTCGTAATCTTCTTAATGGAAAAGCAAGATTTGGAGAATTAAAAGATGGTATAGATGGAATTAGTCAAAAAGTTCTTACAGACAACTTAAAATCTATGGAAGAAGATGGCATTATTATTAGAACTGCCTATCCTGAAATTCCACCTAGAGTTGAATATGAGTTAAGCGAACTTGGTAATTCATTAAGACCAATTATTGATGATATGAAAAATTGGGGCGAAAATTATAAGAAGATGAAAGAATAATCTCTCATCTTCTTTTTGTATTCATCTATATCTAACTTGTTCGGAAGATTACAATCTTGCAAACAAGTTAGTAATCATCTCTGAATAATATTATATCATATAAATAAAAAAATAGGCTATATAAAACATAATTTATCCTATACAGCCCATTATACTAAACTCCAAACAACTCAATTACATCTGCAAATCCATTTCTATAATACTTTTCATTCCAGTAATATAAGTAATCCATAAAATTTTTATCAAGTTGATCTAATTGCTTTTGAACATATTTCTTATTCTGTTCTGGAACATTTTTAAGTATTTTCTCTGCAATCTCATCAAAGTAAATACAATACTTTTTGTCTTGAGGAGTCATCTCACAAAATGCTGTTTCTTCTCTAAATTCTATCCATTCTTTTAATAAATCATTTTTTACTTCTCTTAAATTCTTCATTTGCATCATCTCCTATACATATATTAATTCATTAAATACTATCTCTTCTGCTTGGTTCTTATAATTATTCATCATCCCAACCCAATAAAGCATATCTGTATTTTTCATATCTTCAGTTAAATTGCTTTTTTCTTTTAATTGTTTTATTGTTTGTTCTACTCTTGTGTTTGCAGTTTCTTGAATCTCTTTTAGATGATTATTTAAAGTTCCATCCATTAACATTATTGAATATTCTGCTTTTTTATTTTCTTTTAGATAATTTAATCTCATTCTGCCATATTTATTTAAAGTAATCTTTTCTTGTTTTGGCATTACAAGATTTGGAATATAATAATCTCCTTCCAAATGATATTCAATTCCAGTTCTTTCATCTATTTTTGTTTTTGGTAATTCATTATTCATAACTATTTATCTCCTTGGTTTTCTTTTATTTTTAATTCTTCGTAATAATCCTTCTTTGCTTTCTTCTTTATTAAATACAAACATTCTTGCACAAGCCATTTTAATTCATTTGTATAAGCTAGATATATAACACCTTCCTCTAATTTTCCCTTAGTTTCTCTTTCATACAAATGAACATAATTATCAAATTTTTCCTTTAATCTTGTTGCTATATATTTAATATCATCATCTTTGCACTTTAGATTATCATTAATTATTTGCATTAATTTATTGTATTCTTCTCTACTAAAATAAATTTTATCATGGTTTGACATATACTAAATACCTCCTAACCTAAATTATAATCGTTTTTCTTTTTTCCTTTTTTAGCTTGTTTTTCAGCTAATTCTTCATTAGTTAGCACTTTTCTTGTTGGATTATGAACTATATCAGAATCATTATCATCAAATATTCCGCTTCTTTCTAAATCTTCTGCAACAATTGTATAACTTCTTTTATCTTCTGGTACTTTTTCAAAATCTTCATCAAATACCTTAATTTGAAATCTTTTAATTAATCTTCTCCAAAATTCTTTAAACTTGCTTAATTCAGTTTTAACTTTATTTAAAGCACTTTCTAATTTATTGATTTTTTCATCCTTTGCCTCTATGTTTTCCTTTAAATCAGCAATTGTTTTGTCCTTTTCAGTATTGCTATTATAAAGTCTATCTCTCTCATCTTCTAAATTCTTATAATTTTTCTCAACTTTATCAATAGTAATATTTAAGTCATTAACACCTTTTATACTTTTAGTAGTATCTTTTACTTCTTCTGTATAATTTAAGACTTTATCAATATTCTCGTTTGAAATAAGCTTATTATTTTTATCAAGTAATGGCGATTTTAGATTATTAAGAATGTCTTTTATTTCTTGAGTTTTTACATCTAAGTTATCACTTTTACTATTAGCTTCTTTTAATTTTTTGGTATTCTTCTCTTGCTCTCTTTTAAGTTCTCTATATCCACCCATATCGTCAACATTAATATCTCGATTTCTACCTTTTTGCTTTTGCTTTAACGTTGCATTTTGCACATAAACTTCATTAAATCTTTCAATGCAGTATTTTCTCATTTTATCTTGAATTTCTTTCAATGAAGTCTTTGTAAATATTTGAGATTTAGCAACTTGTTTCTTCATCCCGTTCTTATAACCATCTTTTACAGGTACTCCAACTAGATGCATATGCGGTGATGTTTCATCATAATGTACTACTGCATTTGCTACTTTAAATGCAGGTACAACTTCCACAAATTTATAAATCTGGTCTTTATAAACTTCTGTCATTTGCTTTTTATATTCCATTGTTTTATCATTCCAAAAGTCCATATCACCAAGTTCTATTATAAGTTCACAAGCCAAATCATGTTTGCTATCTTTAGATATATGTGTAAAGTAATCTCCTATTCGTCTGTCTTTTCTTACTTTATTATCATACTCAATTTGTGCTTCTTGAAATTCTTGCAAATACACATTCTTTACATCTTGATACAAATTATTTGTACCATATACAACTTCAATATCTTCGATTTTTTTATCATAATCTCTTAAATTATGCTTATTAACTTTGGATAATTGCTGACTATTTTGAATAGCATTATTACTTAATGAAGTTGTATCAGATGGATTATTTTTTGCTACTCTTTTCCCAAGTTTTGATCTATTTTTATCGCTACCTAAATGAATAGAATATGCTAGTTCTTGCATCGTAAATTGCTCCTTTCTATGAAAATACTTCGTAGGATTTTCTAAAAAAGCTTCTTTGAATATACTAAGAATTAGCGAATTGATAAATAAAATTTGCGATGCTTTATGCAAATTTTATTTAGATATTTTTTCATAAAAACGACTTGTAAAATGATATTTTACACTTGATTTTCTGTTAAGAAAATTATTCGTTTTTGATGAAAAGATAGCTAATTCGATGCCTCGCAGAGCCCCCGAGTTTTGATAGAATGTCAAAACTCATAGGGGGTTAGGAATTTTGACATAGTCAAATTCCTGCTTCGTAGCCTTTCTTCGAAATGCTACTTTAGCTTTAGCTAATCTTCGGAGTTTTCTTCTTCATCTTCTGTTTGCTCTGTCTTATATAAAACTAAATCAGAAATTGCCTCATAATAATCGTCCAATTCATTTTTATCTGTTGTTCCTTTTTCACGATAAGATACTGCACCAAGTTTTCCTCTTATCATTCCTTTTGAATCTTTTATAGGGAATTTTTTATCGTTATCTACAAATACTGCTCTCATTAATTTTTCGTTTCCTTTTTCTCTTGGTAATGTAATCATAGTATCTTCTTGAATATAAGAATGTGTCCAATCATAAACATCTTCATAGTATTTTACATCATAATGCTCTTTTAAATTTTCAATGTACTCATTTAATTCTGATTTAGTAATTCTAGGTGTACTTTTTATTACTGATAGTCCTTGCATATCTTCTGTCGGCTTTGCTAAGTCTATGCAATCAGCTTTATTTAATTTTTTAAGTTCATCTAGATATCTACTTCTAAAATTTATTTTTATAATCTTAAAGCTATCGTTTTCTTCGTCTTTTTCTAATGCCATTGATTCAATAAATTTAGAAATAAACTCTTGCTTTTCGAGTTTGGTTTTTGCATTCCATTCTGTTTTTAAATCTTCTACAAAACTATCACTATTTAATTTGGATTCAATCTCAAAATCTCTATCTGCCATTATCTTCATTAACGAAAAATGCTCAGTATCTATTTCCATATTCTTTAATTTTTCTTGCTCTAACTTGTCCAGTTTGTCTTCTATAGCTTTATAATCTAGTTCAAAATCTTCCATTTTTACTGTTCCAGATATAAATACTTTCTTAATTCTTTCTTTTTGCTCATTCAGTTCTTTAATTTGTTCATCTATACTTTCTGTATTAATATCTTCTTTTTCTGCTAGTATTGGATAAAAATATTTTTTTACTACTTCATCATACTCTACTAAACTAAGAATGAAGGTCATTAATACATCTTCTATCTTATCTTCTCTAAAATAAAGATGACAATCTCCGCAGTTATAATACATATATTTCTTCTTTTTACCACCAGAGCCTTTACATAGCATTAACTTACCACATTTAGGACAAATAAGTTTTTGAAAGAATATATAAACTCTATCTCTTGAAAATGATTGCATATTCTTTTCTTTTTGAATTTGGATTTCTTCCCATTCTGCTCTTGTTATAATAGGAGCTACAACATCAGTATATACTTCTTCTTTACTTTCATCTTTTAGAGTCTTATTTCTAACATAATCTACTACATATATTCTATTATTTATAATTGTTCTGACTGCTGCTTCCGTCCATTTATTATGCTCAGGGTATAAAACCTTTTCTTCATCTAATATACAAGATATTTGATAATAGCTTTTACCCTCTAAATACATATTAAATATTCTTTTTACTATATCTCTCGTATTAGGATCTATCTTTACAACTTTGTCTTTATCTCTATAATACCCAAGTGGGCAAGTTCCAGGTAAATGACCTGCCTTTATTGCTCCACTCATTCCAAATTTTGTTCTTTCAGATACAACTTCAATCTCTAATTGAGAAAGAACAGTTAACATTCTAACAAAGAATCTACCATTTGCTGTTGAAGTATTAACATCATCTCTTTCACAAATAAGATAACAATCATATTTTTCAAGTTCTGCAATTAGAAGTTCCAAATCTCTAACTGAACGAGTTACTCTATCAAGTTTATATGCGACAATATAATTAATTTTTCCTTTTCTCATATCATCCATCATTTGCTGAAATCCTGGTCTATGTTCCATATCTTTTGCACTTATACCAGCATCTTGATACACTTTATAAACTTGATATTCTTTAAAAGCACACAACTGCTTTAATTTTTCTTCTTGTTCTCCTAAACTAAAACCTTCACGAGCTTGGTCTTCTGTACTAACACGAATATAAATACCTGCTATTTTCTTTTCTTCTTGATTCCTTGAATCCATTTATATCGTCTCCTTTCCCATAAAACACAAAAGAGTATTAGAAGCATTTATATGCTAAACTAATACTCTAAATATATTTATATGTTATTTTGTGATGTTAGTAGAAAAAATCAAATACACTTAAAATACTAGTTTACCATATCTTGCAGTCTAGCAATTGGATACTTATTCTCTAAATTACCTATATAGAAATACTCATGATTATTAAAGAATAGAAATAATTTTTCTTTAATAATAACTCTATGAGGCTCTACATAAGCTAAATTAGTATGCTCAATAATTTTTAGACTACCGTTCTTTATCATTGGTACACAATTATTAAAAGTGCAAGCCCATTTAATTTTTGAACGTAATTCATCAGTCATATTAATTTTTCTTTTTACGATGTCTATCATATCACAAAAACCTCCTTTTTACAAGCATTTCACGAAGATTCGTCATTTGAGGAAAATAAATTTATAAAAATATAAATTTAAATAACGAATTTCATGATTTCGAGAATCATCATAAAATACTTATAAATTATTAGAGATTTTCGTTTTTTATAACAAAAAAGAAGCTAGTTTATAGAATCAAACTAACTTCTTTCTCTTATTTTGATTTTGTCGAAATTTTAAAACTCTTTTACATCAAGACTTTCAAAGTGGTTCGACGAAAATCGTCTATGGCTCCTCAAGTTGGACTCGAACCAACGACCCTTCGGTTAACAGCCGAATGCTCTACCGACTGAGCTATTGAGGAATTTAAACCTGGCGACAACCTATTTTCCCAGCAGGGCAACCCGCAAGTATCTTCGGCACATAAGAGCTTAACTGCTGTGTTCGGCATGGGTACAGGTGTTTCCTCTTAGTTATCGTCACCAGAAATTCTTCGTATGCTTTTTCTTAGCACACTCA
>JAFUGH010000035.1 GCA_017469465.1 Clostridia bacterium | reverse complement strand
CTAGTTATAGTTCCCTACTACATTCTGATATGATATAATCTTTTACTACTTCAAATACAGCTTCTTATAGTTATAGTTCCCTACTACATTCTGATATGATATAATATGGTAAGTGAA
Source organism: Clostridia bacterium (assembly GCA_017469465.1). GTDB lineage: Bacteria > Bacillota > Clostridia > TANB77 > UBA1234 > UBA1234. Next base: position 49,297 of record JAFUGH010000035.1, on the reverse strand, counting down.
AAAATTGCTTATGTTGACGTTATAGTTCCCTACTACATTCTGATATGATATAATGTACGAACCATAGTTATCATCGCCATAAGGGTTATAGTTCCCTACTACATTCTGATATGATATAATTAGAAAGATTGTAGACAAATATTTCGAGTGGTTATAGTTCCCTACTACATTCTGATATGATATAATAAGACAAAAAATAGGCTTATTTATTTCTAAGTTATAGTTCCCTACTACATTCTGATATGATATAATCTATTCTGCTATTTTGCTCTGCTCTATCATGTTATAGTTCCCTACTACATTCTGATATGATATAATAGAAGTAGGAAAAACAAATGAATTTTTAAAGTTATAGTTCCCTACTACATTCTGATATGATATAATAGATATTGATGAATGGCTATTTGACCATAAGTTATAGTTCCCTACTACATTCTGATATGATATAATTATTAGTTGCTGACTTTGGCAATACTGTTAGTTATAGTTCCCTACTACATTCTGATATGATATAATTATAAGAAAAAAATATCATATAGCAGACGTGTTATAGTTCCCTACTACATTCTGATATGATATAATATGTGGTCCTATAACTAGCTATTTTCAATGATTCAAGCAAAAATTATTCTAAAAAAAGCAACTATTATTTGATATAGTTGCTCTTTTACTTTTAAAATATTGACAACTGATTCGCATCTGTTTTTCTCTCCCTCACTGTTTTTTTACCTACTAAAATCTCCATACTAGCATACTGTTTTTCTGTTACTTTCATACATCTAATTGAACCTTTCTTTGGCAAATTCTCTTTTAACCTTGCATAATGTTTATAAACTCCATCATCTCCATTGCAAATTCTAGAATATACTGAAAATTGTAGCATAATATATCCATCATTAATTAAAAAATGTCTAAATTTAGCATAGATTTTTCTATCTTTTTTCGTTACTACAGGTAAGTCAAAAAATACTATAATTCTCATAAACTTACTCATACGAGTGCCTTTCCAGTGGCACCACTTGTGGGACTAGTATTTTCTTATAATCTTTCATTTGTATACTTGTAGTAAACGAACTAACCAAAATACCAATTGCATTTCCTACACTTTGCCTCCTCCCAGCAATAATCACATCGTAGTTAAGTAGGTCCACTAAGAAAGCTCTAATATCAGTATTAAATTCATCATTGATACCAATATTCTGAGCAGTCCACAAATCCACAATTGGTCTAAACGGTTCAATAAAGTCATCCGCTAAATTATAATTATTTAATTCATTTCTATGATGGATTCCTAAACAAGGAATATATCCATGTTCTACAATAGATCTTGCAACAGCACCACGAAGGATTGTATAGCCATAGTCCAAACACGCATTGAAGATGTTATCATACATTCGCGTGAATCCTTTCTCAAATAAAGATTCAAAATAAATTTTAGCAGCTTGTCCTTCTATATTCTTTGAATCCCCAGAATCCACTTGACTAACTAAAGAAGTTAATCTTTTCTCAACATCATGTTTTCCAATGCACATTAACACATAGGCTTGATTTACAATTTTCTGTTTCACTATTTCCTGCCATATTCTCTTTTTAAAAGGTTCTGTTAAGTTAATTTGTTCTTTAATGATTTTTAAAGTTCTACTATGCTGATAGTATGGAAGTACATATCCATTTGGAATGTGCTTGTGATCACATATATATACCACTGTATTGTTCTCACATAATTTACTAAGTAAGCCCTCTGTTACCACTACTTGAGATGATTCAATAACTAATGCTGATATGTCTTCAACAGGCACACTCCAAACTTCTTCTTGCAAAATTTGCATTTGATTGTTTTTTAGAGATAGTTTTGAGGGACGAGTGATAATCACACTCCTCCAGCTCATTAGACTCACCTCCTCATATTCAAACAAACTATACTGCTCTAATGAAAATACTTTACTGAGTTTTCTTCCCTCCTCTCCTGCTTTCTTTTTTTACTTTATGATAATTTCCAAGAATGTCCACTTCATATTTTTCAATGGTTGCCAAGTTCTGTGCCCCAGAAGTTTCTTCTACCTCTCCGCTTTCAAATTTTTCTTTGTTATGTTTAATATATGTAATGGCACCTGTTGATCTATTAGTAAATAAATAATAATATAATTCTATATTTTCATCTCCACGTTTTTTGATTCCTATTAAATCATTATGATATAAAGAGAATTTAAAATGGTATGTCTCATCCATAATAGGCCATTCATCTTCATTTTTGTGTGCTTTAATCGCTCTACTAGGCAACTCATCTTTTACCATGTCAGCTACATATATTGGTACTAGATAGAATTTTCCTTTCTTTTCAAAAACATCTACTCTAACCATACCTCCATTGGCGGCAATTCCGCCTTGCACCTTGACTCCTCCTGGCATTCTATTAGGCACTTTAATGCTATTGACAATTGCCCCTTCTCCTTTTTTAGATTGCTTTCTTAATACAAAATCACTAGGAAATGCTTTCTCAGCTTTAAAATTAAATTCTTTTAATCGCTCATAAACTGTATCATATAGCTTTTTATCACTATGATAAAGTTCTTTACAATCTTCATCCTTAATTACCATTTCTATTTCCGCTTTGGAAATTCTATTTAGTGGTTTTTTCACAGTGACAATATTGTGATGCGTTTCTTTAAAAGCAGTAGAATAAATTGTTTCTTCATGTGCTTGTCCTTTAATTTTTCTATCTGTCATTCTTGAAACAAAAATCGGTCTTATGGTTTCGATATCGATATCATCATAATTAGTAAATCCACCATATTTTAAGTCATGTACTGGATTAGTACTCATCCTAGCTTCTAATTCTTCTTTGAACTTCTCCCATGGTCTTGCCATATCATGATGTTTATACTTCACATCAACAATTTCTCCCGTTTCCGGATCAAAGTATTCTCCATCTTGATTACGGCGATAATACAAGTCATGTTCCTTACTATATTCTCTTACCTTCCTTTGATATTTTTCAGAAGCACACGCAATAATTACTGCATCTTCTGCATGATGTAAATCATTCTCTTCACGATTTTTAGAATGAATTCCCCAATAGTTTCTAAGGGCTGTTGTTGCCGCACCTGTTACTGTTTTTACTTTTACTCGATTTGAGTTTTCTCCATAATCTTCAAACTGAAGATTTTTCTTTAAATAATTAGCCAGATATCTTGCCATATATTTCGTGTCATTAATATTTCTAGCAATCCAGTCTTTTTCCTTGTCCTCATCCATATTTTTTACCAAAAGATTCTCTCTTTTTTTAGGTCTAAATTTGTAAATCTCTTTCACAAAAGATTCAAAAATTTCCCATTTATCCGTTCCCCCCAAATATTCATATGGAGTCATGTTTCTTTTATCTTGATTTTCCTTTGATAGAACAAGTACTTTATTGTTGTATGAATCATCAAACGACCTACTAAATGGTACCGCATGATCTATTTGTACATAACCATTTTCAAATAATCTATTATAATCAATAGGCATTAATGAATAAGCACTTTTTCCTTGTTGCTCGCGATATAATTTCACCTTTAACATATCTACAGGTTTAGCTTTAATACCAAAGCCTTCCTCAATTTCTGCTTTTAGCTTTTCATTTAATTCGCGATTTTCTTTCTGCCTATTTTCAATTTCTTTCCTATCTTTAAAACTTTTCGTAAGTTCGTTTCCTACTTCTATATGAATTTCAAAAGGAGAACCATATTTATCAATAATTGCATTAATTACTTTTCTAGTTTGAGTCACTGCCCTATACACAACAGGATTTCGAATATCTTCTTTTGGAATTACCGGAAGTTTATATTTAGGATTGGCATCGTCATCCTTATAATGATAACCAGCAGATTGGCAAGCCTTATCATACTGAAGTCCCTCTTCCAAATAAGGTAAAATATTTGAAATTGCTTTCTTAGAAAGATGCCCAAACTTTGTAAAATTAATATTTTCAAGAGCATTAACTTCTTGCTCTTCCAAGCCAAGCTTTCTAAGGCTCTATTCAATTGCAACACTCGTTTTATTTAATGTAAGTTCTTTTGCAATCTCATCCATCAAGTCATGATTCATACTGATTTTTTCAAAACTATCAATTAATCCTTTTGATACTAACGCATCTTTGATTTCATGATAACCAGGAAGCTTCACAAACACAGTATCTTCTGTTCTTTTAATGATTTCTTCATCAGTAGGTCTTTCGTAAGATCCATCTTTATTCTTCTTTCCTTTAACAAAATAGTTTAATCCAACAAATTTGGCATCGTCAGGTAATTTCAATTCTTTTTTAATTCTTGAATACTTAATTCCAGACTTTATTTCATATGCCAAATGAATAATCTTTTTCCTCTCTTCTGGTAACAAATAAACTTTACCATCCTTTGATTCATACGATAAATTATTTACTTTTTGCAATAACATAAATCTTTCGAATGACCATGTGTTTTTGGATACTCTTGGTTCTTCTTTTTCAAGAGTACATTTGCCTATCATCTTCTCCATCAGTTCTGCAGACATGAAGCCCTTTTGATAACGAAAGACCTCTAAAAACTCTTTTTCAAACTCTACAGATGTATATTCATTTTCATATTTTCTTTGGCAATCAAATAAAATAATTACTTCCTCTTCCAATTCACTTCTATCAATACAATTACTATAATCCCCATGCTTATTTCTTTTATGTTCTTGGTATCTTTCATCCTTTGCAAACATCTCTCCGACTGTACGATAGCCTTTTTCTGTCATATACGCTTTATTTAACTTAATGGCATTTAATATTTTCTTGCTCTCGCCTGTTTTATCTAAATCCGCTTCATTTTTTCGATTCGACTGATACCCTCTTCTCTTTGCTATTGCTGTTAACGCCCTAGTCCATTCTCTTGGATTTAGTTTTCTATCTAAACCTTCACTTCTTAGTTGCCATGTATCAATATCTTCCGAATTTAAAATATAGAGTTTATCCTTTTCTTCTTCTGAAATTAACTCATACTTCACAAAAAGTTCTTTGATTTTATCCATCCTGACTCTTCTTCTCTTCAGCCTTCTTCTCAGACCTCTAGCAATTCTTCTTTCAGCATTAATTGGTCCTCCGTCTTTTGGTTTCTCAGCCGCAGAGAAAAGTCTAACTCCTAAATCTTCAATTCTGTGTTTTTCATCGTTAATAACAGCCCAACCTACAGATGATATTCCAATATCTAATCCCATAATATACTTCATATGTTATCCCCTTTCCATACATCATAATAGCTTTTCAAAAAGCATTACAAAGTACAGTTCCCTTACTGATTACTATGTCCATCTGACCTAAGAATAAGAAGATGCCCCACAGCCAAAAGACTATGGGGCAATTGAAACTTCACATCTCATTGATTACTCAATAGAATTATTATAGCAACCAACTACACTCTGATATGATATAATTTACATTTATAATACTTGTTTAAGTCTAAAAAGTCAAGAATTATTGCAAAATTTCTACAAATTCCCACCATTTTCGCTTAGTAATAGTATAACACGATTGCATGAATTGGTCAACAAAAATGTGACTTAAAGTAGTATTAAGCTTATGATTCTATTGATAAAAGTAAAATTACACTTACAATCTTCTTGAATTTGGCTATTCTAATAAAAAACATTACAAGCAAAGATTTCTTGACGGTCTTAATGTTATTAAATTAATCTTTCAAAAAGGTCTATGATAGATCACCTATCTAGTAGATATACCATTAACAAAAAAATAAGTGTTACATATAATATCACAAGGAGGCTCACTTTATGCCAAATTGTGAATTTGTAACACTTATTTCTATATTAGCATGTAATATTGCGAAAGATAAATCTTCAGAAGAGTTAGCTACTTTATCTGCTTTTTTTGTTCAATTGCGGAGATACACTTGCTACACTTGCCTCTTTAAATTAAGTCTAAATACATTCCTTAGAACTTAAAGTAACTTTATTCTCATTTTTCTACCACTTTGTTTAATAGTTTCCACTGTCACATGTAATTTTGTAAATTTATCTTTTTTATATAACATCTTTTACTTGCTCTGCTGAAATAGCCAATCTCTTACTCCATTTATTTTATATGCTGGATCAAATGATGCCATATGTTCCATATTTGAAACTGGATTGGCTGTTAATACCGTTCCTTCTTCAAATTTAACGAAATTCAAATTGTGTCCTTCGGATAAAATAGAACTTACTGCATTTGCATATTCTTCTTCATTCCAAGTGGCATCCCAAGTGGCTGTGCTTACCTTAGCTCCTACATTTTCAAGTGCTTCTCTGATTGCATTTTGACCTGGAGATGCTTTTGTATCTCCAGCTCCTACAATATAAAATATGTTTTGGTCTTTTAATACTTCAAGTCCTGTTGTATCCCATTGACAAGCTACAAGTAATGCTCCTGCAAATAAATCAGGATATGTTTTTAGCAAATAAATTGATGTCATTCCTCCCATGGATTGTCCTGTTGTATAAATTCTATTTTTATCTATTTTATATTCCTGGGTTAATGAATTCAACAAGTTAACAGTAGCTATTACATCATTTGTTGTTTCCGAATTATCATCGACAATTGTTCTACTATATTCTGGAACTAATACAAAACATTCGTGTTTTGCTTGCTCTCCAGAAGTTGCCCAGATAACTCCACCATATCCTTGTTCTAATGCAGCGGTAGTATTTTTACCAACAACACTAGAATCTGTCATAAATAAAATAAGTGGATATTCTTTGCTTTCATCATAATTTTCTGGGACAAAAAGATTATATGCTAAAGTAATACCTGTTTCACTATCTTGAAATTCTAATTGTTGATATTTACTTTCAACTTCCGCTAAAATAGATTGTAACACCTCATCAGTACTCTTATTTGCTTGTCCCATTTGACCACCATTTCCTCTATTTCCTCTTTGTCCATTAAATTCACTTGCTTGATTTCCACTAGTAGTATTATTGACTTCTTCATTATTTTTTGTATCATTTAAATCTTGATTATTACATCCAATTAAAAAGCTCATTATTAGGCACAGTACGATTACAAAAACTTTCTTCATTATTTTCATCCTCTCTTTATTTTATATCCAACTTTCTATTTTCCCTTTTGAGGATTTACAATTGGTACCTTTTATTGCAATAGCATCTCCGAGTATATTCGCACCTTTGCATATTCTTTTTACATCACTTGGAACATTTGCTAAACCTGAACCTTCATGTGTTGTTACTATTCTTATGGTTTTACCTGTGAAATCTAAACCTTTTAATGCGGTTTCCATCTCTGGTGCATAAGTTCCCCAATAAATAGGAGACATGATATATATCACTTCATATTGAGATATATCTTCTAAATTTTCTTTTATTGGAGCATTTCCAATTCTTTGCTTTGCTTCATTAATACAAGTATAATAGTCTTTGGCATATGGCACAAGAGGCTCTACTTTAAACATATCTGCATTGGTATACTCTTGCACATATTCTGCAATAATTTCCGTATTTCCTTTGTCAATATAGCCTACTCTTGAAAAATAAATAATTAAACTCTTCTTATCCTTATAACTTTCTTTGTTTTCTCCGAAAATACTCATTATAAAATCCCCTTTCTAATAAGTTGATGCTTTTTTCCTCTACTAAGAGCCGCCTATTATTTATCTTCTTTTATTTCTTATTTTCCTTCAGTTTTTACTCCTTTATTTCTACAAATTACTATTTTTCACCAGATACACTCTCGTCTATCCAATCTTTCATTTCTTTTGTCAAGCACTGAATCCTGGTTGATGAAATTTCTGGCACTTCATAATTATGTATTTCTTCTATAATATCGACTATTTTATCTATCTTGTCATCTCTAGTTCTAACCTCTAATTTATATTCTTCTTTACTTTCAATTTTCCCATTCCACCAAAAGCTAGAAGTCAATACTGTTATTTGCGAGCCTGCTATTATTCTCTTTTCTAATAGTTCTTTTGAAATACTCTCTAGCACTTTTCTATTATCACTTAAGGTCGTAACAACATAATAATAGTGATATACAAATTCATCGTCATCAATACCTTCATCATCGTAGTCATACTCATCAAAATCATCTGGTGAAAATCCATATTTTTCTAATTCACTATTATCAATTTTCTTGATAATATATTTTGTCCTTTCTACTGGGAATGGGACTTCATAGCCCTTATAAAATCTGGCATCCATTACAAATGCTATCGTTTCTGTTCCTGCTCTATTTACTAAAACTTTATCTCCTTCTTTTATACTTGTATCATCACTTAAATAACTGTATTCTCTATAGTCATTTGGTATATCTACATATTGAACTTTTACATAGAAATATTCTTGAAATAGCTCGTCTACTTTAGGCATATTTTCTCTCATTTTTTCTGTATATAAATCGTTAATAACACCAGCATCTTGAAAGTTAACTTTTTTCAGTTTTTTTAATACTTCATATGGTTTTGCATCTCTATTACGCATAAATCCAAATGTCCAAAATCCCTTTAAGTCAGATATCCCAAAACCACCTTTCATTTTGGGAATTTCAAATTTTGTAAAATATCTTTTCTTTAATATCTCACACATATTTTTATCTAAAACGAATTGATATTTACTTTCTCCATATGAATAATCGTCATTCTCCTGTTCTCTTTGCCTACTGTCTATGAATGCATTAATTAACTCTTTTCCAATATTTCTTAATTCAATAATCCCATCAATATACTTACACTTGGCAATTGCATATCCTTTTTTGAATCCATCTTTTAATTCAAAACCAGCAAATGCCATTTGATAACCATCCCACTGGTCATACCTTTTATCAATTTCTAGCTCTGCTAGTTCTTTATTGATATATGTATATTGACTTTCTCCTTTAAATGGTTCTTCTTTTCCGAGCTCGCCATGAAATCCAAAATAAGAAATCCACATCTTTGCATATTGAGAACAATGCTTTTTTATATTGATTTTTTCTTTTTGATCATTAAAAATTTCTTCAACAACAATATGTTCTTTTTCTTCCTCTATTCTTAGTAAGACAGAATAAATTGCTGAATTCTCAATATCAAACACATAATGATTTTTATTTAATTTATATTTTTTGTATTGATACATCACTATAAATTTTTCAAAGTCACTAATAAACCAATCAAAGTTAGATTTCATAACAAGACACTCCTAGCTATATGAATCAAATATCTTTTCCGCTTCATGCATTTCTTTTTGAGAAAACGCACACAATAGAACTTCTACATCATAATTTTGGTATTCTTCAATAATTTGATGATATGCCTTTAAACACTGTTTTACTGATTCTGCAGGCGGATTATCCAGATTGCCTCCAAAAATTCCAGCACTAATAAGAGGAAATGCAACTGAATGTAATCCATTATTTATCATCACTTTTAATGAATTATAGTAAGCATTATGTAATTCTTGAAATGCTTCAGGGGTGCGATTAAAATCTGGTCCTACTGCGTGAATGATATATTGGGCATTAGTGATGTTAAATGCAGGAGTTATTACAGCTTCTCCATCATTTAATGGAGTCTTATATTTTTGACATGCTTCACCTAGTTCTTTGTATCCTGCTTTCTTAAAGATTACTCCACAAAGGCCTCCTCCCGATAATAAATATCGATTGGCTGCATTTACAATTACCTCTACATTTTGATCTGCACAAGAAGCATTAATTAATTGAATGTTACTCATTATATCCACCTTACCATTCGTTTTATTCCGTAAAATTTTTACTGATTGTTATATTCATACTCTCAAAACTCGATTTTCCATTCGTAGGAATCAGAAATCCCAATGATATTTCATCTTCCACGCTCTAAATTCATATTCTTTTAATCCCTCAGCAATTAAAGATGCAAATAGTTGTTTTATAGTTAGCACGTTCATTTAATCAGCGCTTTTTATTTTCTAGCAGCATTATATCATAAAAAATGCTTTGAATTCAATGTATAAGCAATTGAGTAGTTAAAAGTACTTAGGCCTTCGGGGAGGGCTTGGTGATTTTGGTTGGAATGGTTGGTGTGGGTGAAGTTTGCATGGTTGTAAGGGTGATTTGTGCTTTGTTTTTGCTTTCCGTATTTTCCGTATATTCCATATTTTCCGTGGGGGTGACTGTAGATAGACTGTCAAATGAAATTTTTGAACAAATATGAAAGATGCCCTCACTAATAGCGAGAGCATACATGCCTTATTTTTTTATTTCATTAACCAAATACATAAATGTTCCCGTATTCGTTTCATCAATTTTAGAATATGTTTTCCAATTTATCAGATATTTAGCTTTAAGTTCTATTGGTATTTCGCAATTCTTTTTTGTGCCCTCACTTGCCTCTTCACTCCAATTTAATGTTCCACTTTTTATAATTCCCTCTTCTAAAGAAAACTCTTTATATACACAGTTTTCTTTCATTGGTTTATGTAAATATGATAATTCATTAGTAACAAAAATCGTATATCCAGCTTTAAACTTTGGTACATTTTTTCTAATGCTTTCTATTCTTTGAATATCTTTTAAATATAGATAGCAATTAACGTCTTTTGCCCCATGATTCTTAAGAATAAATTTCTCATCATCAATGGTTTTTGTGCATCCTTTTGTTTTGTATTTTAATTCAATTGGAATCCATTCTCCATTTGTAATAACAAGTATGTCAATGTGCATATTAGGATCAAATTCTGGGCAGTATTCTAGTCTAACCTTAGAATTAGGATATTCCTCTTTTATTATCCACGCCATTTCAAGTTGTAAATCCGCTTCTGATACAAATATTTTTCGCTTATTCTTTAACTTTGTTACAATTTTCTCTATGTTAAAATCATCTCTCATATCCTTTTCTCCCACATTTTATTTCATAATACAAGTAAATTTCCATTTCTATCCTTGATTAAGTATAATAACTGCTAAAATAATGCTTGCCATATTTTCTTCATCAGTTAATTCTTTAGTCGTTTTAACTGCATCCACTATTTTGTTAGCCTCTTTAACGACTTCTGGGACACTAAAATATTTTCTATACTTGCTAATATTTTCTTGCGAAAAAATTTCTTCAAAATTTATATTATTCATGCATATCTTCCTTTCTATAACTATTTTAAATAATTTTGAATTATTATCGCATATTGATCTTGTGCATTTAAACAAGTATCAATCAAATATCCTTTTTCCTTACTTGTTTGCCATTGATTTAATCCTCTATAATAGAATAGTTTATCTTTATCCATAATAATAAATGGGACAATACGATGTTTCAAACATTCTTTAAAAGCAATTAGTCTTCCTACTCTTCCATTTCCATCTTGAAATGGATGAATAATTTCTAAGCTTGCATGAAAATCTATTATTTCATTTATTGTTACCTCTTTTAAAGAATTGTACCATTCAAGTAGCTTCTGCATATCCTTTTCTACATTCTTTGGACTAGAAGTCTTTAATCCTCCAACTTCATTTGTAAGTTTCTTATACTCTCCAACAGCAAACCATTCTTTCTTACTATCTGAACTTCCTTCTTTTAGCATTCTATGGAATTCTTTTATCATTTTTTCAGTCAGTTTCTTATCTGCAATATCAAGCATATAGTCAAACAATTTGAAGTGATTTTGCGTTTCAATAATATCATCAATATTTGTAATCGTATCTTTTTCTGTTAGTAAAGTGTTCGTTTCAAAAATATATCTTGTTTGCTCTTCTGATAATGTACTTCCTTCTATGTGATTTGTATTATATGTCATAACTATTTGAGTGTTGTGGTACAAATTACCTTTTAATTTCATCTCTTTTTGCTCTCTTAAAACGGCTAATATATCGATTTTGGATATATCAAATGTATTCTCTTTCAATAGTTCATCTATGGAAACTTCAAACAATTCAGAAAGTTTTTTAATTGACTCTATACTTGGCTCTAAACTACCCGCTTCATATTTTGAAACAGTAGCAGGACTTACGCCAAGCAAATCGGCAATCTCAGATTGTTTAATATTCCTTATTTCACGGTATTTCTTTATCTTTTCTCCTAACATAAAAATCACTTCCCTCTTCTTAATAATATTATAACATATTATTTCCAAAAAAGAAAGTGATTAGCGATTTTTATTAAAAATATTTCCTAAATAGAATACCATAAAATTCTCCATTTACAGCTAATACTATATATGTATTTTAATTATACCTGATTATTAATATACCACAAGGAATCTTCTTCATTAAATTTATATACCAAGTCCACATTTATCGCCAATTCTGATGATATCATTTTTCTAAGAGCTTTTTTTTGAAGTATATCATTGCTTATAAGCAAATTACCATGATATTCATTCCCATCTATTGGTTTTCTTTCATATGAAAAATTTCCTAAATATTTATTTTTCATTTCTTTTAGTTTTATTGTTGGAAGTCTTGCGATTCCAGCTGAATATTTCAGTCTATCCGCATCCTCTCTTTTTAGCGTTTTTAAATAGTTTAATGAATTATCATTATCTGCCCAATTAATTGATAATTCATCATATCCATTTTCATTCTTATGATTTCCATCAAAGTGAAACGCCTCTCCTAAAACACAGCTATATGTTGAATCTATCCATGATGGATCGGTTAATCCTCTATATGAATAGTCAGGAAATTCTATTGCTATTTCTGTCATGTTAAACAAATCACCTCTTCTAATATTAAGTCTATTTTTTCTTCTAAACTATTCTCACTAATAATATCAGAAACTGTATTAGTAATCGTTCCATCTTTAAATATTCTCCAAAAAGAAATATTGCCATGTATATCTATTACAAAACCAATTCTGTAATTGTTTCTAATTGGCCATTCTAATATAACGTCTCCATCTTCATCAACAGTATTTTTCAAGCTTGGAATGCTATTGTCCAATCTTATCCTAATATTTATATTATTTATATACCTTTGCATAATGCTTAATAGTCTAAAATAAACTTTTTGTGCTATCTCACTAGTTTTGCCATTTATATCTATAAGGTCATTAAAAATGTCAATGTTTTGAGGCAAATTATTATAAACCGTTGTAATCTGATTTACAAAATAATGAATATCTGAGTTACTTTTGTTGAAACTTAAACTATCAATCATTTTTTTCAACTCCCATTTTTTCCCTTAATTCTTGTTTAATTAAACTTTCAAACATTTCCGAATTATGGGCATGCAATTTTTCTAAAATAGAATTTATATCCACCTCAGATATGTTTCCTAGTTTATACGTATCTTTATCCATTATGAACACAGGTTTAACACTTCTATCCGGCAGTTGCTTCGTTCCCAGCCCACATGTAATTTGCATTTGTATACTATCTTCAAATGGAATCTCAATGTTGTTGGTATATACTTTCACATCTGAATGCTTTGATAGTAATCCAACTATATTTTCATCTAAATATTTATTCCAATTGTCTGATTCATCAATTTGAAGTTCTTCTTTTGAAAAACCATTGATGTATCTAATTCCTAATCTATTATAATTTTTAACGCCATATACAGTATGAAAGTCATTGAATACTCTTATAAATTTCTCTTTAAAGATATCCCAACATTCATACTTAGTAGTACTATATGAAATAAAATTACATGTTAAATTTATTCTTTCTGTTTCGTTTTCTGAACTAAACATATAATTTTTCATACTATTTCTATAAATCTGAGGTACTAAATAATCAATACGTTCTTTGGCTTGACTCATCTTAACATCAATAACATTCTCATCAATGGCTTTATAGTTTGGGTAATCATTTTGGATTCTTTCTTGAAACTTTGACAAATCTTCATCTGATTCATTATTAATTTTCAATATTGTTGAATATCTTAGTTGGCATACCATTTCTGTTATTTGATTATTTTTATATTTTGGCATATTATTCATCCCTTCCATATTCTATTATTATATATCTAATTATTTATTATGTCATTAAAATTGAAAAAATACTTTTACCATAATAAAGGATTTTCAAAACACTGCAATGCAATTTCTACGCTAATACTTTGCATCAAGTCTTTGTGTGTTGTCTTAGATGGTTCATAAAGCTTGACTTCTCTTTCAAAAAATGGTTGCTCCCAATAGTTCCCAAATTCATCCTTATAAACAATACAAAATGGGCTACTAAAAATTTTGCTAAAGATTTTATCTTTATGATAGTATATCCTGATTTTTATTGAATCTCCGCTTTCAATAAGATTGTAATCGTACAATTCAGAATAATTTATAAATGGATGATTCAAAAAATCCTCTTTATCTTCCATAAGAATAATTGAAGAATTTTTAGGACTGGTCGTAATAAAATATAACTCTGTCGCAGCACTTTTTCCAACATTTTTAAAAATATAATCAAAATGAATCAGTTCATCATTATTTTTGTAACATTGATCATAAACAAATTTGATATTGTTATTATCATCTTTTTCATTTTCAAAGGCTGCTGCAACTATACTCATGTCCGCTTCCGAATCATCTCTAAAAACAGTTTTGCTAACTTTAAACTTAGGCTTGTCTTTTATTTCTTGCCTTTTTAAATCATTATTGTACTTTTTATTATCATTTTTAATAGTCATTTTGGTTGTAATAAATGAAGTAAAAAATGCAATTACTCCAGATACAATAGCACTTATAATTGAATTGTTGTCCATATAAAATCCTCCTTAGCACACTATATCACATCCTGTCGATTCTTGTCTACGGGTGCTTTTTGTCGAATATTGTCGATAAATCAACTAATTCTTTGAGAAAAGACTTGCAACATTTCCTCTTTAGAGTTAACATACACAAAACTTGATTTTAGGAGGTTTTGGTTATGGAAAAAGGTATGTTAAATGTTATATTTGAAGCACGTTTGGAAGATATTGCTCATACTACTGAAATGGACAAAGAGTTTCTTCATGCTAACTGTCACTCTACCGAGATTTATGATGAGCTGGAGGCTATTATCAATAAAAGCTGTGGCAAAGAAGCAGATAGTGTCTTGCATACTCTTGATGATTTCATTGAAGACTTGAATGTTGAATCTGGCTACTTTAATGAAAAGTATTATAAGCAAGGGTTCATTGATGGGCTTAATGTTATTAAATTAATTTTTCAAAAGGGTTCTCCATAGATGACCTATGTAATAATTAGGTCATCTAAACCTACATTTTGTTTCTTGTTGACTTTATCATATCTCAAAGTAAAAGTACACTTCAATACACTTTTGTCCACTCCTCTTTTTTCTTCGTCAGCCATATTTTTCTGACTCTGACTTTTTCCCTTTCTCTATCTCTTTCTTTGACTTTTGATCTGACTCTGACTCTATCTCTGACTCTAGATATGACTCTGTGTTACACTTTCGTTACATGCTGTTACACATGCGTTACAATATAACACTCGCTATTTTTCTGCCTCTGCTTCCAGCTCTTCTCTATCTATAATTCTTCTCTTACTCTGTATCTACTCTATCTCTGTGTCACACTTTGTCACATAGGTGTCACTATCCTGTCACAATGTGACGCTCTTCTTATCTCAAATTAAAAGTACACTTCAGTTCACTTTTGTACGCACCTACTTGTGGGGTATAAAATCTTTGCTAAAGTATGAAAAAAGAAGTTGAAAACGCTTGTAAAACAGATAATTTCAAACTACAATACACAAAAATCTGAAAGGAGTTGGTCTAGTGTCAAGAAGAGTTAAAAATGAGGGTAGCATTTTCCAGAGGAAAGATGGTCGCTGGGTTGGTCAAATATAAATTGGTAATTATCCTGACGGAAGACGTAAGTTTGTATCTTACTATGGTAAAACTCGCCGAGAAGTAGCAAGAAAACTCGAAGATTCTATCGCTAGTTTTAATCATCACACCTTTATGGAGCCATCTCGCATTACCTTTGAAGAATGGATATGGTGTTGGATGAAAAACTTCAAAAGCAGATCAGTTTCTCCTAGTACATATGCGAGATATTTCTCTTTGATTAATAACTATATTAGTCCACAAATTGGCTATATGAAATTGCAAGATGTTCGCAGTATTCACATTCAAG
This sequence comes from Clostridia bacterium, assembly GCA_017469465.1. GTDB lineage: Bacteria > Bacillota > Clostridia > TANB77 > UBA1234 > UBA1234. The sequence continues at coordinate 33,261 of JAFUGH010000035.1, read as the reverse complement.
CTGTGTATAACTATTGCGTGGATCATCATCTTTCAGGCTCTTGCATTAAACATATTCATACTGTGTTTAAGCAATCATTGGGTCAAGCCATTAATCAAAATTTAATATCTACTAATCCCGCACTTAAAACAATTCGACCACCTGTTAGAAATAAACCTGTGACTGTTCTTACTGTGGAACAACAAGAAAGATTAATTGCAACTTTGAAAAATGATACGATGGGAACTTTGATAAAACTTGCACTTGGAACTGGAGCAAGAATAGGAGAATTACTTGGACTTAAATGGGAACATGTCGACTTCGAAAATATGGAAATACATATTGTTCAGGGGCTAGTTCGTGAATTTGAATTCGATGAAGAAAAGCATGTTGCTCATGCTGTTAGTTTGAAACTTTCAAAATTGAAAACAGAATCGAGTTTAAGAACAATTACTCTTACGACTTATTTAGCTTCTGTATTGATGAATTACAAAAAGAATCAAAGAAGGTACATGAAACGATTAGGTGAAAATGTAACTGTACTTACCGACTTAGTTTTCACAAATGATTCTGGTGAATATTTAGAAGAATCCAACGCGAGAAAAAAGTACGCCTTACTTCTTCAAAAAGCAGGCATACCTTATATCAAATTTCATGCACTTAGACATACATTTGCAACTCGTACTTTGGAAGCTAATGTGCATCCAAAAGTTGCACAAGAATTATTAGGTCATAGCAACGCATCCACTACTCTGGATATTTATTCTCATGTGTTGCCAAACGAGAAGAGAGATGCAATCAAGAAGTTAGAGGGAATCATTTAGTTGGTTTCCTCTTTCTTATTCTTTGTAAATTTCGATTTTTGTATCGACATAGTCATTACTATCCAATACTATTTCTTCTTTCCTGTAAAGGTCTTTTATTTTGCTCACAGCATCATTTTCATTCTCTGCTTCGACTCAATTATCTTTGATAAAGTTTCATTAATTTCAACTCGATATTTTTGCAGTGGTAAAAATTCAACTACATACACACCTTTTTCAAAAATGGCATTTTTATAATTCGAATCTCTTCTCACTGGTCTCCATTTTTGAAAAATAAAGGTGACCCTGGGGGTGGTAGAGTGATTGAATATTACATTTTTACAAAAAATGAGCTAATTAATATATAGTCCACCGCTTCTTATTGTCCCTCTTCAATTATTTCATTAACAATTATTCCTTTTGTATTGCTATTTTATGGATATTTTAATATAATCTCTTTGGGTGATAATATGAATCAATTACCATATGATAAAACTTCAAGTATATCAATTGAGAAATATGCTCAAAAATTAATATCGACAACATTTAAAGATGTTATAATAAATAATCCAAACTTATCAGATGAAGACAAAGCAGTTTGGCTTGAATACTATAGCAATCCTAAGTCTAAAGGTTCTTTAGGGCAATTAATTGAAAAACACTTTTTCTTCTACGACAACAATTCTGAATCTGAAGCAGATTTCAAAGAAGCTGGTGTAGAGTTAAAAGTTACTCCATATGTTATTAAATCAAGTGGGGATTTAAGAGCAAAAGAAAGATTAGTTTTAACAATTATAAACTATATGGATGATTACAAAGAAACGGATTTCCTTCATAGCCATGTGTATGCAAAATGTGCTTTGATGCTTCTAATTTACTATTTACATGACTCATCAAAAAACAGATTAAATTTTCTAATGAATTTTGCCAAATTATTTAAATTTCCAGAAGAGGATTTGGAAATAATTAAAAATGATTATAAAACCATTATTGAAAAAATTAAAGCTGGTAAGGCAGATGAAATATCTGAAAGTGACACAAACTATTTGGGAGCATGTACAAAAGGAGCAAATGCTCAATCTTTAAGAGAACAACCTTTTAGCAATATTAAAGCAATGCAACGTGCTTTTTGCTTAAAGAATTCATATATGACATATATTCTAAATAATTATATTGCAAATGGTACTTCCAACTATGAACCTATAATAAAAGATACCAAAATATTAAAATCATCAACCCTTGAAGAGTATATAATAAAGAAATTAGAACCTTACTATGGTCTTGATGTTGAATATCTAAAAACTAAATTCAAAATTCCTTATTCAATTAGCAATAAATCATTTACATACCTACTAGCAAAAGGAATGCTAGATGTAATAAATGACAATATTGAAGAGTTTGAAAAAGCAAATATTAAAGTTAAAGCTATTAGACTAAATAAAAACGGAACCCCTAAAGAGTCAATGTCATTTCCAACTTTTAAGTATAATGAAATAATTAATCAAGGATGGCTTGATTCTGATTTGTATGAAACATTTTCAACGACAAAATATCTATTTATTGTTTATCAATATTTAGATGATAATACACTAGTATTTAAAAAAGCTATGTTTTGGCATGTACCAGAAAAAGATTTAAATACAGAAATTAAACATGTTTGGGAAGAAACTGTACGAAGGATTAAAAATAATGAATATGATAATCTTCCAAAAATATCAGAAAGTCCTATACTTCATGTTAGACCTCATGGGCAAAATTCCAGTGATACTTATCCTACTCCCGATGGTAGAAATGCAACTAAAAAGTGCTTTTGGTTAAATGCTAAATATATAAAAGAACAAATAGAAGAGTGATAAATGCCCTTCTATTTGTTCTATTTTTTAACTTAAAGCACTATATAATTTTTTGAAAATCTTATTTTTCTGCATTTGTATTAAATCTTGTACTTTATCAACAACCTCTTCAGCATTATCGTAATTCACTTCACCTTTTCTAATGTTGTTTTCTTTTACTAATAGTCTTGCTGCCTGAGTAGATATTAAATCACAAATGTATTTTGTTTGCTCTGGTTTAAATTTTGGACTATCTGGATTCAAATCTTTCATTTCACCTAATACTAGAATATTGACTGGATTTTTACTATTAATAATAATAAAATGCGTTTTAGGGTGAAAATAAGCTTGAAATTCCATATCTTCACGTTCCTCTATTCTAAAGCCTGCAACATATCCACCTCCCGGATTATTATTCTTACTTGGCTCTACAATTGTAATTACAGCAGTAGATAATAAATCTGCATATTTAGCCGTTAAGTTATATGTAACTCCAAGATTTCCTCCAGATACAACAATATCAACAACTGCAATTTGATTATTAAGCAAATTTTTCTCATCAAAAATAATTATTTTGTTTTCTATTTGTAATCCATCAGAAATAATTTCTATTCTACTTCTTAGTGGAATAATTGAGGTGTCTACATACAGTTTTAAGGAATGTGTCATATCAACCACTAAATTCTTGTTACTAGGATAGAATTCCATACCATTTTCAGGATAATGAATATCAGTTTCAATCACATCAATCATAATATTAGCACTGTATTCCTCTGTACTGGCAGTAATCTTCACAGGTTCATTTGTACACATATTCCCTTTTAAAGAAATACTTTTTGTTACTATATCATCTTTTATTTCCTCAGGTGTATATTCTATTTCACTTGGACTTATTGCTATGATATTAGAGTCATCACAAGTTATTCTAATTTTCTTGTTATAATCAATCATCTTAGGATTAATGAACAGTTTTAATGAATACTCTTTCCCTTGAGTAATCGATGCAGATGATCTTGCAAATCTTATTCCCTCTGGTGGAGGAATTTTTCCTTTTAAATTTCCCCCTTCTGTTATCTTATCTTTCATCTCAGCTTTTAAATACTGATTTAGATTTCTTAAAGCTTCATTGAACTTTTTATTATTAATAAGATTTGTTGTTTCAGAATTTTTCCCTAATGAATCCAAATGACTTTGCAAAATAGGAGATATTGTTTTATCCAAGATTTTATAAAATTCACTTTTTTCGTCAAAGCCTGTTCTATTATCTCTTACAATAGCTTCAGCTTTTTCAGAATTCAAATGATTATAACACAATGAATATAATTTACTTATTAACAACTCACCAGATATATTTCTCGCTTTTATATCATTTTGAAATCCAAACATCGTATTGTCAAAAACACTATTATTTTCATCTATAACTAATATCTGAGTATTATCATCCATTTTATTTTCATTAGAATATAGTTTTAAAATACAGTCAATCTTCTTGCCTTCAAACATAAAAGAAAAACTATCCTCACACAATTTATTCTCTTCTGCAAAAGAATATTTTGCAGATGACAATTGTTTTTCTTTCTCTCCATCGCATGAATAAAATACCTTTCTATCTGACTGATTTAGCAAGTATCTAAGATATGGATATTTTTCTATATTGTTAAACATGTTTTTTCTTATTTTAGGCGAAAATTTTACATCACTTGGAATTCCGAAGGAAACTACCGTTCCATTATTAGGTATATTGTATTTTTCTCTTAAATTTTTTAATGAATTTAAATCACCAGTTATATCCTTAGTTTCAATAGAAGAGTGATATTTTTCATCGACATTGTACAATAATTTTGAAACGCGATTATCTTTAATGCTAATTATTGAAGCTGTTCTTCTTTCTTTAGCAGCAGCTCTTAAAACATCTGATGCTCCTTGTCCAAATATGCCTCTCGCATGTTTTTCTATTCCACCTGCATTATCATTACCATAAACCGAAAAAATATTTAATAGTTTCTCTTCAGACATTCCCTCTGCATTGTCAATAACAGTTATCATATACGAATCATCATCAAAACTTTTATTTCTTTTTTCTTTTTCTAGAAATATAAATATTTTATTATCACAAGTATTATTGAGACCATCTCTAGTCATTCTTCTATAACTGTCATCACTATTAGTTAATAGTTCAGTTATAAATCGTAATATATCGTCCCCCAAAGCTGATTTGAAATCTCGTCTCATCTTTCTTAATGCATCAGTTACTTCCATTTTACCCATAATTACCACCTCATTTAATTATTTCTACAATTTTTTCAATATATTTTATACACATCTCATCATTTTTTTCTTTTGCATATGCTAAAACATCTTTTAAATTTTTAATTGTACTTTTTAATTGGGTATATGGTGTAACTTTATAGAAACTCCAAACATACATATCATCAACTTGACCCGTTTCCAGATACTTCTTATAGCCATTACCAGAAATAAATTCATAATAATCTCCAACACCTTTTTTGTGTTTATCTATTATTGGTTTTGCAATATTTTCATTAACTTCAGTATATCCTATAATCTTTTCAACTTCTTCAGCAATCATGTAACCATATTTAGTAATGCTGTACCCCGATTTTGTTGATCCAGCAAGATATGATTTCCCGGTTTTAACATATTTTAAGTGCATTAGTGTTCTATTTAATCTGTCTATAGAAGGAAACTCTTTAAATTCCTCGTCACAACAAAAAACGTCTGGAAACATTTTAAACGCAGATACACATAAATAATTAAATGTTAATGGTACTCCCTTTTCTTCTATTTTTTTTGCAGTAAAAATCATTAGTTTTTCATAACTGGTAATATCTTTATACTTTGAATAATCAATTGGTTTTAATTCATTTATTACTTCTTTGTAACCCATATATTCCTCCTATAATCTAAATTTTTCTTTATTACTTTTCGAATTAAATTTTGACTTAATTTCTTTTATCTCAGAATCAATTACAGCAAATATTTTCTTTATATCTTCTTCAGAATAAGAGTAATTGTGTCTATTAGCACAATTTCCCAATAATCTCAATTGTTCTAGGACTGAATTTGTCCTTCTTTCTGCTATTCTCTTAAATTTTTCCCTCTTCTCTTCCATAAAAACACCTCTCAATCTAAGATTATTATACTATAATTTATAAATTATGTCAACACTTTAGGCTACATTTTAAAAATGTAGCCTTATATCGTCAAAAAAATGCAGATTGATTAGTTTCAATCTGCAAATATATCTATTCATTTTCAAATATTTTATTTAATTTATTACCCATCTTTTCTATTAACCCAACAACTAAAGCATTTCCCATGCAAAAATATCTAAACTTTTCAGGCATACCTGTATTTGTCCAGTTGTCAGGAAATCCATTTATTCTTTCAGTCTCAATTGGAGTTAATATTCTGTATGCCTTTGTCTTTGGATCCTCTATTACATGTGTACTTCTGTTTAAACTGCCTTCACTTGTCAACATAGTTCGTGCTGGTTTATCCAATGCATCTGGAAAAGCTATTGCTCCCTCTCTAAAATGGTATTCTTGTTCTGTTCCTTGCTTTCTTAAAATATCTTTTGCGCCCTTTAAATAGTTCCATTTCTCCAAGTTTTCTCCTAAGTTAAATCTTTTATCTACTCCACCATATTCTATTATTCTTTTTAATGGTTTGGCTTCTTTTTCTTTAGGAGTTACTTCCGCTGTATATATCTTTCCATCTCTCATTATTCCAGCATTTTTAAAGTCCATCTTAAAATGATTTGAAACGTCTATTAAATCGTCATAGTTAAATCTAGTTTCTGTAATGTCTTTTTTATCTACAATTGGAAATTCTTCAGCAAAAAATCCCTCTTCTTCTATAATCTCATCAAATGAAAATGATTTAAGGCTCTTGTAATACTTTGTATTCTTTTTACAAGCATATATAAATGTTCTGCGTCTTCTTTGAGAGAATCCATATTCAGCCGCATTAATTACACGCCATTCAACTGAATATCCCAAATCATTAAAACAAGCAAGTATTACTCCAAAGTCTCTTCCCCTTTGATTTGCTGGTGATTTTAGTAATCTATCAACATTTTCTAAAAGAACAAATTTAGGTTTTTTGGCTTCTAATATATCTCTAATTTGCCACCATAATACACCTTTTTTCCCTTCCATGCCTTTTGCACCAGTTCTTGCGACTGAATAATCTTGGCATGGAAATCCACCAACCAACAAATTATGATTTGGTATAGTTTTTTTATTTACTGTTGCAATGTCTTCATTAACATATTTATCTTCATTTCCGAAAATGATTTATATAACAGTCAAACGCATATTGATTTTTTTGTCCAGGTTCCCATTGGTTAGCCCATACCGTTTCCCAACTTGAATCTGATTTTTCTAATCCAATTCTAAAGCCACCAACCCCTGCAAATAATTCACAAACTGTTTTTTCCATAATACTATTCCTCTCTTTTGTATTTCTATATCTGCATTATATATGATTACATCTAAAAGATCAATACTTTTTTGCAATTTGATGATAGCATAACAATTTTTAAAAATCTAGCGAACATCCGATAATTTATCAAGTTTGCATAATGTGTTATTTGTTGATTCTTTTTTGAATTTCTTTTAAATTTAAATAATAGTCTAATCATATTGGGGATTATTAATAAAAGCTGTATAATATCCTATAAGCGATCTAATGCTTTACATATTTCTATTTCTTCTTTTTCAAAATTACCAACACCTTTCTTTAATTCTTTTAATAATAGCTGAATTGTTATCTCTTCTATTTTCCTCAATATTTTGTCTTGAAATTGAATTGGTTCATTCTTATGAATAATATTCTTATTATGACATGTACACATGCTTGAATTCGTTACTAAACATATTTTTTTATCATTAGAATAGCACTCCCCTCTGTGTGCACAACAATTTCTTCGCTGATAACATATTCCCAAAAACTCTTTCACACTATTAATATTTTCAATTTGCCCAAGAAAAGTCTCTTCAGATTGTTCAGAAAAATAATTTCTTATTAATTCAAAAACAATATTTAAAGCTTCGTTTCCAACCAAAATTTTGTTTCCAGATTTATTATATACATTGCTCCCATCCCATTTTTTCATCTCACATTGCTCATATTTTTTTAATGAAGCAATTCCTTCAAGAATATTCCAGTATCTATAATATTTTAACATTCTATTATCTTCATTTTTAGCTTCAACCAATAATTTCAAATATACTGATAAATATCCTTTATCATTTTTTATATATTTATAGAATTGTTTAATATTAAACCCATTTTCTGCAAATAAAAACAAGTTGCCTTTATATCTTGTATTGCACATAGATATCTGAGACATTTTCTCTTCTTTGTTAAGTGTTACAATTGAAAAATACGTTCCGTGACTTCCTAATAACACTGTATAAACACTATTTAAAAAATCAATTCTTTTTAGTGCATATCTTTTTGCTTGTTCATAATCTAAAGCCATAATATTACTTATATGAAACACTGCCGATGGAAGTTCATGTTCAAATTTTTCATATTTAACCTCTAAATTCATATTAATAATATTTTTAAAGAAAGAATTAATATAATCTACCTCGCTTGTCATTTTTAAGTATTCATATGGAAATATTTGAATATCTTCATATTGTGCTGTAACATCAATTTTTATATTTTTGCAAAAAACAAAAACATCAAATGGTTTTGCTTTTTCTTTTTTACAAATATATTTGGGCTTATTGAATTCTCTTTCTCTCATATCGTGAATTTCTTTACAAATTAATAAAGCACTTTTTTTATTATGAGCATTAACTGTATATGCTGCGATTGGATTACAATTGTTATTTTCATTTCCAATTAACGTTACGCCATTTGAATCTTTAATTGCTAGCAATTCATACAAGCCCTTTTCAAGCCCATTATTTATTTTGAAATATAAAACACTATCTATTATTTCCCCTCTACCACTTAATACGATTTTTTCATCGTACCAATCATAAACACGTGCAACAATAAATTGTAAATCGTCTGTATTAACTAATTCATTCTTTGTTTTTAAATTTCCACTAATAAATTCTATTGATATATAACTGTCTTTATTTAGCATTTTATTCCTCCAAATTTTATATTCAATTATTAAATATATATAAGTCAACCTTCTAATCATCTTTATTATAGCATACTATAGCTTCGTTTTCTTCTCAGACTGTCAATAGACTGTCAAACCCTCTTTACCCACAAAATTTCAAGCACAAAAAAGTAGCCACACTCCCTATCACAAGCGGAGTACAGCTACTCTACATAACGCTATCCACACACAAATCCGTAGACCTTCGGGGTTTTTGGCATAACAAACATTTGTGTAATTTTTTGTACTTTTTTGAAAAATTTTTCCCCATTATTTCCCCAAGAATTTTACACATATGTTCGTAATAAAATTTGATATATGGGAAACCTAAAAATTTATTTTGGAGGTTTTGATTATGGAAAAAAATAACTTATCACAAAGAAGGAGATTATTTAATTCCTGATTTAGCATTAAAAAATCAAGAAAATGTTGTTTTATGCAAATATGGTAGAGCTAGATTAAAATATATTAAAGAAAATAAAAGAGGATTATATACTGAATTGATGATGAATGGAGCTTTATCTAGTTACCTAAAAGGTATTGATGAAAGATGTAATCACATAGTAAATATAACAATCAGAGAAATGGCTAATGAAAACAATGTTGATGAAGAGCTAAAAAGAACAGATCAACTAAAATGGGTTGGATTAATGAACAACTTTAAAAACGATGCTGAAGAAATTGTTTTTAATGAAATTATATATGTGTAGGAGGAATTAGATATGATAAATTTTAGAGAAGTAAATGAAAATGATATATTAAAAGAATGGTTAGAATTTAGAGAGGAAACTGCTTTTTGTGAGATGTCTCCTCAAGATAAAAAATATTGCATCTATTTTGATGAGATTTCTGAGAAAATTCTTAAAAATGTTCCTAAACAAAATCAGAAATATGTTCAAAAGCAACTTGATCAGCTTGATAAGAATTTTATGGACTACTTGTATTATTGGAATGAGAAATATTATAGAAATGGCTTTGTAGATGGAAGCCAGCTAGTTATGGGATGTTTTGAGGAATAATTAAAGGCGAGATTAATTCTCGCCTTCTAATAATATATTTAATTTTTCTTTACAATACTCTACAAATGTGTTAAACGTTTCTTCCACATATTTGTCGATTTTATCTAAGTCATTTTTTATTAAAAATTCATCCATCGTCCACTCTTCTACTTTATCACATTCATACTCATTCCAAGCAATTGGAATATCATTGATAAACGTTTTAAAAATATAGATTTTAGAAAAAGATGGAATACATACAAAAATTAACTCATATTTTTCTAATCCTAATTCCTTTGGCTTTATTTCAATTTTAATATTACTACATACAGCATTTTCAGTAACCTCAAATTCATACCTACTCTCTTTTTCTTCACCCGATAATGATAATGATAAATTCATAATAGGATAAAGTTTTGATTTTCTTTCATCTTCCAATTTTGCTTTTGCAAAAAGTCCAAGTGACTTCCTATTATCTAATATCCAATTTGCAATATATTTTTTATGAGGTATGTTATTTATTTCACCATTAGTATATTTATTTAATTCATAATACTTATCCAAATTATACTTATTTAATGAACATAAATCTATGCTTTCATTTAGCTTATCTGAAAAAAGTTTTGCCTCTTCTTTTTTGGCACAATTTAATATTTTTTTATTTATTATTTCATCTAAATTCATTACTGTAAGATCTTTATCTACCTTCTTTTGTTCCACATTCAATATTTCATCTAATACTTGAGTTAATTGAGCATTATTACTTATAAAGACATCTGTTAAATCTGTTTGCGTAACAAAAAAAGGTTTTTGTTTATCATTTTTTATGAAAATATCAGATATATAATTAGCAATTTCTGAATACTTTACCTTTTCTCTATTTTCATCTTTGAAGAAATATATTAATGATTTAATATATGCATCAGTAAAATAGCTATTATGATTATTGGGCATAATATATGAATTTTGATTTTTCAATGAAGAAAACATAAAATAACATTTATTAAAACTTGCTTGTGATTCTTGCATTATTTTTTGAATATTTTCGCTCTCAATCTCTTTTATGTAGCTTATCCCACTTTGACAAGCATCTATTACTTTTACATACATATTTGGTTTTAATTTCCTTACTAATGCGTCAATTTCTGAATTTTTTAAGGATGTTGTATTTATTTTATCATTTTCTGTATTTGATGTAATATAAAATAACTCATCACTTTGTGAAAATCCGTGTCCTGTAAAATAAAAGAATATTTCTCCCACATCTTCATTTTCATATTTGTTTTTTACTTTTTCTATTTTCTTTATAATATCATTATTACTATATTTTCCACTACAATAAATTTCTTCATCATATTTGCCACTATTACTTATAATCTTATGCATATCTTCTGCGTCATTTTTGCATGCTAATAAATCTTGGTTGTTTTCATATTTGTCTATCCCAATAATAATTGCTATATTTTTCATCTTATAATTCCTCCTATTTCAAGTAGTATTCTATCATCTTAATATATTTATCCTGTGCATTTAAGCATGTATCTGTTAAATATCCTTTTTCACTTTTGTATTCTTTCAAACCTCTATAATAAAATAATTTATCTGCATCTTGTATAATGAATGGAATAATATTGTTTTTTAAGCATTCCTTAAACATAATAATTCTTCCTATTCTGCCATTACCATCTTGAAATGGGTGTATACTCTCAAATCTATAATGAAATTCAATTAGCTCTTTTACAGTAACTTGTTTAAGTGAATTATACCAGTCCATTAGTTTTGCCATATCTTTTTCAACATTATTTGGTGACGTTGTTTTAATGCCACTTCCTATTGTATTAGCTCTTTGTTTGTATTCTCCAACATTGAACCATTCTACTCTACTATCAGAAGTACCATCTTTCAAAATCTTATGAAATTCTTTTATCATTTTTTCAGTTAATTTTTTATCTGCTACATCTAACATATAATCAACTAATTTAAAGTGATTAGATGTCTCTAATATATCATCTACTTTTGCAATTGTATCGCCTTCAAATAAAATAGTATTTGTTTCAAAAATATATCTTGTTTGATCTTCTGTTAACGTACTTCCTTCAATATGATTTGTATTATATGCAAACGAAACCTGAGTTTGATGATATAAATTTCCTTTTAATTTCATTTCTTTTTGCTCTCTAAGAATGGCTAATGCATTTATTTTTGAAATATCAAATTTTTCTTCTTCGTCACTTAATAATTCATCAATTGATATTTCAAATAAATCAGATAATCTTTTTAAAGACTCTATACTAGGTTCTAAGCTACCTGATTCATATTTTGAAACTGTAGCAGCACTAACCTCTAAAACATCAGCAATATCATTTTGAGTCATTTTTTTATTTTCTCTATATAATTTAATTTTATCTCCTAACATAATAAAAACTCTCCTTTTTGATTATAATACTATTATATCATATTATTTCCAAAAAAGAAAGTTTTATTTTACTTTTTATAAATTATTTCTATTTAAGAATATTTGTATAACTACTTTTTTCTGAATACATCAATTAATTTTCCGTCTTCTGTCTTCCACGTAAACCATCCATTATTTGCATTACCTAATACAACCCATCCTGCTGTACTTGGTGATTTACATACAACATCTTCCATTAAGGTTCCATTTTCTATTTTTGCATTCTTTCTACTTTCTGGCATCCAATCTTTGTTACAAGATAAACATTGACTTCCCTTAACTACAATAAATTTTCCGTTTTCAACTCTCATTGATGCCTTAAGATTCTTATCAGAAATATAATAAGTTCCATCAGGTATTAACATTCTATTAGCTTTAGCTACATCTCCTTGAACTTCATCTGTTGCTATATTAAATACCTCTTCTTTGCTTATAGACTTTGGAAATACTTGCTTTCCTTCTAATGAAGATAATAATTGTACTACAAGGTCAACATCTACAGCAAATAATTCAGTGTTTTGAACGTTACTTTTGCTAAATAATTCATGAATCAATATTTCTTTTTCATCATAATCTTCTACTTCTATTGCAAATCTTCTCTTTAGTCCAACTACATTTACATATCCGTTTCTTTCTAAATTATACATACGTTGTTCAAAATTTTCACTACCCGTTTTTCCTATTTTAACTAAGCCAGGTACAATTGTTGTCATACAATAAATAATTCCTTTAGCCATTTTCATCCTCCTTATCTGTTATTTTATATTCCTCGCTATCTTCTGCAACTTTTAATTCTGTATTTGGATCTTCCTCGTTTTTCTCACTATATTTTATTGTTTCTTCACTATTTAAAATTCTATAAATGACATTTCCTAACGATTTCATTATAGCATTATAAAACTCTTTACTTTCAAATAGTTTTTTATAAGAAGTTGCACTTTCTTTATATGCTTTACTTGTCTTTTCACTAAATACTTTAGGAAACACTGATTTAACAAACATATCTTCATTGTTAGCTTTAGCAGATTTTTTAACTTCTTCATCTTTAATAATTATATCCATTATATTTCTAACAAGCAAATTATCTGCTTCTGTAAATTGTCCTGCATATAAGTCATTTACTTTCTTAATTATCTCTTCTAAATATCTTTGTTCTGGTAAAATTGCTATTGGAATTCCTGATCCTTGAGGTTGTATTAATCCCTCTCCTTCATCAGTCTTTCTTAGTGATACGCTTCCATCAAAAGTTTGCTTTAAATTATAAAATGTGAGCTTAAGTTTTCCTTCTAAATCTACAGCTTCTATTTTATTCTTAGGTAGTAATTTTTCAACATATCTTAAATACATATATGTTTTATGAAGTTCTTCATCTCCTAAAAATGTTATTTGAGTTATATATGAATAAAACTTATTAAAGCTTATAACTTGCTTTCTAAAGCTTTCTCTATCTTCTATATCTAATTTGTTATATAAATCTACAGTTTCTTTTACACTACTTGTTAGCCTTCCAAAATCATTTTCACTTTGTTTACCATCTTTTAAATATATCTTACAGAATTTATCTATATTATCATCATATATTAGCCCATAGCTTTTAATCATATTTAATTTATCATAAATAACATTTGGATCTGTTTCATATTCCAATACAGTTACATCATAGAAAGGCTTAAATGCTTCTTGTATATCTGATGCTTCATTTACAAAATCTATTACAAGTGTATCATCTTTTCCGTTGTATGTTCTGTTTAATCTTGATAAAGTTTGTACTGCTTTTATACCTTTTAATTTTTTATCTACAAACATAGTATGTAATAATGGCTCATCAAATCCTGTTTGATATTTTTCTGCAACAACTAATACATTAAATTCATCTCCATGAAAATATTCCTTAGTTTGTGAGTCAGATATTTTTCTACCACTTTTAGTTTTATTCATATTGCTTTCAGTAAACGTTTCTTCTCCATCTTTGACTTCTCCTGAAAATGCTACTAAAACATCTAAATCATCATATCCTTTTTCTTGAATATATCTTTTCATTTCAAAGAAATATCTAACAGCATGTAATCTTGAAGCTGTTACTAACATTGCTTTACCTTTACCATTGATTTTATTCTTAGTAACATTTCTAAATTGCTCTACTATTATTTGTGTCTTTTGAGAAATATTTATTTCATGTAAACTTTCAAATTTCTTTATAATTCTTGTTGCATAATTTTCTGGAACTTCTGGATTATCTGGTGTTTTCTTTGCAATTTGATATATTGTTTTATATGTCATGTAATTTGCTAATACATCTAATATAAATCCTTCTTCTATGGCTTGTCTCATACTATATACATGATATGGTGTAAAAGATCCATTCTCTTGTTTTGTTCCAAATAATTCTAATGTTTTGGCTTTTGGAGTTGCAGTAAAAGCAAAAAATGATATATTATCTTGCTTTCCATGAGTTGCAAGTTCTTCTACTAACTTATCTTCATAGTCTTTCTCATTTTCTTCTTCCTGTGCTTCTATTTCAGCGTATTTCTTTAATGCTTCTTCTCTATCTGCTAAAGCTATTTTCAATTTTTTAGCAGAATTTCCTGTTTGACTTGAATGAGCTTCATCAACTATGACTGCAAATTTTTTACCACTAACATCGTCAACTTCCTTATATATTACAGGGAATTTTTGAAGTGTCGTTATGATAATTCTTTTTCCATCGTCTATTGCTTCTTTTAAATCTTTCGATGTCTTTTCATCATCTATTTTTACAACTACACCCTTTTGATGTTCAAATTGATATATTGTCTCTTGTAATTGTTTATCTAATACTTTTCTATCTGTTACTACAATTATAGAATTGAATACTGCATTATTATTTCTATCATGTAATCCTGATAATCTATGTGCAAGCCAAGCTATGCTATTTGATTTTCCAGAACCAGCACTATGTTGAATTAAATAGTTATGTCCTACTCCACAATCTCTGACATTCCATATTAGTTTTCTTACAACATCTAATTGATGGAATCTTGGAAATATTATATTTTGTTTTTCCTTCTTTATTTCTTTTCCATTTTTATGTTCTATTTCTTCTTTTACTTGTAAATGTACGAATTTATGAAGTATTTCCATTAATGAATCTTTCTTTAATACATTCTTCCATAAATAATCTGTTGTATAACCATTTTCATTTGTCGGATTTCCAGCTCCTCCAACATTACCAGCTCCATTAGAACCTTGATTAAATGGTAAATAATATGTATTCTTACCAGCAAGCTTAGTTGTGTATTTAACATCATAATGATCAACTGCAAAATATGCTATTATTCTACTATTAAATCTAAATATTAATTCTCTAGGATCTCTATCATACATAAATTGCTTTTGTGCATTTTCACTATTTTGTCCTGTTATCTGATTTTTAAGTTCCAAAGCAACAACTGGAATACCATTTAATAATAAAACAATATCTATAGAATTTTCATTTTGTGTAGAATATTTTAATTGTCTTGTTTCATTTAATATATTTTTATTATATAAATCCATATCTTCTGGATTTAAGTTTGTTTCTGGCATAAAATAAGCCAATTTAAAATTGAAAGTTCCCGCGCCAGTATATTTAATTCCATTTCTTATGACATCTATTATTCCTCTTGTTACTACTTCGTCATTAAATCTTTTTATAAATCTTGATTCATAGTCATCAGGAAATGCTTTTTTAAATTTATCCCATTCATTTTTTTGAGTATTTTCAATAAAAGCAAATAAATCTTTTTTATTTAATGCACATTCTCTATCAAAGTCTTGTGGATTTCCTTTTATATACCCGCCATCTTGTGATAAAAGATATGTTTCTATATCTTGTTCAAATCTTCTTTCATTTTCTTCCATAACTAATTCTCCTTAATTATTGTAAGATTTCCATTTCCTTTTGGTGTTAATTCTATTTCTTTCATTTCCTCTAATACATCTAACCATTTTTGTTCATTAAATCTTTTCTTAGTATCATTCCAATTTTCTCTTACATCTTTAACTATTTTAATATCTGTAACATCTTCTTTTTTTATAATAAAATCATTCCATGAAGCATATAATGTTGCTACCATCTCTGATTTATCAGTTGAGTAGTTCTTTACTTTTTCAATTATACTTTCAATTTGATTATCATAATCAGAATAATATTTATCATAATACTTACTATATTTACTAAAATCAGAAAGAATTTCATATTCTATATGTTTCTTTACTTTATTTACTTTAATCCATTTGTTTTTCTTACTTACAACAGATTCGCATTTGTATATTGATTCTGATAATGGTCCAGCTGCTTCTCTTACATAATTATTATCAAAATCAAATCCGATATTCTTTTCTATTAAATATAATGTTTTTTCAGCTTTTACTCTTCCTAAGTTGTACTTGTTTAACTTTTCAATAACTTTACAAAGTAATATTGCCTGTGCAAAAATATTATCTTTGCAGTTAATCTTTATTCCTTTTGAATTAGTTTTGATTATAGTATTATTTCTTACTTCCTTCTTGCCAGTTACATATTCATATATAAGCGACTTTTTATACTGTTCTAATTCTTCAATTATTCTATTTTTACTATTAATCAATTTATCAATTTCTTTACACTTTTCATCTAAATAATTTACAATCAATTTTCTTTCTTTTAGCGGTGGTAAAATTAACGTGGTTTCTTTCAAAATCTTCTGTGTTATGCTATATAATTTTATTCCAGATACTCTACATCTTAATTGACTTCTCCAACAATCCGTTAAAAACAAATATGCTAGATATTTTATACTCTCTTTTATTTTAGGTCTTAAAATAATAGTATGATATCCTGCAAAAAGATTGATATTTTCATCTATATAAACATAATTTCCACATCCTTCTAGGTCTTCGGAAGTATCGGCAAATATAAAATCGTTAGAAGATACTAATGACTGAGGATTTGTATTTATATATTCTTCTGAAATATATCTGAATAACTTTTCATTAACACTTGTACCTATATTATCCTTTGAATGTATCTGTCCATAACTAATTACTTTTTCTCCATCTATAATTAAATCGGCTTTAGTTATTGGTAATCCTTTTCCAAATTCAAAAAAATCCTTTGTTTTACAAGCTTCCCATTCTTCTGGATATTCGTTTATCCATTCCAACTGACTTTTATTCATCTTTACGTCTTTATTAAAACCTTTTGTTACATTTTCAGTAATTATAGACTGCTTAAATTTTTTAAAGTCTTCAATGGTCTTTCTTGTTTTTTCTATTACATTATCAATTTCACTTATCTTTTCATCAAGTAATTTTGCTATTTTTTGTTGTTCTTCCTTTGGTGGAACTGGTAATATAACATTATTTAGTTTTTCCATTGGAATTCTCATTCTTATTGTATTTAATTTTCCGTTGTCAGATTCTTTAACTACTATTCCATTTCCTAATCCCCAAAGGCTTTTTTGAAAAGCTGAAGATTGAAATAAATTGCTATAATAATTAATATTATATTGTTCATTTCTACTATATAAAGTGTAGTATACTGGGCTTACACAACCAAAATATTTTGATAATCCAACTGCCCCTACTACAACATTCATACTGTTTAAAACAATATCATTTTCATAAGCCAATTTATAGTCTTCGAAATTTTCTTTTGCTTTATTTCCTCCACCTGTTTTTTCAGAATATGGAAAAATACCTCTTTCAATAGATAATGATAATATACTTTCTGATTTAATTGGGTTGTTTTTTTCTTTTCTCTCAGCTAATACTTTTTTTAGTCTTTTTGTGTCCCAGTTTTCAGGAATTTGTCCTATCCAATCAATTCCACTTTCTTTCATTTTTCTCATATTATTTATCCTCCTCAAATAATCTTTTTAGAGAATCCATAATACTACTCTCATTTTTTCTTATTCTTTCTAAAATATCATCAGATTTTTCTGGTGCAACATATTTATAGAAATATCTTGTAAACGGTATTTCATATCCTATTTGAGTTTTCTTTTTATCAATCCATGCATCATTATTATATGGTAATACTTCTCTTTCAAAGTATTCTTCAATATTCTCTTTTAAAGGTATATTTTCATAATCTCTTTTATTGTTATCTGCTTTTATATTACCTTTTTTATCTTTTATTATTTCCTGATTTTCATCAAGTTCAGGAGATTCAATTGTTATTCTATTATATCCAAAATCTTCTTTATCAAATATTTTGCTCTCGACGATTTTGACATTATCTTTATATTCTTTATTTGAGAATTCATCATAAGCTTTTAAAATTAAATTTCTGGAAGCTTCGTCTAAATCTTTTCTTTTATTACCAATATTTTTTCTTCTATTTATGTAACAATTAGATGCATCTATTAATTGTACTTTACCTTCTCTTAATGTACCTTCTTTTCCTTTATTTATAATCCAAATATAAGTTGAAATACCTGTGTTGTAGAATAAATCTGTTGGTAACTGAACTATAGCTTCTAACCAATCATTCTCTATAATATATCTTCTTATTTCAGACTCTCCTGATCCTGCAGCTCCACTAAATAGTGGTGATCCATTTTGAATTATTGCCATTTTTCCATCATCTTTTAACTTAGCTATACCATTTAATGTAAATAACATTTGTCCATCTGATATTTTAGGTGTACCTACTGGAAATCTACCTTGTACACCTTTATCAGCTTCATCTTCAACTGCTTTCTTCTGTTTCTTCCAATCTATTCCAAAAGGTGGGTTTGAAATTATATAATCAAATGAATATCCTTTGAATTTATCATCATCTAAGGTATCTCCCTGTTTAAAGTTATCTGCATCTCCACCTTTAATAAGCATGTCTGCTTTTGCTATTGCGTAAGTTTCAGGATTTAATTCTTGTCCATAACAATCTACTTTAACCTTTTTATTTAGCTGATGTAATCTATCAGTCATACATGCAAGCATTTGTGACGTTCCCATTGCCATGTCGTATATTGTTTTTACTTTATCATCATTTATTAAAATATCTCTTTCTTCTGCAACCAATAAATCTGTCATTAAATATATAATATCTCTTGCAGTAAAATGAGCTCCTGCTTCTTCATCATAGCTTTCAGAAAATTTCCTAACAAGTTCTTCAAAAATGTAACCCATATCTTCAGTCTTGACTTCGTCAAGTCCCATATATGCTTTTTTAGTATTAAATTCTTCAATGACTACATATAGCAATCTATTATCTGCCATTGTTTTAACTTCGTTTTCAAATTTAAAATTACTTAAAATGTCTTGAACATTATCAGAAAAACCACTTAAATAGTTTTTAAAATTACTTTCTATATTATCTGGATCTGATAATAGTTTTTCAAAGTCATATTTGCTTGTATTATAAAAACTATATCCTGAGGCTTCTTTCAAGAAAGGTTCATTAACAGCTAAATTTTTAACTTCTTCATATTTTTTCAATACTACTTCTTTTGTTGGTTCTAATATATCATCAAATCTTTTCAATACTGTCATTGGTAATATTACCTTACCATATTCATGTGGCTTATATACTCCTACTAGTTTTGTTGCTACTTCCCATATTAAATTTGCTTTTGCTTGTATTTTTGTACTCATTTTACTATATTCTCCTTTTTCAAAAATTCTCTTACTTTATTCCATTCATTTTCATTATCTAAAATACCATTGTAGATATCCGCTGGAATATCATTAGTTTCCTTTGCAATATTATCTAAAAAGTTATTTTTTTCTTTTTCCTTTTCATAAAAGATATCTGCTATTTTTATTTGCAGTTTTTTGCTCGGATTTCTTTCTCCTCTTGTTAATTGACCTACATATACGGAAGTAACTCCGATCATTTTTGCAAATTTATTTTTACTAATATTATTCAGTTTCAATTTTTTATTTAAAATTGTTTTAAACTTGCTCATTTGTATAACCTTTCATATATAAACTATAAGCTTATAGTTTATATATCATATTTGTTGATATAAACGGAATATTTGTGTCAAAAATGTAATAAAAATTTAATATTTTTGTAATATAAAACTGATAGATTTCTCTACCAGTTTTACCTATCATACCTTCTCACCTTTTTCTTCTGTACTTTTTCCTGTTCTTTTTCCTCTACTTGTCTTATTGGCTCTTTCATTTTATCTGCATTATCTACAACCTCATCACACATTTTAATCTCTTTTTTTACCTTATCAAGTTCTTTTGTAACTTGTATTATCTGTCTTGTAATTTGATTTTTCTCGCTCTCATTCTCTGTATTTCCTCTTTTATAATATAATCTATTTCTTGTATTTAATATATCTTGCTTCTCTCGTAGTTTCTTATCTTTTAAGTCATCAACATTTTCTGCTAATTCTAATTTATACTTACATAAGAATCTTGCTAACTCTGAATAATAATCCATCTTTGCTATATCTTTTCGCATTTCTTCTGTTAACTTGTGTGGAGTATTATTCTTCTTATGATAGCCTAATAAGTATCTATAGTAATAATATAATGCAACTATTCCCTTAGGCTTATATTTCTTTTTGAAAATACTTTTTGTTCCAAAATAATTTGTCTTACTAATTCTATATGGATATATTTTTTCTTCAGGAATAAAATCATTTGCTAATATTCTTCGTCTAATATTTTCTTCAGAATATTCTTCTCCAAATGCTCTCTCAACTCTTATATTTCTTTTATGAAGTTCTTTTCTTATTGATAATTTTTCCGCTCTATAATAATAAGTATATCCCATTGAATTTAATATCTTGTGAAAATCCTTACTTGAATAAGAATGTTTTATTGCATAATCTATATCTTCTTTTGCAAATTTATAATAGTCTGAATTTTGCAAAGACTTTTGATAAAAATTATTATAATTGATTCCTGACTTGCAAGTCTTTTCTTCTAATACACTTATTCCATATTCTTCGCAAAGTTCGTCTGATGTTCTTCTTAATATTGCAGTATTAACATGATTACTATAATATTTAAGTCCATCCTTAAAAGAAACAGAGTTTATTACAAAATGATTATGAAGATGTTCTGTATTCAAATGTGTTGTTACTATAACTTGAAATCTATCTCCCCATATTTCATTAGCAAGTCTTACTCCAATTTCATGAGCCATCTCTGGAGTAACTTCTCCTTTAGCAAAAGATTGCTCTGCATGAAAAGCAAGTATGCCTTTTTCTTTTCCATATCTTTTCTTAACAAATTGCATTTGTTCAACTGCTTCTTCAACATCACAATTTATTCCTGTTGTATAAAATTGCTTTTCCGTTTTATCTGCGTTAGTTGCATACATAAAAACTCTCCTTATATCGTCATACTGATCAAATCCATTTTCGACATAGTCATTCTTAGTTTTGTTTTCATCTTTTGCATAGTCAACTACATGATCTAATCTCTTTACAACTTTCCAAATTTTTGTTGTAGCCATATTCTAACCTCCTCTCTTAAAAAGGGGATTGGGGAATTTCCCCATTTGAGAATTTCGAGCTGGCAAAATTCAATGCTTGCTAGGACAATACATCTACATTATTTGTACCTATTTTTGCACTTTTTCTCTCCCTTTTGACGTACCTTTTCATTACATTTTTGTACCTAATTTAAGAAAAATACTTGGACTTATTTAACAAGTCCAAGTACTATTTTTTATTAATCCATGTCTAAATTTCTTAATGTTTTATTTAATATAAGTTCATATCTTGGGTTTCTAATTATACATGGAACTACTCTATAATTTAAACTTTTTACTGCATTAAATGTTATAGGATTTGAGCTTAAAATATATCTATTACCTCTTCTTATAACTTCAAAAGGTTCTCTTATTCCTTTCAAATGCACTCTTCTTCTTGCTAATAAAAAT
The DNA here is from genome assembly GCA_017469465.1 of Clostridia bacterium. GTDB lineage: Bacteria > Bacillota > Clostridia > TANB77 > UBA1234 > UBA1234. The sequence goes on along the minus strand of JAFUGH010000035.1, from coordinate 11,193 downwards.
GCCCTTCTATAAACCTCATTTCTTGGTCTTATTCTTTTCCCTTCGATATCTTTTGTTTCTATTAATTTGTATCCTTCAAAAATTTTTCTCATAATTTATACATCCTTTCTTATATTTAATTTCTATTTTTTTCTTTACATTTATATGTTTTTATATTAAAATGTTATTAACTTATATAGGAGTTAGTTATTAGTTTTTCCGACTATACTAACTCTTTTTTCATTTCTTTTAGCGTTATTCCATAACACTTTTGATACAATTTTGAGATTGTTGCATCAATTAAATCTTGGTCATTACTATAACTAAATCTCGAAATTAATCCCTTTTTGTCGAACCTTGTCGTAATAATAATTGGTAATCCATTTTCAAATCTATTTTGTATTATTGTATATAGTTTTTCTAATGCCCAACTGCTTATTCTTTCTGTTCCTAAATCATCAATTATTATCATATCTACATTGGAATATAGTTCAATTAATTCATTTTCAGACTTTGTATTATCTCTAAATGTTTCCTTTATCATATCTAATAATGTTGTTAATCTACCCATTAAAACTATCTTTCCGTCTTCAATTAATCTATTTGCAATAGCACCTGCTAAATGCGTTTTTCCAACTCCTGACGCGCCCGTTATTATCAGTCCATTGGCTTGCATATTTGCTTTATTCTTATTTGTATAATCTTTAGCAACTTTTACTGCATATTGATTATTTTGATCTGAATAAAAGTTTTCAAAATTCAAATTTTGAATATTTCTTCCAACATAGTTTTCTTTGTAAATTCTGTTTATTGTTGATTTGAATCTATTTCGTTTTTGCTTTTCATATTGCTGCTTGTCTTTTTCTCTCCAATATTCTTGTGCTTTACTACAATTACATCTTTGATATTGAATACAATCAGGGGATATATTCACATATAGATAATCAAGTCCTATTGGTTCTAATTCGCTACCACAGAATTCACATTTCTTTAATTTCTTGTGGATAAATTCATTATAATTTGTATTCTCTAAACCCATTTTCATCCTCCTCTCTTCTTATCTCTTCTATTATTTTCTCTTCTTTTGTTTTCTTTTCTATTCTTTTCTCTTCTTCCGCGTTATTTAACGTTATTGTAACGTTACTTTTTTCACCATTAGCTTTTAATTTTTCACGATATTTTCTTTGTCTTTGTCTGTTGTTTTCTTGATAATTTTCATATTTATCAATACTTTGGTACTTATCCCAATTTTTAATTAAGAATGTTTCACCTTCTTTTTGTAGCATTCCTAACTCCAGAAATTCTTCCAATATTCTTCTTATCTTGTCCGAAGTTTTTCCCATAATCTTCGCACAATCTTGGAAGGTAATCGGCTTTTGTCCTATTTCTAATCTACCATCGTTGCCACATTCAACTGCTATTGATAACAATTGGATCCACACTCTAAAGTATAAATCTCCATCTTTATGTTTAAGAATCAATTGGATTTTCCTGTTATTAAAAATGTTTCTATCAACTTTAAACCACTGTACTCCGTACATAGCCTTTCCCTCCTCTTCCATTTAAATTAGAAGTTTACTGACTCTTTTTCTTTTGTGCTTAAGTATTCCTCTAGTGCTTGAACTCTAAATAGGAATTTTCCACCAACTTTAGAGCAAGGTATTTCTTTTCTTCTTACTAATTGATTTATTAACCAGTAAGATATTCCTAAATACTCTGCTGCTTCTTTCATTGTTAGTGTTGTCCTTTGTACTTTTTGTAGTTCCATATAAATGCCTCCTTTCTTTTAAGTATTTTATTGGCTAGCCATTGTTAACAAGTTTTTTAAAGTTTTTCCTGTTAACCAATTGAATTATACCGCGAATTATGATAAAATCCTACTAGATTTAGTGAATTCTGTTATCAAAACGAAACTTTTGGTTTTTTTGTGATTTGTTAACAAGGGGGATTTGATATGGAAAGAAAAAATAAAATAGGTATATCATTTGATTCGTCATACTTTTCTCAAATATTTATCCATACTTCTGGAGCATATTTGAGTAAGCCTATTAGTAAAAATAATAATAAATACTTAGTAAATTTAAGGACTATACCTCCTGATGAGAGGTTTGGGCAATTAGTTTTAAATCTTGAAAATGCAGCTTCTGAATCAGAACGAGAGAAAATACTTAATGAATTAAAAGCAATTACAGAAATAGATAAAACTGTTGAAGCTATTCCATTAACTTTTAAAGATAATGTAGAAACCTTAAAAGGCTATATCGTATTTGAGCCTATGACCGCTGTTGAACATAATGATCTAGCGCTATTAGATTTCATTAGTTATGATTTTGATGTATTTAACGATTACTTGTTATTTTTTATAAATTTCTTTGATTATTTTATAGATAAATTAGATAATAATGATATAAAACATATTGAATTAGACACTTTATATCCTGTAAGTGAAGTTGTTGAAATCGCAAAAAAATACTATGATAAAGAAAAAGGAAATTTAATATATTATCAGAGCCTCTTTAAAAAATGTATTAATTTTGTATATAAAATTGATAATCCTTTTGATATGAAATATTTAACTCATAAGCAAATATTCTTTTTATATAATCAATTATATCAAGACACTTTTGCTGGATTTAAACAAGATTTTCATTCAACAGATTTACTAGATTATCAATATAATGATTTTCCTATGAGAAAAGAAGAAATAAGACTTGAAGATATATTTACTTTAATTTCTGCTATTGAAAAAATAGATCCTACAGGAAGAAAGCTTAATAGCTTACAACAATTTGAAACCACCAATTTATTTACAAGTTTTTATATTACATTATTTAATGTAGTCGCAGTAAATAAAATGAATATTAAAATTTGTGGAAATTGTGGAAGATACTTTATCACACATAAAGAAACAGTTACTTATTGTGATAGAATCATAGAAAACAAACTAACTTGCAAAGATATTGGTAATAAAGAATATCAAAAAAGAAAATTAGAAAATGATACAACTTATGAAAAATATAGAAAGATTGGTAGTAGAAAAAAGCTTAGAGCTACTAGAAATCCTAAAATAAATATATATCAGAAAGATTTAGAGCAATATAGAAAGATAGGAAAGCAAATGTATAAGGATGTTTGCTCTGGGAAAATTACTAATGAAGAATTTGCCAAATGGGTAGATGAACAAGACAAATAAGGAATGGAGTACGTAGAAAAGTTTGTGTAAACTAGCACCTACCTTTCTATGTTTAAGAATCAAAACCAAAATGACAAAATCAATTTTCTAACTTGAGTATATTTTTAGTCATTAATTTTGTCAATAGGTATACCAAATTAAGGGTTGTAGTTTTTAGGGCTACAATCCTTAATTTTAGCCTAAAATTTAAAAACAATCAAATTTTATATTCTATCCTCAAAAAATATCCTAAATTCGCTAATTATGGCTCCCCAGTTGTGGTATGGCTGAGTCCATTTCTCAGTAATCATGGTGGTAGCTAAATACATACATTTTTCAAGAGATTGAACAGTAGGATAAACTCGTCTTCCTTTGTTAATTCGTTTGTAGCTATTATTTAAGCTTTCAATAGCATTTGTTGTGTAAATTAGTTTTCTGATGGCAGGGCTATACTTGAAGAATGTAGATACCTCATTCCAATTATTCTCCCAGTTCTGAAGACTTACGTGTCTTGGTAGCCATTTTTCTTTTAACTCTTGCAAATTGTTATATGCTTCTTCCTCTGTACCTGCACCGTAAATTGTTTTCAAATCTGCTGCTAGTTCTTTTCTGTCCTTGTATGAAACATACGACATTGTATTGCGAATCATATGTACAATACATCTCTGAAATTCTGTTTTGGGAAATGCACTGCTAATTGCTTCTGGCAAACCCTTTAAGCCATCTGCACACATGATTAGAATATCCTTTACACCTCTGTTTTTAAGCTCGTTCAAAATATTAAGCCAGTATTTTGCACTTTCAGCTTCACCTATGTAAAAACCTAAAACATCTTTATATCCATCTTCATTGATACCTAAAATGATGTAGACAGCTTTCTTTCCTGATACTCCATTATCCTTTACATAGAAATACGTGGCATCTACAAACACTACAGGATACACGTCATCTAAAGGTCTGTTTTTCCACTCATTGATTTGAGGTATTACCTTGTCCGTTATTGCTGTTACCATATCTGGTGAAATTTTAACTCCATAAAGTTCTTCCATTTGCTTATATATTTCTCGATTTGAGGTACCTCTAGCATACATTCTAATGATTTTTTCTTCGATACCAGAAATATCTTTTTCACCTTTTTCTACAATCGCAGGTTCAAATTCGCCATTACGATCTCTTGGTACTTGTAGCTCAAAATCTCCAGCAGAGGAGTGGACTGTTTTCTTTGAATATCCATTTCTGTAATTGTCTTTTTCCTCATCTGTGTATTCATATTTTTCATATCCTAAGTTTGTGTCTAGTTCTGCCTCTAGCATTTCTTGCAAAGTATCCTTGAACATATTTTTTAAAGCATCTTCAATATCCTTTGCTGAATGAATTTCGTTTTGTGCTATGAACTGTTTGATTAATTCTTTTCTTTCTGGTGGTATTCTGTTTTTTCTTGGCGCGTGTCTGTCTCCCATAAAAAATCCCTCCTATGTTATATTTTTATTCTAACATAGAAAGGATTTTATTTTTACTAGTTTACACAGTTTTTTCTACAGACTCATACTTAATGAAACTATGCGTGTTATATAATAAATTTGCTTTTTTTTGAATAAAAAAGTAAAAAGAATTTCAATTTCTATGCTAATTCTATTTTTCGTAAATTAGTTATGTATAATCGTTTTTTCTTTTTAAAAACTAAAATTTTCACAATCTTGCAATATTTTTACTACAGCTAACTATTCTTGAACTACTACTCAAAATAATCAATAATCCATCATACTATTTCTAACTCCAGTATAATAATTCACAATTTTCTGGATTTCTTCTTCTTGATTCATTTGCTCATACTTATAGTCTATTTCACTTTTACTATATTTTCTCTTTTCAAATTCTGGTTCTCTTTCATATCTTAAACGGCTTTTAAATTTTATATCTTCATCATAATATGTTTTTAAATTTTTCTTTTTAGTTTTAGGCTTTTTTGGTCTTAATTCTATTTTAACACTCATCTCAGGAAAATATCGTCTAAGTATATTATATATTTCATCTTGATTATCTATTTCTATTTTAGTTATTAACTTTACATTCATCATTTTTCTCCTTCCATAAAAAATAAGAGATACAAAGTTAAAACTTCATACCTCTATAATTCCAAATCTTCTTGCTCGTTTACTTCAATATTTTTATTTAAATAATCACCATACTCTTTTTCAAATAAAGATATAGCTCTAGTATAAAAGTAATCATCTGATTTAAATTCAGAAATACTTTTCAATAACAATTCTGGTATTTCATGAACCGTCACGTCATAACCACCATAAGGAGATATTTCTTCATAGGACTTTTCATTTCTATTTTGACATACAGCTTCATTTTTCATATTCTTGAATCTTTCTTCAACAATATTGTCATTATTTTTAAGTTCATTAGATAATGTATTAAAAATGTAATTATTTTTATTGTTTAATATATTATCCCAAGAAAGATCTAAATCAAAAAAATCATTTAGTCTGTCACTTAATTTATTATTTGTATAATTATTATGGCAAATAATATCTATTCCATCTTTAATTTCTTTATTTCTGGAGAATTGAGAGCCAGTATAAATATTCACTATATCATCATCACCAATTTCAGGTCTTAACCTTTCTCCAGGACCTATTGATACCATAAAATAAATTCCGTTACTATTATTGATATAATAACCAATAGTTCTATTATAATAATATGCTTGATTGATGCAATTTTCGACCTTAGTGTATTCATTTTTAAAAATATTTTCAAATTCATTAATTATTTTATTCAATGTTAAGTTATTTTCATTATCAATAAGTTCGAAAAGACTTTTTAGTTTCAATTTTATTTCATCCATAAGTCATCACCTCACATTTCAAGTTCATCATCTAATTCTTCATTTCCAATTTCTTTCTCTTTTAATTTTTCTTTCAATTCAGATATTTCATTTTTTAATCTTGCATTTTCTTCTGTTAAAAATCCTTTTGTCATAAACTTAAGAGATTCATTATTCTTTTCTTTACCAAATTCTTTCATTCTTTTCATACTATAAAATTCATTTTCCGTCACAATAATATGATCTAGTAATTGTATATTAAATGCTTTTAACAATTCCATGCTTACCGCAGTTATATGCTTATCTGCTTCACTTGGTTCAATACTATTTGAAGGATGATTGTGTACAAGAATGACTTTTTCACTTGCAGAAAGCAAAGCACTTCTTACAATTTCTTTTGTATCTATTGTTACGTTATCTACACTACCAATATTTAATAAACTTACATTTCTTACATTATTATGCGAGTCTAAGCCAATAAACAAAAGATGCTCTCGAATGGCATTTCTAATTGCCTGAACATCTTTTATTTGTAATATATCCTCTGGACTCGTAATACAAATTTCTTCTTCTACATTTCTTTTTGGCTTTTCTAAAACACCTGTACTAATATTCATTCAAATCCCTCCCATCGTGTTTAAAATCATCATTAACCCATTTCAATCGTTTCCTCCTGTTCTTGTAGTTCAAAGTCGTGTAATAAAGACCTTTCTTTTGCAAATTCAATTAGTGCATCTATTTTTTGATTAATTGCTTTTCTTTCATCTCCTTTTGGAAAAGCAGCAATTAATTTTGATTCATTACTCTCATCATAAATAACACCAATAGCATTTTCAGAATGACCACACAAATAATCACTTCTATTTTCTAACTTGTCATGCACATAACAGGCAAATGCTCTTGCAAACATTTCTGTATTACTTTGCCAATAACCGTGAGAATCTTTCGAATATGAATTATCAAATAATTTTGAATTTTTATAAAACTCTGTTTCAACTCTTTCAGGCTTTCCAATTTTATTTTTCGCACTAAATATCGCATCTTGTAATTGAGCAATATATCTTTTTTCATTTTTAGGTATATCCCTACCGACAGTATTTTTTCTTAAATCAGACAACTTGGAAAGTTCTTTAATCTCTGAAAAATGCGAGTAATAATAAAATGGATTTTCTCCAATAATATTTGATTTTTCTATTAATTGTTCAATTAATAAGTCTTTTTGCTTTGATATATCTTCATTTAAGTACTCATTTGGAAATAAGCTATTAACAATACTTCTTAATTTGCTTTTTGTTTTCTCGTATTTTTCAATCTGCATTTTGCTAGATTCGTCATTGCATATTGTTTTGTATTTCATTGTTTCTAACAAATCAGTAATTACCCTATTGGCAGAATTTTCTGTCATAAATCCTTTATAGCCTGCTTGTTTACCAATAATATCGTCAAATGCGTGTCCCCATTCATGTGCTAAACTTCCTGCCCCCTTCATTTTAGTTAAATTGATTACTTCTCTAAGTGGTTCATAATGTGCCATTGCATTGCCGCTACCACGAGAGCCAAAAGCAATAGATAAACGATTTCCTAAAGATATATCTGATGGAGCAATATTTAATGCCTTACTTAAATCAAGCAAGGCATCATATCCATAATTCAGAGATTCTTGTCGGTCATTTTCATTGAGCCAATTTCCAAACTCTCCACCTTTAAAATTAAATTTTTGAATCATATCATCACCAGTAATATTTGCATTTTCTCTATAATCTTCGCCATTTCTTATAATATGCTCTAGTTGTATTGGTTTAAACATTTTCTTTCTAGTATTTTTCTTTTCTACTTGTTTCACAGAAAAGTTTTCTAGAATATATTGTTTTGCTCCTTCCAAATTTGAAATGTTATTTTTTATTATCTTCCTATCCTTACATATAAAGACAGTATTTTCATTCCACTTTTCTGGATCTTCAAATTCACCTTGTGGATAAAAGAATCTTTTACCCCATCCAATATTTTGAACTAAGACATTTTTATTACCGACTGACTCTTTATCAAAATAAACATTTTTATTATCAAAAGTAATAAATTCAAATTCAGATAAAATTTTTCCTTGCTCTGTAAATAAAAACTGCTTTTTCTTAATATCATTGTCTATCTGACGAAGGTCTTTTACTTTTGAAACAGAAAGCAATTTGTTGTTAATACAATCATGTGCTTCTGGTTTATGTGATACTGCAAACGAATTTAAACGAGTCAGATAATGAGATAAGAAATTGTCATAAAAATCCAATACATCATTTTCTGTTTTTAATCCTAACGTAAAATCTCTTATTTTACTCATAAACTCAATATATCCTTCCTGCTTTTCTTTTACATTTTCAGGACTTCTACTATAGAAATATTCAATAACAGGTTTTGTTGGTAAATTATCTCTTATTAATTTCATAAAATATACTACACGTTTAGGTATTCCACTATCAACTAATTCTTGATAGTTTGGTTTTTTCCATACATTGTCTTTCGTAATAAACTTTTGCTTTTCAGCATCATTCATGTCAGTCAAGTCATCTATTAAAAGATTTCTTTCTCTCCACAAATCTTTCTTAGCACCACCTATTTTTTCTCCAAAATCTTGAATTTCCATACACTTTTCCTCCTTTCAGGCATAAAAAAGAAGCTGATACATTTGAATATCAACTTCTTCAAAAATTGTATATTTAATTAACAATATAACTTGTTCTTAATATCAAAAATATTACGCACATCACAACGAGTTGTTACTCATCTTTCAAATTGTTTTAATTATTTATCAACTGGAACAATAATATTAACCTGTTTATTGTCGTAATCATATACTGCCCTTGCACCAAAGAAATCTTCTAACATTTTTATTGTCCAAGTATATGAAACACGATTTCCTTTTTGTGTCATATATAAATCCCCATCTAAATAATATGTTTTTCCATTATAAACAAAGCTTACTAAACTTCCAGTCAATTTACTTGTTGTCCATTCTATTGTGAATGGCATTGATTCCATTTCTTTAACAACTGTATAAAGATTAATACTATAATCCATTTTATCATATAGGAAGTGTACCATTTCATCGTATGAAGTGTTTATACTATTATGAGTTATTTTCTTATCATTAATAATTAGTACCAAATCTTCTGGTCGATAATATTTATCTATATCATCTTGTGTAACATCATCATCTGTCAAATGCTTGTCCATTAAATAATCTAAATATCCTACCTTAATTTTATTCTTTACACATTCACTTCCTAAAAGATTATATTCGTGATAATAAATTGGTACTGAAAAATCATTCAAATATACATTAGTAATATAATTAATGGCTTCAAAATCAAAATCTTTTTTAGACCTTTTATCCATATATTTAATTAATTCTATTACCTTTGTTTCTATTTCAGAATCAATATTTGCATAACTGTCTAATCTTATTCCATATTTAAATCTAAAAAAGTTTCTTCCGTCCACATCATATGTTTCAGTTTCATATGTAATATTATTAGGTTGTTTTTCCTTAATATAATCCATCAAATACATTTGATATAGGTAATCATCATAATCTGTTGTAATGAATCTCTCTTTTTTATGAACATTAAAAACGATTCCATTTTTATCTTCAAATACATAGTATCCATTTGGCATAACATCTTGATTTATATCAATTTCAGGTGAAACAAGTTTAAATGAGCCTTTAAAATGGAAATCAACTTTATCCTGTACATTGAAAGTTAAGTTTTCTAATCTAAAGTCGTGCATCATTTTAAAAATAGGGTAGATAACTAAAGCAAAAATTACTGCAATTATTAATAAAATGATTCCTCTTTTTATTAATAGTTGCTTGTTCCTAACACGCATTCTTTGATTTCGTTCCTCATCTCGTATCATTTTATTATATGCCTTTAAATCGTTATACTGTTCTGTTATATCCTTATTCTCTCTATTATCCATCAGCATCACCACTTTTCTAATATGATTATATCATAATTAATAATCAATATAAATAAAAATAAGCCGAGTAGTATTAAATACCCAGCTTATTTGATTTTAAGTGTTATTTTCTTTAATATCATATTCAGCAATGTTTGGCTCTATAAATACTGAATCATCAACAGTATTTATTTCAGTAAGCCTTTCTTCTAGTTGTAATCTAGTACCATCCCATTTCCTAGCTATCTCCAATGCTGTTTCTTTATCAATAATAGACATAGATACTTCATTCTCATCATACAAATAATTTGCTGTTAAAAAGTTCTTTATTTCATAACAGTCTTTGCCATTATACTCCATACTTCTAATTCTAGCCACAAAGCAACAGAATAATTTTTGAATAAAGCTATCTACCATAATTCCATTATCAATTGCAAAATCAGGAGAAGCTCCTTTGCCTAAATAAGCATTCTTACCCTCAATAGAATCAGAAAAGAAATCAACTCTTTTACCATTGTCGAATGTTAACATTTTTGTAATATCACCACTTAAATTAGTATTTTCAATAAAATATGCTTTTTTATTATCTTTACGATAATAATTTGTTTCTACATGACCAACTTGTTCATTGTCATACGCAATTTTTATGTGGTAATTATCAACATTTGCATATTGTTTAAATGTATCTTGAAGCTTTGAAATGATAATGTAGTTTCTGGTTGTATGAATTAAGATTCCTAATATAATAATTGCCAGAATAATTAAGATTATCTTGCCAATTATAAATTTTTTCTTTTCCATTAAAACCACACTCCCTTTATCAGTGTGCAACCAAGCCATCATAAGTTTAATAAACTCTTAGACCTTTGGCTTTGCGTCATAACCTTTCGATTACTTTGCCTTTTAACGTATATTAATATTATAGCATAAAATTATGTCAACGTCAACGCTTCCCAAGTGTTTTGGTAAACAACTATCCAAAAAAAGAACACTTTTCTCCTACTAACTTGTACGCAATATCAAAATAAGACGCACAAGTTTCATTTAGTCTATTCTTAATTGTCCATAATTTTTATCTGTATATCTATGTATTTTTTGTTTTCTTGTTTTTTGGACTCCTCTAGCATATATTATCTCTGGATAACCAAATCCAACTATTAACTTTGTATAATGGTCTTTTGGTATATTAAGCATTTCTCTAGCTTTTGGAGATAACTCATTTAATACTTCAGCAGGATAACTCATAATTATTGTT
>JAFUGH010000034.1 GCA_017469465.1 Clostridia bacterium | reverse complement strand
TTCTTCCACTCCATCTGAATTGATATAATACCATCCTTCAAATCCATATCCTGCTTTTACTGGTGTTGCTGGTTTTGATACTAATTCTCCTGGCATTAAGCTTAAACTTGTTACTTCACTACCATTATCCAAGTCAATTGTTATTGCATAGTACTCTCCTACATAAGTAGATGTTGCTCCTAATGACTGTGCTATTTGCACGGCATTTGGCACATCCTGTGCATATACTTGTTGTATTTTTTCAATTGATTTTGTTTGTCTATTGTAGGCACTTGCACTTCTTGCATAAAGCAGAATACCATACAAAGAAAATATTAACATGGTAAAAAAAGCTGTCATTGTTAATGAGCCTCTTGTATTTTTCATTTGTTTCCTCCTCTTTGTAATGGAACATACTATCCGCTGTATACTGATACTGCATCAAGCAAAGTTCTAACAGTATCATACATGCTCCGCTACAAATATTTTACAAAAAATTATGTTACTTTTTCATCTTTAAGTAAGCAACTTAAAGATGTTTTTTTCATAGTACTTTGATGTTAATAAACACATAAATTAAGCCAATTTCATCACTTTTTATTGTGATAAAATTGGCTTCAATCATTCATGATTTAATTCATAAAAATTTTTTAATTAGAATTTCATTTCTTATTGAAATTTCTATGCATGTATGATATATAAAAAATATGTGATAAATCTTTAAGTTGCTTACTTAAAGATGTTTTTTATGACTTTTATAGTTGTCCACAAAACACAACTTATTTTTTCATCAACATTTCTGCTAGTCTCACCATCATTGTTGTTGCCTCGGCTCTTGTTGTATTTGCTTTTGGTGCCATTTCTTTATTTCCTCTTCCTTCAATAATTTTGTTATCTGTACACCAAACGATTGCTTCTATTGCAAATTCAGATATTTCATTTTTATCAACATATTCAATAGATGCTTTCTCATCAACTTTTAAATCTTTGTTTTGAAGTTTTACATAGCGATAAAGAATTGTTGATAACTCTTCTCTTGTAATATTTCTATCTGGTTCAAATTTATTATTTCCAACTCCATTAATAATTTTATTGTTTGCTGCCCAAGCGATTGCTGTTGCATAGTATGCGTCTTTCGAAACATCATCAAATGTTGGTACTGATTTTTCTTCTGCTTTAGAGTATCGATATAAAATTTCAATTAACATACCTCTTGTTATATTGTCATTTGGAGCAAATTTTTTATTACCAACCCCATTAACCAATTTCATTTCAGTAGCTTTATCTACATATGTTTTAAACCAGTCTCCTGATTTTACATCATCATATTCTACTGTTTCTTTGGTTTCTTCCTCTTTCTTTTCGTCTGATGTATCATCTTTCTTACCACCACTACTATGTGATCCACTTGATGAATCATCTTTCTTTTCTCCGCTGTTATTTCCTGATGTTTCATCTATTTTTTCTCCACTTGCTTCATTTTCTTTTTCGCCACTTACATCTCCACTTGGCTCATTTTCTTTTTCACCACTTACATCTCCGCTAGTATCTCCGCTTTCGATCACTTCTTCTTTCTTTTTTTCCCATTTTGCTGTTAATGTCATATCCTCTTCAATTTTAATTTTTTCTCCAGATTCATATGTTGTTTCTTCGTCTTTCATCCAACCTTTGAATTCAAATCCTTCCTTTTCTGCACTTGGAAGTGTTACTTCATCACCAGATAAGTAATTTTCAACTACATCTCCTGATTCATTTTCATATTTTAATGTTAAAGTAACTTTCTTTCCAACAACCCATTGACCATCTGCCTTTTCAATTTTTTCTACATCACTAGCCATTTTCTCTTCACTTGGTTCTTGTGCAAAAACACCTCCTGAAATTTTGATTGTTGAAATATCTACTCTTCCATCAGTATTCACTAAACCTTTTTCCGTGTTGAATGTACCACCAGTAATTTCGATTTCACCCATTTGCTCTTCCGTTGCATTATTAATTACTTCAATGAAATAGTCAGCATTAAATTCGCCACCAGTAACTTTTAATTTACCTTTATTAACATTATCATTGTATCTTCTATTAAATACTGTTGTTTTATCCTTTCCAGCAGGTACTTCATATGTACCACCATGAATTGTTGCTTCACTTACATTAAATACTGCAACTTGAATTTGGTTTTTTACAGTAGCATCATTGATGACAAGTATTGCTCCATCATCATTTTTAATTGTGTTTAAACCACCATCAAACGTACCACCGTTGATTTCAAGTGAAGGATGAGCATCATTTTCTCCCTCAACATAACCAAGAATTGGATTTGTACTTGTATAATCGTAATATCCATTTTCGACTAAACTTGCATGACTCTTTCCTTCTTCATATGGTGTATCGTTTAAAATTGTTCCACCATTGATTGTCATTTTGCCATGATTAGCAATATTATAGTAGCTCTTATTTCCTGTTTCTTTTTTGATTGTACCACTTTCAATGATTACTGTACCATTGTTAAAAATACATGCTGCACCGTTACCTGTTGAATTATTAATTACTTTACCTTCTCCTTTAAGTGTTAATGTTGCATCCTTTTCAACTTTAATTGTAGTCGAGCCTGCAGCATCCGTACCTTTTAAAGTATATGTTGCTAAATCAAGTGTAACATTTTTTCCACTTGGAATGACAACATCTTCTGTGTAATCTTTGTCAAGCGTAATTGTTGCGCCTTCTTCCGCATTTGCAATTTTACTATTTAATGAATCTACTTCATCAGCAAATACTGGAATTGACATTCCTAAAAGCATCGTCATAGCAACACCAAATGCTAAGATTCTTTCCGAAAAGTTTTTTCTCTTCAAGATAATCCTCCTCCAATAATAATATTTAGTGCTTATGTAAATCACTATAATTTTATCTTAACACCGAAAATAGAAACCGACAACACCTTTGCTTTATTTTTATGTTAACAATTATTTGAAATGTTAGAAAGATTTTCTTATAAATTATTATGGTTCACACTACTTTTATTATGGCGCACACTACTTTGTATACTGAGGCTGTGCTTGTGCATACTTTATCTGTAACTCACTTCGTTCGAACAGCTAAAGCATAACATGCCGATGCATGAACACCCTCATGTATGTGCGCCGCTACATTATTTGCAACGTTTTTCGTAGAGGAGTATGCATGATACTGTTAGAACTTTACTCGCTACAGTATCAGTATACAGCGGACAGCGTACTCCATAAAAATCAATCTATGATACAAAAAAGATTACCACTACTGTGATAATCTTTTTCAATCCTCGTTTATATTCAATCCTTCATGAGATAACATTCTACTTCATACTTTCTGCATCTCATTGCTCATTCACTAATTTTTTGCTTTCTTTTTCCATTTAAATAAATTAGCGAAAGGTTTAATAACTGCATCGTAAACTTTCTCTTTAAGTGTTTTTCTAAGAGCAAGCGACATCTCAATATCTTCTGCCTCATCACCTGCTACAGCATATTTAGCATCATATGCAGTTTGCAATCTCTCAATTGCAGGAGCAATTTCTTTTCCAATATATTCTAATGCACCTGCTTTACTCGTTGTTCTTTCTAAGTCTATTGTTATATGAACACTATTTTCTAAATTACTAATCTTTGATTTTACTGTTTTTTCAGCCTTTGTATATTCTTCTGAATCAGGAACACAAGTAGCTATCGTTTGCAAACATTCCTTCACGGATGCCAATTCACCAGTAGAAAGTACTTCTTCATATTCATCCAAAGGATTAGCAGCCATAGCCGATATATATATGGTAGAAAGTAATCTACTTAGTTCTAAGTTCTTAGTAGCTTGAATATTTAAAGAAGCAACTTTTGCTTTACTATCAGTAATTTGTGTTTTAACATCTTCTTTAAGTGCATTTAATTTATCTAATAATTCAACTGGAAATGCTTCTTGTGTATCACATTCTAGTGAATATTTTACTATACTTGCTATAAGTGCTTTGAAACTATCATCTTCTTCCCAAAGAATCAGTGACTTTTTACTATTGGGATTAATCATCTTTTCAAGTTTTTCAAGCTTCTGCACTTGTCTTTGTAATTCAATTGCATTATTATCAACTGTATTTGTATCCATAATCACTCATAGCCTAGATTACACTAGGCAACCTCCTTTTTTCATTAGTAATTAACTATTTTTATTATACAATTTACAGTTTTTTTTTACAATTACATAATTATTAAGTTTATGTTACAGTATTATTACATCTTTTCTAAAAGATTTTTAGCTGTATCATAATCCATATCAAAAATCATTGTTCCAATATTCATTATTTCTTCATCTGATAATCCTTTATATAAATCTTTAAACGATTTACCACTTTCTCCTAAAAGTTCCTCAACAAAAGCTTTTTCATCATCAGATAAGAAGTCAAGTATATTTGTTTCTAAATCAATTGGTAAATCCTCTTTTACATCCTTAAGAGTACTAACAAATCTATCTATATTAATTGATTTATTTTTTGCTGCATTTTTCAATGCACTTGCCATATCTAATTTAAATTGAAAGAAATTATCTTTTGAAAAAGTTTTATCACTAAAAATTGTTTTTCCGTCTACCACAAGTGTCACTTTAGAGCCATCTACAAGTTCTCCAACTTTTTCTACTTCATACTTATTGCCACTTGTTTTTAAAATGATTTTAAATGTTTTATCTGCTGTAGCAGAACCATTTTGTGCAGTACCGTTTCCACCAGAACTTTTATCTGAAACATTTTCTTTATTAGTGTCTATAACATTTTCAACATTAGAAGTTGTATTAATTACTGTTACCGCTTTTGAAGTTCCTAAAGAGTTTTTTACTTGATCGTCTAAAGCAAAAACTTTTTGAATACCTTCCTCGTTTTTTAATATAACATTTTCAGATTTAATAACAATGCTACCATTCATTCCAGATAAATCAACTTCACCTGATTGTGTGATGATTTTACTAATAGATTTATCTAATATTTTCGTTATCTCTGCTCTCGTAATATATGCAGTAGGATGAATGGAACCATCTTCATATCCATTAATATATTTATTTTCACTAAAAGCTGTAATAGCATCTTTAGCCCATGTCGCAATCTCATTTGCATCAATAAACTCATCGCTATTTCCACTTGAAGTTAAACTTAGTATTCTATTTAAAATAACCATAGCCTCTTGTCTTGTAATATTTGATTCTGGTTTCATTGTATTATCTTCATATCCTTGAATTGCACCCATAGCATATCCTTTTGCTAATGCATCATAATACCATGAAGAATTGTTTACATCAGTATATTTACTTATTTCTGCTTTATTAGTCGGTTCAAATATTCTCATAATCATTGCAATAAATTCTGCTCTTGTTATGTTATTATTAGGTTTAAAAGTAGCATCTTCATATCCATTAATAACCTTTTCTTCTGACCATCTATTAATAAAACTTTCTGCCCAATGACCACTTACATCATTAAAATTGGCTGCATAGACACTCACTGACATACAACAAATAATTGTAATGATTGTACAAATAAATAAACTCTTTTTCACGTTTCTTCCTCCTATAATATAAAAATAACTTGCCTAAAAATAACACATATAGTATATATAACCAATAAAAAAAAGTCAATTGAATTCAACGTTTTACAAAAATTACCAAAAAAAAGAGCTTCCCTTTTGGGAAGCCCACTACTCACGGTTATACGATTATAAAATATTTAAACCTTCTTTAACCATATCATATGTTAAAGCAGTATAAGCATCTAATAATCTTCCTCTATATGTAGCTATGTTCTCTTTGTAAATTTGTTTACCTGTCTTTGCACCTGACTCATATAGATCACGTAATTCTCTGATTTTGCTTCTTTCAGCTTTAGTAATATTTGAAGCTGCTGCTAATTTTTCTACTAATGCTACTGAAGCTTCTTTCTTATCTGTTAAATAATATTTCTTATAAGCTGTTCTAAGTAGTTTTTCACAGTCATCAGCTCTATTTCTTGCATTAGCTTTCGCATAGTTATATGCTTTTTCTTTTAATGCTGCAAAATTTGCTTCTGAAAATTCTTCTGCATTATAAATTGTTTCACCATCAACGATAACTGTAAGTTTAACACCATCTTTAACTGTTCCTTCTTTAGTGATGTTGTAGATATCTCCACTTTCATCACCACTTACTGTTGTGAAAGTAATTTTTAATGTTTGTGTTCTACTTGAACTACTTCCGCCGCCACTACTTCTACCACTTGAACTCTTCTGTGTTTCATCTATGATAACAACATCAGTTTTAGCACTATTATCAATCTTTAAAGATTTTTTAACACTATCATTAGAAACAAAAACTTTATCTAAATCAGCATTCTTTAAAGTAACATCTTCTGCTAATACAATGATACTTCCTTTTACACCAGTTAAATCATATTCACCTGATTTTCTAATGATTCTTCCGATACATGCATCTAATATTTTAGCGCATTCAGCTCTTGAAATATTTCTTGTTGGTCTAACAGTCTCATCTTCATAACCATTTACATATCCGTTTGATGTGAAAGCTAAAATAGCTTTTTGTGCCCAATTAGCAATTTCACTAGAATCTTTATATATGGTTAATTTAGTATCTCCAGAAACTTTAAGATCTAAGATTCTATTTAAAATTACAATAGCTTCTTGTCTTGTAATGTTTGCATTTGGATTCATTGTTGTTGAACTTGTTCCTTGAATAGCATTCAATGTGAATACTTTTGCAAAAGAATCATAATACCAAGCATCTTTGTCTAAATCCTTGAATTTGCTTAAATCAGCAGTATTCTTTGGCTCAAACATTCTTGAAATAATTGCAACATACTCTGCTCTTGTTAATAGATTGTTTGGTTTAAATGTTCCATCTGAGTAACCATTTAAAACCTTCTCGTCTGTCCATCTTTCGATAGACTCTTCAGCCCAGTGACCATCAATATCAGTGTATGTAGCAGCGAATACTGAAATTGATAAAACAGTAACTAGGACTAATACTAGTACACTAAATAATGTTTTTTTCATTTTTTTCTCCTCCTATTTAAAAATGTAATAAAGCTTGTAAATCATTCTTATTTCTTCTAGATAGGCTATCGCTACACATAAGGCAAAAAGAGTAACAAGAAATAATATTACAAAGATTATTATCAGTATGTACTTAGCTATTCTATTCCATTTTGATTTAAATAGCAAGTAAATTATAAAAAATAATATAAATAAAACTAAAATAACTACAATAATTGCTATTATAATATTTCTATTTATTATTTTTTCAACTTCTCCATCTGATTCATTCTCAAGATTATTGAAAACATCCAAATTATTTTCTGTTAGAACTTCACCTGAAATTGAAAGTTCTCCGCTTTGCAGCTCTCTACTAGAAACTTCACCACTATGAGTTTCACCAAAGCTTGTTTCTTCTCCACTCAAGTTTATTTCCGCTTTATTTTCATTTGAGACGTTATTATTTGAATTTTTTTCATTAGATGTAGTAGCTCCCGGATTAGCTTTCGTATTTGATGAAGTGTCCTTGCCAGCATTTTTGTACAATGAGCTAGTTACTTCAGATAAACTTACATTTGCAACCGAAGAAGCCTCTGCAATTATTCCTAAACCTTTTCTTAAATCTTCTTTACTAACTTTAGTAATATCTGTAGTTCCAGCCTGTCTTGCTAAAGACACTGCACTTCCTATTAAACCTAAAATCTTGTCATATTGCTCAGAAGTCAACTTTTTTTTATTTAAGAAATTGACTCCTTTATTAATTGCACTTTGGGGCAATCGATAAGTATCGTCTCCAACAGTATATGTTGCATTTAAAGCTGCAATAACATCTTCTTTCGTAGCAGCCATTACTGTACTACTTGAAAATAAGATAAAGAGTGTCATTAAAATTAATAGAATTCTTTTAGTCATTTTCTTCTATACCACCCCTCTCAAGATTGCAGATAAAGACCACTTTTTCGGACGATTTTCCGCATTTTCAAAATCATTTTTATCAAATTCAATTTCCTCGTTGTTCAATACTTTTCGTGGATTTATTTCCGTTAATTCTTTAATTTTATCCTCACTTATAATTTTCTTTAAGGCACTCATGCTTTGAGGTATCGCGTTATAGCCAGCAGAAGAATGTGCATCAGAGCCAATAAATTGTACCATATTTTTCTTTAAAAGTTTGGTTGCAATCTCTTTTGCTTCTTTTCCATAATAACCAATCAAAGAATTAATATTAATTTGTAATAGTGCACCTTTTTGTAATAAATTTTCCACATATGAAAAATCTTTGCTAGATACCAAATATCTTTCTGGATGTGCAATAATTGGTATCTTACCATAAGATAGTAGTCGATAAATAACATCTTCAACATAGCTAACTTCCTCTACTAAAGGAAGTTCCATTAAGATATATCTAGTATCATTTAAAGGAACAATCTTCTCCAAGTTATCTGGTAATTCTGGGAAAATAAAAATCTCTTCTCCTAAATTTAACTTCACATCAATATTTTCTTTTTTTAAAGCTTCTTTTATTAATTCTACTTTTTGAGCTAAAATATCTCTTTTTGTTTTATACCCATCTTCCATATAATGTGGACTAAAACAAATTTCATCAAATCCAACTTCTTTAGCAGCTTTAATCATTCTAATCGATTGCTCAATACTTTTTGAACCATCATCTACATCATAGATAATGTGGTTGTGTATGTCAATCATGATTTCCTCCTAAGATTTCTTTTTGTTATTTTTTTCTTCTCCATAATATGAGCCATAATATCCTTTGCCATATTTACCATATTTACTATAGCCTTTACCTCTAATTTCAGCCTTGTTTAAAACAACTCCAGCAATATTAGCTCCAGCATTATCTAAAGCTGTTTTAACTGATTTTAATTCTTCATTATGTGTTTCACCACTACTAACTACAATGACTGTTCTATCTACAATAGAAGATAAAATAACACTATCTGTAACAGGAAGAACTGGTGCTCCATCTAAAACAACTACATCATATTCTTCTTTCAAGCCATCTAACATTTCCTTCATTCTACTTGATGAAAGTAATTCTGCAGGGTTTGGAGGAACAGGTCCGCTTGTAATAATATATAAATTTGGAATTTCTGTAATTTTAATAAATTCTTTTTCTTTCACGTTGATATTTGCTAAATAATTAGAAAGTCCATTGTTGTTCTGAATATCGAATTTCTTGTATTGAATACCTCTTCTCATATCGCAATCTACAAGAACAGTTTTCTTATTTTGCATAGCAAAAACAGCAGCAAGGTTAGAAGCGACTGAACTTTTTCCTTCACTAACATGAGAACTTGTAATTAATATTGTTTTAGCACCTTCACCAGACATAGAGAACTCTAAATTGGTTCTTAAAGCTCTATATGCTTCTGCTGATACAGACTTTGGTTTTCCATATGATATAATATCTTCCTTAAGCATGCTTCTTTCCTCCCTTCTCTATTGTTGTTTTTACTTTAGGTATCGTACATAAAACAGGCAATCCTGTCAATTTTTGAATATTTTCTTCTGTTTTGATTGTATTATCAAAATAATAGATTAAGAAAATAACAATTGCGACTAAAACAAAGAATGCAAGTGCAAATATAATAATGTTTTTCATATAATTTATGTTTACTGGTTTGTTATCTACTTCCGCACTATCAATAATAGATATGTTCTTAATACTGTAAATTCTATCAACTTCGTCTTTGAATACATTCGTCATTTCATCTGCAATTTTGGCAGATGTAGAAGCATCCGTTGTGGTAATAGAAAGCTTAATAACATCAGTATCTTTTACAGAGGAAACGCTAATTCCCTTTTTTAATTGAGCGTACGAGATATTCAAGCCTAAGTTCTTTACCACTGTGTTAACAACTCTCTTACTTGTTAAGATTTCCCCATATGTAGAAATTAACTTTTGGTTTAAAGCAATATCGGATTGAGTAATGGTGTCTGAGACATCTAATCCTGCTACATTTGCCTTTTCATCAGACGATTTTGCTAAAATAAGTGTAACAGAAGATGTGTATTTTGGTACGACTGCATATTTGGTATAAACAAAACCAACGCATGCACCAATTATGATTGCTGCAATTAACCAAATCTTTTTCTTCCAAAAAGCAAAAAATAAATCTAACAAATCCAATTCTTCATTCATAATTGCAAAACTCCTTAACTATAATATTATATTTTATTTCACCATGGAATTATTCCATTAAAAGCATGTACATTATATTACATAATTTGTGCTTTTTCAATAGAAAATGCAAAAAAAAATGAGACATTTTATTGCCTCAAAATAAAATTATTTTTAATGCTTTTTTTCTTCTAATATTGCTGCTTTCGAAGATACTTTACATGCACAATAATCAAACAAAATAATCATACTTATAAAAATGCTGAAAAATATTTTCATATTTCCCTTCTTTCAAGAATCATTCACTACTGCTTAATGAAATTATACCTCATTATATTCTAAAAAATACAAAATGTTTATGCTTTTTTGTTGGAATCTTTTAACTTTAAAAAACCTTTATACGTCAAACATGCGGCTACTGCCCCAAAAGTATCAATTAAGCAATCTAAAAACGTTCCTGTTCTACCAGCCACAAGAGTTTGATGATATTCATCAGTGATAGAATATAAGAAGCATAAAATAACGGCAATCAACATATTTCTCAAAAAAGTATCTGCTCTCGTATTAAGTGCAATTACAATTAAAATTGCAAGTACAAAATATATGGTAGCATGAGCTATCTTTCTTATCACGCCATTAAAATTATCCAAAACGATATTTATTTCTTCTTGTGATAAATTCCTTTCGATAATCCCAGCTTTTTGTGCAACTACTGTACCTTCCGCAAGAACTCCTATTATAACACCCTTGCTTTGCCCTGATGATGTTTCTCCGTTTTTAGCAGAGAAACAAAATATCACTATTAGCCAAATTAGAACTAGCAACCAACATAAAATTTTCTTCCACATAAAATCACGTCTTTCGTATAAATATAATTGTTAATTAAAACTCTTAATGTCTTTTTACTTTCTTTTTCAAATTACTTGGTAATTTGTCCCATAAATAATATATAGCCTTTTTCACCCCAAGCTTTTTATTTAACCATTTTTCTAATCCTTCATAATTTTCATTTCTATATATTTTCAATATTTCTTCTCTATCAAGTCTTGATTTACAAGGATGCAACAACTGACCATTTTTTCTACTTACTTTTTCAAAATCCGATTCATACATTATCATATTCTTTTTGCATAATTCAACCATTCGTTTTCCTTTCTCCGTATTAATCAATAAACAAGATATCCCTTTTGATAATTCCATTTTTCCCCCGTTTTCTTTTAATACTTCTGGATGAATTTTATCTATTCCCCAATAGTCACCTATTGTAATATCTCCTTCACGCTTATCAGATGCATAAGGGCAGGAATAACATTCCTCTCTTTGAATTGCAGTTTCAATAAATAAATTAATATATGCCGAATTGTGTTGATTTATCATTACATCTTTTTCTTTTTTTCTTGATTGTTCAATAGTAACCTTTCCTTTAATTCCTTTTGAATTCCAGCCGTTTTCCTTATTTCTAAAAATAAACTCTTTTATTTCACCTTTGTATTTTTTCTTCAAAAAGTCTTGATAATCTTGAAACATTTTCATACTAGGTGTACCATGACAAATTATATCTATCAAGAACAAATTATCCATATTTGTATTTTTTAAATAGCTTTTTAGCCCTGCTATTTGACAGGGAGTTCCTGAAAACAAAACTTTTTTTCCAGCATTCAAGTCCTCTTTTACCTTAGCATACATATTTCCAATATAACTTTGCACATATTTACTGCCTTGAATCTTTATTAAATCATCATTATTATCTATCCTAATATGTACTGGCTTAAGATAATCATCCTCTTTTCGTAGTGCGCAACCATAAACAACTCCACCATCATTTATTATTGCTTTAGCAATTGTAGCAAAAATTCCACCAGAAGAAGATTTTTTTAAAATATCTTCCTCTTTTGAGCAAGCAACATTAACTTTGGGATATTCACCTGTTTCCTTTTTCTTATAATTATTAAAATTACATACAGATTTACACAATCCACAATTAATGCATAATTGTTTATTAATACTAGGGTATAAAAAGCCATTCTCATCTTCTTCCATTATTATGGCATTCTTAGGGCATATATTAAAACAAGCACCACAACCACAACACTTGTTATAATCCCCAATATTATTACTCATTAGAAGCCCCTTCTTTCTTTATTTTCTTTAAAGATCTCACAACAGCAATAATCTTTTTTCTCATTAAAACACAAACTATGCAAATAATAAATACAAGTATGTATCTTAAAATCAAATAATTATACAAAAAAGTAAAAACAAACATCCCAGCTATTGTCAAAATAGACATCAAAAGAATAGACCTTCTATCTATTACTTTATGATTATCCAATTCTTCCTTTTCTATTTTTCTCAAATAATAAAAATGCATCATACTTAGCAATATATATGAAAATAATGTTGTATAACCAGCAGCCAAGTAACCATATTTTTTAATAAATATCACATTTAAAACAATATTAGATATTGCTGCAATTACAGAAGCAATCATAATATTTTTGTTCTTTTCATGATATATTTCAACAATAGAACATATATTATAAACAAATGTAAAAAAACTACTAGCCGCCACAGGTGGTATGATATATATGGCTTCATAGTAATCTTTTGACGCTAAAATTTTTATCAACTCAGGTGCAAAACCTACAATAATAAAAGTAATTAAAATGTTTATTAAAAACAAAAAATTGCATACATTTTTTATTTCATCATATTGTTTACTTTTTATTTTAGTATAAATCCATGGACGTATAGCATCTACTAAACTTAGTTTGATTGCATTAATAATTTGTGCAGCTGAATAAGCAACTCCATATATTCCTGCTTGTGCTGAACCAACCATTTTGTTAATCATCAATTTATCTGATGACGAAAGAATTAGAATAGATAACCCATGTGGAACAAGAGGAATATTTAATTTCAATCCATATTTCCAATATTTCCAAAAGCACTTAATCCCCGTTTTATGGATATATTTTATATAAATAATACAACCAACAATTGCTTGAATAAGCACAATTGAAAGTACCCTCAATGTTGCTTGCTCATATTTTCCAATCAAAACAAATATAATTCCAAAAATATTATTGAATAATAACATTCCCAAGGTTACGAAAACTAAGCTCTTATAGTGATATGAAAATCTTTGTTTTACCATCCAAAATTTCACTGGTGGAATAAACAATATTTCAATTAACATTAAGCAAATTAATGACGGACTAAGTGATATTGCATTACTTACCCAATCTCTTGCAAAAAAAGTAATGATTCCTATTATCAATGTTAATATAAATGTAAAGGACAATAAAGATGTTCCTAATTCATCTTTCTCTTTTTCTGATTTAAATTTTGAAATACCATTCATATAAGCACACGTATCAAAATTCAAAGTTAGTATTACTGTTACAATTGAAACAACAGATAAATAAGTGCTGTACATTCCATATTGTTCCACATCCATGATTCTTGTGAAAATGGGTGTAGTAATAATGGACAAACATTTTTGTATAATAGTGCAAAACATAAACCATAAACTTGCTTTTGCTACTATGGACATATTTCGATAAACATTAACTATTTTCTTCATTTAAAAATACCTCTTTTAACCAATTAATAGCATCTTTTCTTTTGTTATCTAATTCTTTTCTAACCAAATCGTAATTAATTGTATCATTGATTATTTCTCTTTCATGTTCCTTTATATATATTCTATTTTCCAAATCAAGCGTCTCTAAAATTGACTTCATTCTAATATTAAAATTTTTTCTCAAAATAACTACAAATTCCTTTTCGAAATTAATTGAAAAGGCAGTTCCATGAAAAGAATTAGTAATAACGAAGTCTGAATAATACAACAAATTTAAAAATTCTTCTACTGTAGGAACAACTATTTTTTTACCAGGTCTACCAATTACTTGATGCGGATGAAATACAATATTTACAATTTTTAGGCCTTTTTCTTTTGATACTTTTTTAGCAACTCTATTTATTTCTTTCGAATTACCAAATTGATAAATTAATAAATACTTTTCCTTTATCATACGTGGTCGAATCATTTTTTTCCATTCATGTTTTTCATGCAATAATGTTGGGTCTATAATAAATTCACTTTCTATTCCAGCACTACTTAACAATTGTTGTGTTTGCTTTTCTCTTACAGATATCTTATCAAATTTCTTTAACTCAGAATACAAAACTTCTGCATATTCCTTCTCAGGATTTTCAATGCCTAAACTTGAACTAAAAGAAATTTTTCTTGTTCCTTCGTCACAAAATCTTAAAAAGAAGGGCCATTCTATGCCTTCATTATGTATATTGTTCCAAACCTGATCACTTCCAACGCATACTATATCGCATACACTTGCATTTTGCAGCAAATCATTTTCTGAATAATACTTTTGAGATGATAAATTCACATTATTACGCAAAAACGAATCACAAACTTTATAAAATTTCAAAATAGATTTTTTTAACATCAAATCATATAAAAAGCTTTTACATTTTTTACTCAAACCATGCTCATTCCTTGTTCGATAAGAGCCGTAATGATTGATTCTTATATCATCATAATCTTTTTCTCTATAGTAATCTAATAGTTCCAGTTTCTCAACGTTAATAGACTCTAGTGCCTTATACGTTGCGTATGCTTGCAGCACTGAGCCATAATTTAAAACTCTATGTAATGTTATTAGATTTACTTTCATATTGTCACCAACCTTAATTATCGACTATATTTTTTAGATATTGAGTTGATTGAGTAATCTCCATTTTGATACTATTATCTACTTCTTTATAATTTATCTTATTTTCAATAATAGTATTGTTTTTATATTCTACATAGCATTTATCTAATCCAAGAACGGTTAAAAGAGTTTGCATTCTATCATTTCCCATTTTTTTATCTTTATGAAGGCCGACCGAAAAATTCTTTTTCATAATAATGGAAAAGGCTGTTCCATGAAAAGAATTTGTAAAAATGTAATCTGCATACAAAAAATAGCCTAAAAACTCTTCTATGCTTGCCCTTGTCACTTTTTTCATACCAATAAAAATTTCAGCTCTACCAGATATAATAATAATTTTCTTTTTAGTTTGCTTTGCATAAACTGTAGCTGCATTTAACAAGTCTTTTGATTTTGCTAATGTATATACAAGTATATAGTTTTCCTCTTTTGGCTTAACTGCATATTTACTCCAAAAATCTTTTCCATAAAAAAAAGTAGGATCTAAATGTCTATATACCTCTTTCTCTAATTTTTTTTCCAATTTTTCTTGTAATAGTTTTTCTCTTACAGAAATACTATTAAAAGTACTTAAAAATTTGGAAATTTCATCAATATTTTCTTCATCTAACCTACCACTACTTGCCGCATATGAATATTTTTTTCCTTGTTTAGAAACAAAATTTAGCAAAAAATTTTCATCATGCGCAGTTTTGTCCATATCAAAAATTTGGTCACTTCCTGCGACAAACTTATCATATTTCTGATCTGCCTCTTTAATATTGTCAACTGTATATGCTTTTTTAGATACTTTTGCATTTTTTTTCAAAAAAGCTTGTAGTTTTTCTTTTCGAATCTTTCTATTTTTGTGAATAAATAGATACTCTATTGCCTTTTTGAAGCCTCGTTTTTTCAACGTACCAATAAAATTTAAATCCATTATATTTTTACTTCGATAAGAATAATCAACAATTTCTGCATCTGCACCTAATTCTACTAATTTTTTATAAAGTGCGACAGTTTGTAATATTGCTCCGTAATTTACAGCATCATGAAATGTAAGTATTCCCACCTTGGTTTTCATCTTGATCATTTCCTTTCCTCTTTATACTTTTATATAAAGTAGATATATATCCAATCAGTATCGCTTGTATAAATATCTGATTCAAATAATATGCGCAATTTCCCGTAATACTATAAATTAATAATACTATCATGAGAAAAGTACAAAAAAGCAGTCCCTCTTGTTGATTCTTCGTTAGCTCTTCTTTCCTTTTATGAATTTTAAAAACCTGATAGAAAAAAGAAATAAAAATACCCAAATACAACATAAATCCGATTACTCCTAATTCGCCCAAAATTTGTAAATAGGAATTATGTCCTTGATATATCCATTCTGCACCAAGAGAGCCACCATATCTCACACCCCATTCGTTCGCGACCTTATTAAAGGTATTAAATCCATACCCAAATATAGGTTTTGTCTTAAGCATATTTAGTGATACCGTCCACAATTTAGACCTACCATTCATTGTTTCTAAATCGTCTATTTTATTAAGACGTACAATAATATTTTGAAATACAGGCACATTATTCATTAAATATCCAAAAACAATTGCACCTATTATTACAAGTATTATTAATGTTACTTTTCTTTTTCCTTTTGAAAAGAGAAGTAACGCTAAGACTGGTATGATTAAAGAACATACAAACAATGTTCTTTTGGAAGTTAAAAACAAAGCCAAATATACTAAAATCATCTTTAGAACTATGATACTTGTTTTTTTCGTTTTTGAGCAAAACTGTCCCCAGCAAAGTGATATTCCAACTAACATTAATAAAGCAGCCTCAGCTCTATCTCCAGCCAATCCTGCAAATGCCCCAGTGGAAATGTCTCTTTCTATTTCTTCTGCTGTTTTTGATGTCAAAAAATACAATTGTGGCATTAAATCTTTAAAAATTGCAGAAATTAAAATACTACATGCAAAAATAATAATAAAAAATTCTATATACTTAAATAATTTACCATACTGGTTTTCATCAAATGATTTGTTTGCAAATACTAAACAAGACAAATAAATAAAAGAATACTTGAGTGTATTAATTTTATCAACAGAATAAATAACACTTATCATTGTATGTATTGAAAATAATGTATAAAACAAAATCATCGTATTCTTTTTATAGGAAACTTTATTCTTATTTGTTGGCACTAATAGAAAAAGCAACATGAAAAATAGCAAAAAATACCTGATTCCATTATCATAAATAAATGTACCACTACTTACTGCAATTATTGTTGCAAATACTAAAATAATTGTATTAATTGGATTTCTTTTTGGAATACTATTTGTCATGTTCTCACCTCTTTTTATATACTATTTTCACTGCTATATAGAATAATGCTGTGCTTATACCAAACAATGCCGATGAATATTTTAATAATTTATTTTTAGAAGACTTCACCAATTTCTTTATATTTTCTTTGACAGGATATTCTTTAATAAATTTTTGGTAATAATCTTTTCTACCTCCAACAGCAAAAGTTTTCGATACCGTCCAATACGTTCTTGGCAACATATAATTTTCAAATTTTTCTGTAAATTCATCATTTTTGGCTTCAAGGTATTCTTTCGTTCGATTCATCGCTTTAATCAAATCTGTTTTTTCCCATCGTATCGTATTAATCGCAGAATTAGGATTATTGTAATAACCATACATTTTGTCTTTTAAAATCATTCCACCACGCGTACAATTGCTCAAAAACTTCCATGCAAATTCTAAATCTTCACCATATTTTGTATTTAATTCAAAATGTAATTTCGTTGCATCAATAATATCTTTTTTATAAAAGATACCACCAAAATGTATATTTTCTTTATTGTACATAAAGTATTCCATTAAATCTTCTCTTGCTATAACTTGATTATTCAATAATACATCAAATAAACCTTTTTCCACTTTTTCTAAATTTCTATCTTGATGCGTAATTATCGTGTCACAACCTGTTTTTTCTATTTCATACAAACACTTGCTAATGAAATTTTCATGATAAATATCATCAGCATCTAAAAAGCAAATATATTTTCCATTCGCATTTGCTATTCCCAAATTACGAGCGCTACTTACTCCACCATTTTCTTTTCTAATATACTTAATGTTTAGTCTTTCATGATAGTGGTTCTTTTCTAGAAATTCAGGTAAGTTATCTTTTGAGCCATCATCAATAAGGATTACTTCAATGTTTTTATGCTTTTGTCTTTCCACTGATTTTAATGTTCTATCAATTGTTTCAAGCGCATTATAGAATGGAATAACAACACTAACCAATATATTATTATTCATTTTCTTCTCAGAAATAATTTCTTTTATATCAAGCACATATAATTCTTTCTTACCTTCATGTACAGAATCAATGCAAATCTTGTCTTCTTGATGATTCCACCTAGGATGCAAATCACACCTAGTGTCATTGTCATATTTAAATGGGGAAAAAACTCTCGCAATTCTCACAGAATGCTCGTTTTCCTTACACAAAAATACAGATGCAATTCTTTTTCTGTTAGGATATGTATCTGTTATTACGAATCTACCGTCAGGCGAATATGTACAGTGCCCGTCTGTGTTTAATTCTTCCCAGAACATTTGATACTCTTTTGTTTTATCTTTCATTAAGTAGTAATGATCCTTTGTTTCTTTTTTGCGCAAAAAAGATAATATCTCATTATCATTTTTCCAACAACAGTGTGAAACAAAATCATCGTCGCTTAAATTGTATTTATCGGAACCATCAATATTCATAGTAACTAATCTCGTAAACTTTTGATTGTTCTTAAACCATCTATGAAGAACCATAAATCTTGTTCCTGATGGATTAATCATAATGTGATTTACTTTATGTTCTGCACCATTCATGTTATCTCGTATTTCAAACGTAGATAAATCTGTATATTTAATAACCTCTGTTATTTCACCAGATTTTAAATCAATTCTCCAAATACATGGCTTATCAGGACATAGTTCTTTCTTAGTTGTTTCTTGTAGATTAGCATATCCATACCCTTTTCTTAATCGATGTAATCTAGAGAAATCCAACGTTAATGCAAATTCTCCATTCTTGGCGACATCATATATTGGCATATCAAAAACTTTTTCTTCTCTTTTATTTTCAAAATCATATATCACAGAAACATAATGATTATCTCTGAAATCATTATATATAATTTTACTTTTAAAATCTGGAGCTAACCATTGTGCCATACAACCTTGTTGAGAATTCCAGCAATGCGTTGTTCCAATTGTTATTGCTTTATTACCATTTTGAGTATCAAAAGCAACAATTTCAGCTTTTTCCGTTGAATCAGGAACTTTATAAGCATTTTTTACTTTTAAAGCAATCATATATCTATCTGTTACATCCCAAGGCGATTTATCATAATACCCGAAAAAATATTCCGCATCATCTGGCGAAACCCTTAATATATTTCCTTCAGATGTTATATTTTCGTGCGATATTAAATACATTGTTCTTTGGTAAATACCCTTAAAAAGTCTTCTCGTTTTGGGAAACTTAGCAAATATTTCTTTACCTTTATTCTCTAAAGAGACGAAATTCATTATAATCACTCCGGTACTTTATTTTTTTATTTTCAAATATTTTTTAGGATAAAAAATAAAATCCAATATATACGATTTACTACAAATTCTATAAGTAATCAAAGAAATGGTTATACTTAAAGTTGTACAAAAAAATAATGGAATACTCCCTTCCAATAATGGGATTTTCAATTTTGTCATGATTATTCGTAAAAAAGCTATAATAATGCCATGTAGAAAGTAAATAGGTAAAGTATTTTTACCTATCTTTTCTAATAAATTATTCTTTTCTATTTTTAAAGAAAGTATCAATGTAACCAAAATTCCTAACATACTTAGCAAAATGTCCATTACAAAATTATATTTAATTTGCATAACGTAAGTTAATATAGAAATAATACTAAAAAGAGTGATAAATAAACATGTTAATCTATTATTATTTTTTATTTTTTTTATCTTTTCTATAAGCTTATAATGATAAAATAAAATACCAGTAATATACCATAATAAGTTTTTAGCAATATCAAATATAATTAATTCTTTAAATATACTACTAGAAAAAGAGGCATCATTCAACAATATATCTGTAACAAATTTTAATGCAAATGATATGACAAATAGTACTTTTCTTTGTTTTACATCTGTAAAAACAATTGCCAAGATGGCCATTATCATTACAGCATATAGGTACCACATAAAACTAATCGGTATGATTGGAATTAATAATATGTCTTTAATACTTAATCTTGTATTTACTACCTGAGATGTAAATATTTTTAAAAGAAAATAGATGATAGAAAAAATTATATATGGTATTCCATATGATATTAGTTTTTCTGTAATTCTTTCTTTCTTATCTTTTTTATTTTTATTTATATCTAATAAGTATCCACTGATAAAAAAGAATAAAGGCATATGAAAATAATATATAAAAGCATGAATAAAATTGAATATTGTAGCTTCTTTCAGCAAACCAGAATTATGATATGATGAGATTACGTGACCGATTACAACCAAAATCATCGTTATTCCTTTACAGACATCTATCCATCTTTCTCTTTTTTCATTCATATATTCCTCTCCGTCAATTTTTTCGTATTCTAATCTTTTTTTTCTAACATCTTCAAATTTACCTATAATTCTTGCTGGATTGCCACCAACAACATATCCATTAGGAACATCTTTTGTTACAACACTATTGGCAGCAACTATTGCATTAGGTCCAATTTTAACGCCATACATAATAGTTGAATTTGCACCAATAAAGCAATTATCAAATATTTCAATCTCCTTTGTGTACCTGCTATATTTATTATTTTTATCTATATGTTGAAACATCAAATGCATAACATCATGTGTACAAAAATACACATTAGTTGCAACATAAACGTTATTATGAATTAAAATTTTTTTTGGATCAGCAGGTATAATTCTTGGATACCAATAGTTATTATTGCCAAATTCTTTGAAAATTTTTTTATCTTTAAGATATTGAGCTTTTTTATAACCATTACCACACAAACTTAATTTTAAAGCTATCAGTATCTTCTGTTTTCTTTTTTTGACAATATCATTACTCATATATTTCACTTCCAATTATCCTCTATAAATTTATCTATCATATTTACAATTGCCAAAGGATCTTTATTTTCCCACTTTTTTAAATTATCTTTTCCTTCTTGAATCGTCAATATCGCATTCTTCAACTCTTCCATTTCAAATACAGGTATAACATAGCCATTCATGCCAAAAGCTTCATTATTTTGTATTTGGTGGTCATTAATATGCTCTCCATATTTTTCGAGTCTTGTTACCGCTATTACTTTTTTACCAGCATTTAATGCTTTCATAATAGAACCAGAAGCACCATGACTAATTACAAAAGTTGATGTTTTGACTTTTTCTAAGAATTCCTCTTGTGAAATAAAATCTTTATATTCATAATGTTGAGGCTTATATGTTGAAGTACCAATTTGTGCAAAAATATTGTCCTTTATAATTCCTTCTTCACACAACTTATCTAGTTCTTTAAATAATCTATTAAAAGGATAATTTCGTGAGCCAACCGTAACAAATATCAATATAGGCACCCCCCATAAATAGCTTTTTTATAATGCTTTAACTGAGATTCCCACTGAACAATAAATAAGTCTGAATGTTTTTCCATTATCTTTCCAGCTACTGTAGGCATATCTGCTCTACCGAATGTTTCAATAAACACAAACTTTTTATGGAAAAAAATTGCTAATAAATAAAAAGGATATGCAATCATCGTACCTGTTGTTATTATAAAGTCTGGTCTTTCCTTTATCCAAATAAACAATGAATATAAAGCATTCCAAAGCATCTTTAGCGGCATTAACTTGTCTTTTAAATCCGTCTGTAACATAAAATACTTTGCATTTGCCCCAAACTTAGTCTTTTCAGTCACATAAAAGCCTTCGTATTTGTCGATTAAAGGCTGCAATTTTTGAATTTGTTCCCAATGTCCACCACTGCTTGCAACCAAGCAAATACGAGGCTTTCTATTTTTTCTCTTCAATTTATTCACTCCCATATATAAAATGCCACATCTAAATTAAATATCATAAATAATATATAATAATTTGTATAATAAGTCAACCTTTTTGTAAAATTATGTAAAATCAAAAATTAATGTATCTTTCCCTTAATTGCATAAAAAAAGGTTGACTATCTCACAACGTTTTAGTCAACCTTTTTTCATTTTTAGTCTCTCGCGAATATATCGCGTGTATAGACTTTTTCCTTCACAAAATCCAGTTCTGAGCTATAGCGATTGGCCAAAATCACATCAGACTCTTCACAAAACTTGTCAAAATCGTTTACTACATGGTAACCATGAAACTCCGTCTTATTCAAGGTAGGCTCATAGATGATAACTTCAACATCTTCATCCTGCAATCGTTCCATGATTTCCTGAATGGCACTTGCCCTGAAATTGTCAGAATCTTTCTTCATGGTAAGGCGATAAACACCAACCACATCTGGATTTTTCTGCAACACTTCATTTACAATATGCTTTTTCCTAGTACGATTCGCTCTTACAATAGCGCGAATCAAATTCTGCGGAACATTTTCATAGTTGGCAAGTAGCTGCTTTGTATCTTTAGGCAAGCAATAACCGCCATATCCAAAAGAAGGGTTGTTATAATGCGTTCCAATACGAGGATCAAGTCCAATACCTTCAATGATATCCTTAGCATTCAAGCCTTTCATTTCAGCATATGTATCAAGCTCATTGAAATACGCTACTCTCAAAGCAAGATAAGTGTTTGCAAAAAGCTTTACTGCCTCTGCTTCCGTACTGCCCATGAACTTAACTTCGACGTCTTTCTTTAACGCACACTCTTTCAGCATATTAGCAAACTTTTCAGCTCTTTCGCTTCTTTCTCCCACAATAATTCTAGAAGGATACAAATTGTCGTAAAGAGCTTTGCCTTCTCTCAAAAATTCAGGCGAAAACATGATATTATCAATATCATACTTTTTCTTCATGCTCTCAATAAAACCAACAGGTATCGTGGACTTGACAACCATGGTTGTGTCAATTCCCATAGATTTCACTTTTTGAATAATGTCTTCTACATTAGAAGTATCAAAATAATTGGTTGTTTCATCATAATTAGTAGGAGTGCTAATTATGACAAATTCTGCCCCCTCAAATGCTTCTTTGTAATCCAAAGTTGCAGTTAAACAAAGCTTCTTCGTTCTAAAATATTTTTCAATATATTCATCTTTGATAGGTGAAATACGGTTATTAATCATTTTCACCTTTTCCGAAATCACGTCTAACGCAATAACTTCATGCTTTTGGCTCAACAACGTCGCAAGCGACAATCCAACATAACCAGTTCCAGCAATAGCGATTTTCATTTTAAAACCTCTCCTTGTACATTTATTCCTTGCAAAGTATAACATAAACGGTTAGTGAATTCAAGGAAAACTTAGTTAGATTGTATAAAAAAGCTTAACTACATAATTATAATGTAATTAAGCTACATCATTTATTTATCAATCCTTAATTGCCATTTACCCTTCAAATTCTAATAATATTCTTGCTCTTTTTTTAATCATTGTTTCTATTGCTTTAAGTCTATCATTATTTAAATTATATCTTGCATGTTTTTGAAACTTAAATTCTAATAACTTTCTAAGCATTTTTTTTCTTCTCTTATCTAGAAACTTCTTAGCATATACAAAATAATCATCATAATTACACGGAACTAAAGTGCTAACATATTCATCAAAGCTATCCAAATTACCATATACATCCTTTGTTACAAAATTGAATAGAGAATTACCATGATCAAATAGCGGGGCTGGTTTTACAATAGTATTTGTCTTATTATCTATCAAAAATCCAAAATTGCCAAAATGTCTATCTGTATTACAAATAATGGCATCTAATAAAATCATATCTCCATAGGCTTGATAGAAAACATCTCCTAATTTTGCATAGTATTTCTCAACTGCTTCGATTCCACCTGAAGTTACAATATTTCCAACAGGTACAAATGAAAGTTTTTTCGAGGTAAATAATTCACAAGTGGAACATAAAGTATCTTTCCACTTAGTTAAATTATATGGCACTGCATTTACACCCATTGCTTTAGCAATCTGATAGGCATAAAATTCCGAATACGGTTCATATCCAGTATTAGAAGCACCAAAAGTTCCGTCCTTTATATAAATATATTTTGCCATCAATTCTTCTCCAACATTTTGGCAACATACCATTTGTAGTAAACTCTGGTGATGACCTTAAACTGCTTCGTATAGAACTCCCATAGCCTGTAAAAACAATGGCTGCTAATATATTACTAAATCTATTATCGTATAAATTGACATCTTTAAATTTTAATACTTCTCCTTCTTCTACAATCCAATAGCAATCATTTAAGGAAAGACCCTTTGATACTTTTATAATATCTAGTGGTCTATTAACATTTAAGCCACATTTTGCTAAAAAGCCATGAACATATGCCCTATTTTTTGGTATATTCCTTTTCTTAATAAAACTTTCTATTCCTTCTTTTGTTAACTGAAGACCAAGGGGCATCAATTCTCTTTTTTCTTTATTAACCCATAGTATTTTATAGTTTGGCGTCGCACCATCTTGTGCTGAAAACTTAATTAAATCAGTATCGAAATATTTTAAAATATAATTCATCCTCTTTAAAATCCTCTCTCATACTTACGTCTTATAATAGTACTACTTACTCATAAAAAATTGATTAAAATTAGTATATCTTTTTAAAGAATTATTTTCTTCTTTGATGTAATCCCATGAGGATCTATATCCATCCTTTAGTGAAAACTCTCCATTGATAAAGTTTAAAAACTGTGTAGGATTATTATAGTACTCATCTTCAAATTTTTCTGCCAAAGCCATTTTTTCATTATCTTTAGCATTTTGAATATTATGTAATACGTGTTCTATATTTGTAGAAAAATAATAAATTTCATATGGTATGTTATTAATGGCGCTAGTTGAAGAAAGTCTATTAAGTATTGAACTTTTTCTTTTGTTCCTATCTCTAATTTTTTCAACATCATTTGTTTCAATCCACTCATCACTATACTTTATTCTAACACTTTCACTATAAATAACACTAGAAGATGGCACAAAAACGCCATCTGTATCTACTAGATGAACAATTTTAATAATATCATTTTTATTAAAATGTTGCTTCATCATACATTCTTTAACTTGAGCATTAATCTTTTTTATAACATTCATATTGCTTGTGTCGAAATCAGACGTTATATCAGCTGCTACTATCTGGAAAAAGATTCTTTTGTCTTTATTAAGTGACGCAACAACATGAGCAAGTGATACTCTATCAGAAATTCCTTCCACAATAAAAACTACAACTTTTTTAGCCTTCAACACTATATTTTTCACCCGCCAATCTAAATGCTCTTTGAATTTCAAATTCATTTGTTTCGTTGTATACTTCCTCTTGTTGGCCACCTAAATTTATACTTCTAATATAATATGATCTTAAATTATTGTTGGGCTTTACATTTTTTAATCGAATAAATCTATTCATTGGATTTGTCGTAGTAAAATAGATTGAATCTTTGTCTAATACCTCTAATGGTCTTAAATTATGAGATGTAAATATAATTTGCCCCTTTCCACCACTTTCAATAACACTCAGTATTTCACCTAAAAGAAATTCATATATTCCTGAATCCAGCTCATCAACAATCATACAAATTGCAGGATTATTATACATAGCAATTAAAGTACTCATGATAGAAATTATTTTCTTAATTCCTTCAGATTCATATTTAACAGGTAATTGATCTTTACCTTTTAAAGAAAGAATTTCAGTCTTAACTCCTATATTGCCTTTATCATCATATTCTTCACCATAATTGTGTAGCTCTAACTGTAACCCCGGTACAATTTTTCCTAAAACAATATTCATTTGACGAACAATTTTATCTAAAAGTATAAAATAATCTTTATCAATAATTCTTGGATGATTTAGTGCAACTCCTATATTTCCAATTGATATTCTTTTATCTTCTTCTATCCTAAAACTAAGTGGTATAATTAAATTTGAACTAATGGCACCACTATATTGTGTATTGATAATACACAAATTAAATCTTGCAAAATCTATTAAAGCTCCTCTAATATTTTTTAATAAGATATATTCTTTCATGTCATCCCATATTGAAGCAAATTCATTATTAAAAATTAAGGATGATTTTTTTTCTTGAGCAAGCTTTTGGGCCACCTTTAGATTAACTACATTTTCTGTCTTATTTATTATTGTACTAAAATTAGTAATAGGTTTAATAATGCTTTCAAATTGAGTATCATATTCAACTAATGTTTTTCTAACTCTTCTTACCACATTTTTTTCAACATATGACAATTTTTCTCTATTAATAATAGCTTCATGGTTTTCTTTTTTTAGTTCAAATTCATAAGTTACAATATATTCCTCTTCTTTATGTTTGATAAAAAAATCAAAAGATAACATAGCTGTATCATTAAACATATAAATATAGTTATATGAATCAGTAGGAAGAGATTTTCCACTCATAATTAATTTCAAAAACTCAAAAGCATTAACAACTGCAGTTTTTCCAGAGCCATTTTGTCCATATATTCCTATTAAATCAGAGTGAAGTTCATACTCATGAAAACGTTCCATATCATTCTTTAAATCTATTATACCATGCTGAACATTTTTAAAATTATTTAGTTCAATTTTTTCTACTCTTACAATCGTATCTATCACTATAATACCTCCATTCGCCTTTATATTTTCATTATAACAAGGGATTAATTACTTTTCAATATTTTTATCAAAATTCGGAACAAAATGTTCCGCTTTTCAAATATTATATGCTTTTTTAAGCTTTTTATACACAATAATAGTCTATAGTCAAAACCTCATGCTTTTTGCATGAGGTTTTATCATAATCTTAAATGAAGAAAAGACCTTTCTTCTTAATGCTCAATCCCGTTATACTTTTGGCATACCTGCTCATAACTTTCAATATTGCCAATATCATACCTTTTACCAGGCATTTCCATTGCATAGACATCACTCTTATCATAGAGCCAATTAATGTATGAACCAGGCGCATCCTTATTGCAACCACTCTCTAAGGCAACTTTTACCTTTTGCACATCTTCTTTGGCATAGATATAAAAAGGAGGTACACACCAATTAGAGTCAGGATTTTCAGGTTTTTCCACCATTTTCAATACCAAATCACTTTCATCAAAAGAAACTGAAGCACTTTTCTTTATCTTTTCACTTCTTTCCTCGTAATAACGCATAATGCAAGTATGCTTCTTTTGCATGAAGTAATCAATAAAATGTGCAAGTGAAAAGTCCAATACATTGTCACCAGCAACAACCATTACATCATCATCCAAATATAATTCCTCAATTGCAATTTGAATGTCAACAACTGCTCCTTTTCTTGTTTCATTAGATATGGTTCCATCATCAATGACAGTAATTTTTGCATCACAAACCTTTTCTTCTGCCCACTTTTGAAAATGCTCTACAAATTTATGGTTCGAAACCACTATGTATTCATCAACTTTTCCACTAGAATCAATATCATCAATTAACCAGTCTAAAATCGTTTTTTCCTTAACCTTAAGTAAAGGCTTAGGAAAATTTTCCGTCAATGGATAAAGCCTTGTTGCGTAACCTGCAGCTAGAATTATACACTTCATTAGACATTCCTCCTTATTATCATACATACTATAATGAATTGTATAGATAATTCTTTATAAAAACAATAGGGAAAAAGTAATTTCAACAATTTTCCCTATTGTTTTTCTATCCCTTTATAACTACTTAAAAGTCGCAACCATCTGCTGTCTCGCAAAAGAAAACTTCAAAAGAATCCCTATATTGTGGAAACAACTTCAGGTATTCTTCCGTCACCTTCTTTTTGATAGACTCCTCAAACTCAGGATTCACAATTGCCAAGCAACACCCCTTAAAGCCAGCACCACTAAACCTTCCGCCATAGACACCTTCCGTGTGGCTCAAGATTTCATGAATTGCCTTGAGTTCAGGAGAACCAGCTTCGTAATTAACAATACTACTTTCGCCACTCTCAAAAGAAATTCTACCAAACTCTTCAATGTCTCCATTTTTCCATGCTTTCACTGCTCGACTTACACGATCCATCTCGTCGTAGTAATGAAGAGCGCGCTTGTAAAAGTTTTTAGGAAGTTGTCCTTTGTATTCTTCGAAAACTTCACGAGGTACATCTCGCAATACCGAATCACGATAGCTTCCATATTCCATATCTGCAAAGGCTTTCAAAGAATAGGAAGCAGACTTAAGTTCATCTACCCTTGTATTGTAAGCACTGCCAACCAAAGTCCTCTTCACGCCACTAAAAACAATGGCAATCCGGTAAGGCTTCATGTTCTTATTCTTAGGAATCAGTTTGTACTTAGCAGTACTCGTGTCCAGGTACAAAAGATGATCCTTTTTAGAAAACAGTTCACAGGATTGATCCAACGTTCCACTATTGACACCAACATAAGTGTTTTCCACTTCTTGTACAAGCTTCACCACTTCATCCTTTGCCAAATGAAGACCATTCACAATGCAAAGTGCCTTCATAAAAGCAATGATAACTGCGGCACTAGAAGAAATACCGCCAATGGGCAAGCTACCATCAATCACACAATAGATACCTTGATTGATTTCGTAATGGTCATTCAAAATCTTAGCAGCCCCTCGAATATAGTCAGCCCAATCTTTCTTTTTGGGACCTATATCCGTGATATTGTCGCCTTTTGCTCCATCAAAGTTCAAACTCAGAGCTTCGAAGAAGTGATTATGACTAGGTACAAAAGCAATAGTAATTCCGTAGTTAATCGCAAAACCCGTCACATTCCCCTTTTGATGGTCGATATGAGCTCCTACTGGGCATACCCGATATGGACAAAAAGTGTACAAAATGGTCTTATCGTCAGTAATGTCGTACCGTTGCTTCAATTTGTCTGCAAGTTTCCTTCGGATAGAATTATTCATGATGCTTTCCTCCATTCCTTGTATCGTCTATTACACTCAAACTGCATGATACTCCGCAACCAGTTGAAATTTTTATTATAAAACTTCTCCTTTCAGAATTTCATTCTCGTATAATATAACATAACTAATTAACATTTGCAATAGATATTTCAATACCATTTTTCTGTTTCGCCTTCTACAAAAATATAATATGTCTTATTAAATTTTCTTTTTTTAATTGTATCTTTCAACCTCTATTTCCCACTTTCTTTAAAAATATCAGATAAATCGATGTATTTAATTGCACCATATTTATTTATGTAATAATTTTTCATATAATCAGAAGTATTTCTAACTCCACTTTTTCCGCTAGTCCCAAAGTCAGATAAAGCATACACTTCCGAAATATTCGTAACGTCATCCTTTTCAACAAATTTAATTTCATCTCTTCTAAGCAAATTTTTATTTAAGAAAATAGGATTATGTGTGTTAAAAATTAATTGAGCTCCTTTTGTATTAATTTCATCGTTATGAAAAACATTTATTAGGCTCATTATAATCATAGGATTAATTGAACTATCTAATTCATCAATTACTAGAGTTCCGCCTCTTTCTAATGCATCATTAAATATTGGAAATAAATTTAAGAATCTAATCGTACCAAATGACTCTACCACCTCTGATGGAATTACTTTTACCATTTTAGGAGAATTCTTATCAGCTATCAGAGAAACCATTATTGACGATTCATCTTTATTTTGCATAAAATCTATCCCATTAGTTGAAATTCCAATTTCTTTTGCAAGCTTATTGTATATCTTTCCAACCTTATTATCTGCATCCATCACTGTTTTTACAAAGTTTATTTCTAATGAATCTGCTCTATATATGGTTCCAAGATACTCATTAAACCATTGAAAAAGAATATCATATAGTTTTTTAGAATACACATTTTTAAATCCATTGCATAAAAATAGTTCTTTACTATCCAAATTATTCATCGCTAATTCTAAAGCAGCTTCTTGTGAAAAATTACTAGAAGATATGTATTTTACCATTGCTTGAATATTAACATCTAAGTTGTCTTTTGACCTCTTATAAATCCATTCATTATCAATACTCAATATTTCTTCAAGTATCGTTCTATCATAGTTTTCATTTAAAAAGTCTCCAATATCTATAGAAAGACTGTAATCAAAAAGTATATTATTAGAAATAAAAGTAATAGAAAAAGTTGTTGGTTCAATTTTTAAATTCTTAAAATTAGGCACTAATTCTAAATTCCACGCAGCATAATCAGGGGAATATGTTTGAGTAGAATTTTTAATATTTCCTCTTAAAATAATATTCTTAAAAACATCCATAGCACTAACAATATTAGTTTTTCCAGCAGCATTTGGACCATAAATAACAGAAGTAGAAAGAGCTTTATACTTTTTATTTCCTATCTTTGACTCAAAAATGCTATAAGGAATTCCTTTTATCTTTGGAGCAGGGGTCATTTTAAGTTCTATTTCATTTAAGAAAGACTTAAAATTACTTGTTTTAAAACTTAATAACATAAGTTTTCCTCCTTTTTATTTGCTATTTACTTGCAAATTTCGTAATCATTATAGCAAGTATTCGAGAAAAAATCAACACTATTTTGCCATTAAATTGCAAAATCAAGTGGTTCTTAATATACCTCATAATGTTAATCCTACTGCAAATATTCAAAAGCGTATTGGGCAATAATAGACTCTTTCATTAGGCACTTCAAAAAAAGAGGCGCACATTGTGCGCCATAAAATCATGATTCTATGGCATCCATGTACGCCTCTATGCTTTATTGATATAACTCTATCTTTCACTATAACTGTTTTTATACTCACCAGATAGAATATTATTTATCCAACCTTCATTATTTAAATACCAATCTACCGTATCTTTTATTCCTTCTTCAAAGTTACGTGTCAATGTCCATCCAAGCTCTTTTTCAACTTTTGTAGAATCAATTGCATATCTCAAATCATGACCAGGTCTATCAGTTACATATGTAATTAAACTTTCTGGTTTATTCATTTGTTTTAGTATTGTTTTAACAACATCAAGGTTCGTTCTTTCTGAATGACCTCCTAAATTGTAAATTTCTCCAACTTTACCATTTCTAACGATTAAGTCTACTCCTATATTATGATCTATTACATGAATCCAGTCTCTTACATTTTCTCCTTTTCCATACACTGGAATTGATTCATTCTTTAATGCCTTACTAATTACAACTGGAATTAATTTTTCTGGAAATTGATATGCACCATAATTATTAGAACATCTTGAAATAGTAACAGGAAGTCCATATGTACGGTAATATGCCATTACTAGTAAATCTGCAGATGCTTTACTTGTTGAATAAGGACTAGATGTATGAATTGGTGTGCTTTCTACAAATTTTAAGTCTGGTCTATCTAATGGCAAATCACCATAGACTTCATCAGTAGATATTTGATGATATCTACTAATCCCATATTTGCGACAAGCATCCATCAACACTTGTGTTCCAATAATATTGGTTGTTAAAAATACCCCAGGATTCTTTATAGAATTATCTACATGACTTTCTGCTGCAAAATTAATGACAACGTCAAATCTTTCATTGGCAAATAAAGTATCAATAAAATCTCTATCAGTAATATCTCCTTTCACGAACTTATAGTTTGGTTTATTTTCTAACTCTTTAATGTTGTTATAATTTCCTGCATATGTCAATGCATCTAAACAAACAAATTCATCCTCTAGATATTTATTGGTAACATAGTGTAAATAATTACTTCCAATAAAACCTGCACCACCTGTAACTAAAAATTTCATCATGATAACCCCTTTTCCTTATTATTTTCTTAAATCTAATTCTTGGCAAAATCTTTTTGTTGCATCTTGCCACGATGGAAGTCTTTCCAAACCAATTTCTTCTAATTTTACTTTATCCATTTTTGAATTTCTTGGGCGATAAGCTTGCTTTGTATTCGTTATTTCTAAATATTTTTCTGTAGAAACATGATTCACTTTAACGTCCTTATGGTTGATTTTAAAAATATACTCTGCGAAATCAGCCCAAGAACAATACTCCTCATTTGTCACATGATATGTTCCAAAAGAATCAGTTTGCGCTAAATTAACAAGTAGATGTGCTAAATCTACTGTGTATGTTGGTGAACCAATTTGATCATCTACAACATTTAATTCTGAATGTGTTTCTGCTAATTTTAACATTGTTTTGATAAAATTATTTCCATTAATTCCAAATACCCAAGAAATCCTTGCAATAAAATGTTTTGGATTCTTTCTTACTTCTTCTTCTCCTAAATATTTTGTTTTTCCATACACACTCATTGGATGTACTTCATCTTCAGGTATATACATTCCTTCTTTTGTTCCATCAAATACATAGTCTGTTGATAAATATATAATCTTAGCATCAACAACTTTTGAAGCCTCTACCATATTGCGAGTTCCAATAACATTTACTTGATTGACAACGTCTTCCATCTCTTCTGCTTTATCCACAGCTGTCCATGCAGCACAATGAAATATTACATCAGGTTTAAATTCAGTAACTACTTTCATCACTTCCTCTAAATTAGTAATATCCATCTCTTCTTTATCGATTGCTAAAATGTTTT
Source organism: Clostridia bacterium (assembly GCA_017469465.1). Taxonomy (GTDB): domain Bacteria; phylum Bacillota; class Clostridia; order TANB77; family UBA1234; genus UBA1234. The sequence goes on along the minus strand of JAFUGH010000034.1, from coordinate 78,890 downwards.
CCTCGCATATACCATTTGCTAATAATTCTCTTTTTATATCGTATCCAAGTTGACCTTTATAACCTGTCACTAAAAATCTTTCTTGTCCTCTTTTAAAAATCACTTTATTATCTTTCAATGTTGGATGTACTAAATCTTTATCCGAAAGAATTGGCTCATCAATTCCATTTTCTTTTAGCATTTTATCCCAATCAATATTCAAATCAGGATCATTCCATAAAATTCCGGCTTCTAATTTTGGTGCATAGTCATTATCTATTAGATATTGAAATACCGTATCATCTTCTAAACTAATAAAACCATGTGCAAACCCTCTAGGAACGAATAATTGTCTATTATTCTCATCTGTTAATTTAACTGCAATATGTTTGCCATATGTTGGTGAATCTACTCTTATATCTACTACAACATCAATAGCACTACCCTTAATTACTTCAACTATCTTTGCTTGACACTTAGGATTTTTTTGAAAATGAAGTCCACGAATTACACCTTTTGCACTCTTACTGCGATTTGCTTGTACCACTTTTTGAAATCCTAGTTCTTCCAAGTTTTTATCAATAAAGTATGGAGAAAAATACCCTCTTGCATCTCCAAATCTATCTGGTTCTATAATATAACAATCTTTAAGCTCTGTTTCTATTTTTTTCATTATTATAATCATCCTTTCTCAAAAATATCCTTTTATTTCATTATTTTCCCATAATTTTTGATAAATATTTTCCGTAGCTATTTTTCTTTAATTCATTAGCCGCATTTTCTATTTGAACATCGTTAATCCAGCCATGTTCATAAGCTATTTTCTCTGGACAACATATAACCGCATCTCTATTATTTTGGATGGTTCGAATCATGTTTGAGGCATCCAATAGTGAGTCAAAAGTACCTGTGTCAAACCATGAATACCCTTCTCCCAGTAAACAAGCCTTTAACTTATTTTCTTGTAAATATAAATCATTTAAAGATGTAATTTCTAATTCTCCACGTGCAGATGGCTTAATAGCCTTTGCTTTCTTAGAAACACCGCTCGGATAAAAATATAATCCAGTGATGGCATAATCTGATTTTGGATTAGTTGGTTTTTCTTCCACACTTAATACATTATTATGTTCATCTAGCTCCATAATTCCAAATCTTTCAGGATCTTTTACTTGATAACCATAAATAGTAGCCACATCATTTTTCGCATTTGCAATGGCTCTTTTTAATTCTCTTGTTAAACCATTTCCATAAAAGATGTTATCTCCAAGCACCATTGCACATGATGAATTTCCAATAAATTCTTCCCCTATAATAAAGGCTTGTGCAAGCCCATCTGGACTAGGTTGAACAGCATATTGTAAATTGATGCCAAACTGCTTACCATCACCTAATAATCTTTTAAAACCAGCTTGGTCCTCTGGTGTAGTAATGATTAAAATGTCTTTAATTCCTGCTTGCATTAAAACTGATAAAGGATAATAAACCATTGGTTTATCATACACAGAAATTAATTGTTTGCTTTCTGCTTTCGTGATTGGATATAATCTTGTTCCACTTCCACCAGCTAAAATAATTCCTTTCACATCTTCCGCACTTGTTTCTTCTTCACTGAAAAGAATATCTTCAACGTTTAGATTATATATTCTAATCAATCTTTGCAATTCCTCAACAGCGATTTTTCGACTTCCTTTTTCAATTCTAATAATTGCATCTCTTCCAATGCCTAGTTCTTCAGCAACTTCTTCTTGTGTTAAATCGTTATTTTCTCTCGCTCTTTTTAGGATATCTCCTATATATAACGAATCTAATCTATTCATATATTTCACCCCAAAAAAAGATATCACATAATGTTGGAAAAGTCAACATTTGCATTAAAAAATGAAATAGCCTCATATTAGCTATTTCATTACGTTTTTAAAAATTGCTGATGAACCTTTTTGGCTAATTATTTTCGCTGGTATACCTGCAATAGATATATTTTTTTCTTCAAAGCTTTTATTTACAATTGCATTAGCTCCTATAGCAATATTATCTGCTATCACTATATTTCCAAATATTTTAGCACCAGGTCCAATATATACATTATCTCCAATAGTAGGGCAAGCATCACTATGCATCGCATCAGCTCCAATATTCACTCCAACATGAATTCTGCAATTTTTTCCTATCTTTACTCTTGGATTAATAATAATAGGGCCTATATGAACAATGCTCAACCCCTTATCAAAAACATTTATAGGAATTGAATAATTACATTTAATTCCTAATTTAAATTTTTTATACTTATAATATGTCAACATTAATTTAGAAAAAAGGTCTTTTTTACAATTATTATAATACTCGCATTTTCTTAATAAAATTTCGTATTTCCATATATAATCATTAACTTTTGGAAATTTTGTTTTTCTATTTAATGCTTTTTTATCAGATTCTAAAAAATCTTTTAAATCTTTCTTAGAACAAATCATGTTTCTTTCCTTTCTTTAGCTTATTTTTTATCAAACTTATATACTCGCTCAAGTACGATTTTTCATTTTTATATAAAAATAAAAATATTAATATAATGTAAATGAAAGCACCTAATAAAATTTGCATAACTATATTAGTAATACTAAGTTTAACACAATTTCCTAATATAGATACAACACAATACATAACAATACCATCAATCAATGGAATAATCCAATATTTTAAAAGTTCTATAATATTGATTTCTTTTCTAATGCTTAAATTTTGATACATGAAAACTATAACATATGAAGCAATTGTTCCTATAACAGCTCCATATACGCCTAGTATTGGTATTAAGAAATAATTAATTACAAAATTAAATATTGCACCAATTAAGACGGCAATAACATATATATTATCTCTATTATTGGGAATTATATATTGCGTCCTTATTACATTATTAAATGCTATAATAGGAATTGTTATTGCTAAATATTTAATAATTTCACCTGTTAATTGAAATTCTTCTCCAAAAAATAGTATTGAAAAACTTTCTCCTATAGCCATAAGTCCAAAACATAAAGAAAATGCTAATATAGCTGAAAACTCTATAGATTTTTTTATATATGTATCAATAATAAACTTATCTTTATTTTTATATAACATTGACATTCTAGGAAGCATAACCGTACCAAGTGCAGTAATCAAACTAATGGGGAACATTATTATCTTATCCGCATTTTCATAGCATCCAACATCAACCATACTATTCATTTTACCAAGCATTATTTTATCAATTGACCTATAAAAACTAGTTGCAATTACAGCAATAAATAATACTATCATTGGCTTAATACTAGAAATCATAATCTTTTTATCAGGTTTAACAAATTTTACTAATCCTTTTACATTTTTCCATAATACAATTTGGCTTAACAAATTAGCTAAAGTCATTATCAATATATACATTATTAAATCATTTTTATTATTTACAAATACTAGCACGCACACTACAGATATAACTTTAATAATACTATTTTTTACTACTGTAGTCTTAAATCTTTCTAAGCCAAAATACAGCCAATTAATATCTATCACTGAAGCAATAATATTAATACCTTGAATTAATAAAAAAATATAATAATTCATTTCAAAAATACTTACATATAATACATATATAAGTAAAACGCCTAATGAAATTAAAAAATGCAATAAAAATAAGCTAGAAAAAGTTATATTAAGTTTTTTCTTATCATCTTTAATTTGAGCAATTAATCTACTTCCATGATTATTTAACCCTAACATTGAAAATAAGACAAAGTAATTGGCCAACGTATAAGTATACGAGTAAATTCCTACATTTTCTGCTCCAAGTACTCTCGCTATATATGGTGCTGTTATAAACGGTAATATCATAGTGAGAATCTGATATAATAGTTGAAAAATAAAATTTTTCTTTAAACTATGCAATTTTATCACCTGATTTTCTATAAATTCTATCTAAAAATTCTCCCAAAAATTTAAAATTGTTTTCTGATAAATTCTTAATTTCATCACTAAGTATTATCTTTTCTTCACCATATTTTTTCATTAAGTTATACACATCATTATTCTTTAATAAGCCAACAGGAATGCATCTTTCCGGATAGCCAATTTGCTTATAATATCTTACAATTTTGTTCTTATTAAATGGAAAAGAATATACTGATTTATTAAGTGAACAAGATAAAATACCCACATGTAGTTTTGATGTAACAACAATATCAACAAAATCTATAAGCGATATTAATTTCGATGGATTTTCATAATTATACACATAAAATGGGCACTCTAAAATATCTGCCATTTTAGTTAATTCTTCTATTCTTGATACATCACACTGATCTACACATAAAACAATTCCATAATCATTCTCCACTGCATATTTAGATAATTCAAAAAGTATTTTTTCTTTTATAATATTAATGTGTTTTATTTGAGTTGAACAATGCAATAATATTATCTTCTTATTTCCTATAGATTCTTTTATATTAGTTAGTGTTTTATCTTCTAATTTACTTGTAAAAGATTTATCTACCATTTGTGCAACATCAGATGTGACAATTATTTCATTTTTTACACCAATTTCTTCTAAATACTTTTTTGATTCTTCATTGCGAACAGTAATTAAAGAAGCATAATTAAATATTTTTTTTATTTTTCTTCTTAAAAATTCTTTAGATATCGGTCCTGCACCTACACCAATTATTGCTATAGGTTTCTTATGTCTAATAGCATAATATCCAAATTTCATATATCTCCAATATCTAATAACAGCCTCTTTTAATGATGTTGTCGTTTCCCCAAAGTAGCCTCCAGCCATATATACCATACAATCACATTCTGCTAAATCCTTTTTTGAAAATGTTTTTTGATAATTCATATAATCTCTATAATGTTCACTAACCGTAAATAAATCTTTTCTTATTAATGAATTGTTCTCATAAAATTTTACTGAATCAGGATACTTTTTTTCACAAAAATCATAAAACATTTTTGCAAATAAACAGTCTCCAAAATTTGAGCCAAACGTTGAACCATGAATAATTATTTTCATTTATCTTCTCTCCTTAATTCATAGATTTTTGATATAAACCATGGAATAATTAATGCATATATTGCAAGTCTAAATACTTCTGTACTAGATGCTCTAACGTAATTAATTAATATATAAAATAAACTATAATACTTAGCAATATCATAATTATTACTATCTTCCCTTAAACTAAATATTTTTTTTAGCATTAATCCCACTATTATAGCCCCAAATGGTGCTAGAAATCCAAAATTACCATATAGTTCTTCTCCTAACGCTGCACCTAATGCCTGTCCTGTTATCGACTTACAATCTATATGCGCCGAAACCTTTTCTTGAATGCCAGGGAAAAAAAAGCCTGACATAGGTATAATTGTCATTGGAGCATATAAATATGTTGCACCGTATTTGAAGGCAAACTGACTTGGAAAATATCTAATGACTGCTACATAAATAAAAAATGTTATACCAAATTCAGCTAGTGTTTCATAAAAAATATTCGATGTTGTAAACAAAATATATACTAAATCTGCAAAATCACTAAAGTCACTGATGACATGAAGCCTTCCCGTTCTTATTGCAGCTAACGCAAATAATGCCATAAAAACCAGTATTCCATACATAACTATCTTTTTTAAAGAAATTTTTATATTATTTTTTTTCATAAAACATAAAACTATTGCAATAAATGCTGTTACTGTATATCTTCTATCACCCGAAAATATAATAATAACTCCAGAATATACCACATAGACTATCATTAATAATACAAGTTGCCATTTATTTAGTTTTTCACTACAAATTATATATATTAGAGCAACAGGTAATAATAAACCTAAAGCATAAAAGAAGGCATTGTCGACTGCAAGAGAAACATATCCACCTGAAGTTATTTGTGCATGAATTGTTTGTAGGTCAGAGCTTATTCTAAAAGGTATAGAAATAAGTAGCATTACTATACCAATAAATAGTAAACATTCATTTGATAAGGATCTTGTTCTTTTAAAGGGCTTCTTTTCTGAAGCGATATTCAAAGTCATACCTGTAAAAATAGCTTGAATAAATACCAATGCATAAGTTGATGCTCTATATAATGATTCTTTATCGTAGTACTCCATTAGGTTCCAAAATATTTCTTTATCTAAATTTAATGCATTTAAAAAAACTCTACCGAAAACAAATAAATATTGAAGAATGACAAACCATAATCTAAAATCCCAAAATGAAATTCTTGATTTTTTTAATATTATTAGTTGATATATTAATAAACAAATTGCATATATAGAACTATATTTTGTCCAATCATTACTAACATTATTATTCCATGTAAATAACATAAAAATAAAAGTAATAATTAGAACAAATACATTACTTATTGTTGTAACAGTAATTTTTTTAGCATTTCCCATTTAAATTTTCTCCTACTTTCAATTAATCAGCAAAAACTCTTTCAATTATTTCTTTCCACATATTTGAAATGTTACCAGGTCGAAATCTTTCTCTGACATTTACAGCATTTTTTGATATGTTATTTCGTAAGGCATCATTTTCAATTATGTCCTTCATTGCATTTGTTAAAGCATTACAGTCTTTTATTGGAACCAAAATTCCATTTATTTTATCTTCAATAGCTAAACTCGCTCCACCAACTGGACAATCTGTACATACACAAGGTAACCCTAATGCTAATGCTTCTAACATAGAATTAGATATTCCTTCAAAGTTAGATGAAGAAACAAACATAAAACAATCATTAATGACTTCATGGATATTAGAAATAAAATCATGTATTTCTATTACATCAGAAAGATTTTTATTACTAATATAATTTAAAAGAAAGTCTTTTAAACTCCCCTCTCCATATATAACTAGTTTAAAATCATTATGTATTTTATACACTTGTTCAAAAGCATCTATTAATAAAGGAAGATTTTTTTGTTCATTTAATCTACAAAAATTAACAATTACTTTTTTTCTTTCACCATCATATGGGTTTGGTAAACCTTCTTTTATTGGGTTTGGAATAACTACTAATTTTTTGACTCCTCTTTTAGAATAATAGTCTTTTACAAACTCTGTCTGACAAATAAACATATCCGATTTTCTAAAAAGAATATCTCTTACTTTTTTGATAATACTATTACAATAACTATCTGGATCTGTTCTTTCTGTAAGTATTATCTTAGCACTACTCTTTAGTACTTTTGACGCAATAACTAATGACATCCCTACTTTATAACCAAAGGCAATACATAAATCAAATCTTTCTTCATTTATAATTTTATTTAAATTTCCTATACGATGATAAAAATTAACTATTTTATTATTAGAGTTATTTTTTAAATGTAATATCTTTACATTTTGATTTAGTGAATATTTAACATCTTGACCAATTGTTGTTAAAACATATAATTGATATTCTGATGATAATTTATCAGAAAGAATACTTATTACTCTTTCAATTCCTCCAAAAGATAATGTTTCACAAATGATACATATTTTTTTCATTTTATCAACCTCTTCATTTTTTCAAGTACTCCAAGTTTATATAAAATAGGTTTTATTGTATATGCTATTTTTCTTTTCATTGATAATGGAATATGCTTATTTAATAATTTTCTTATTTCCATCTTTTCTAAATCATTGAAAAATTCAGTTCTGTTTTTTGGTTCTTTTGTAGAGTCTAATAACATTGACATATTCTTTCCAGAGTTAACAATTAATCCATCTTTCAATGAAATTGCAACATATGTTAATTGTTTACAAATATCGTTAAAGAGTTTGTTTCCCTTATTAGAATGGATTAAAAGTAAAGTAGCTCCATTGGCTTCTTGAAATTTAGTATCTAGCTTGCTTGAATTCCAAAAGTCTCCCATTGTGAAGTCTGCAACATGATTTAGCTTCTTTACTTTACATTCATAGCAAGAGCTTCTTAAAATATAATCTGAGAAAAAAGGCAATAAATATTTATCATCATCATGACCTTTGTGAAAAGCTTTTCCATTTTCAAAATAAACTGCCATACAGGAACTATTATAGCCATATGTTTTTTCTCGAAATTTTATATCCACTATTTTAGAATGACAATGTTCTTTTATATATTCAAGATATTTTTTCCAATACTTTGGTGAACCTACACCGTGACAAACAAAATCAACTGTAATTAATTTTTCATACTCTCTTCCAAGGAAGCGATGCAATCCTTCCACTTGACATGGAGTACCAGAAAATAAAACATAATAATTTTCTTCTAATTGCTTTTTGATTTTAGTAAAAATTCCATTCAATTTTGACTGAACATATTTTGAACCTCTCATTTTACTCACATCATCTTTTTTATTAGTCATCATATGCTCTATTGCAAAAAATTCATTAAAAATTGCTCCACATACATACCCACCATTTTTTAAAACATAGTCTGCCAAAGCAGTAAAAAAACCACCACTCGTACTATTATTTCTAATTTGTATATCATTATTAAAGCATGCATAACATCCTATATTAGAAATAGATTGTTCTATCCTATTAGCAATTAACTCAGAATTATTACATTCACTTTTTTCCCTATTATTATTTAAAAAAGGGCAAACTTTTTCACATAGATGACAATTAATACATTGATTCTTATCCACTTGTGGATACAAAAATCCGTCAAATGCTTCTTTCATTGTAATACACTTTTTAGGACAAATAGAAGAACAAGCTTCGCATCCGCAACAATTATGTTTGTCTTTTATGTCTATCATTTTTTCACCTACTTTATTAAACTGTTCTCTAAGAATGATAATGATTTTTCCTTTAAAATAGATAACTGTTTTTCAACCTGTTCAAAATCAATATCTTTATTTATAATATTATTTAGACTAGCACCTTCATTTAAAAACCTATCTTCGAGATTCACCACTTTTAATAAAGAGGTAATTCTTGAATTTGTAGATTGACTACTAGTATTTTTAAATCTTGCTACATCTACAAATTTTTTCCTAAAAATCAAAGAAAAAACCGTAGCATGAAATGAATCGGTAAAAACATATTCCGCATTTTTTATTAAGCTTAAAAACTCAGATAATCCAACAAATGCAGGAGATTCATCAGCAAAATCAATATCCGATTTGACAAATTCATCAACATGAGGAATATTAACTATTTTTAATCCTGCCTGACTGGCAAAGTTTTTTACCATGTCTCTATGTTCTTCGTTATTGCCTATAAAATAACAAAAAACATATTTTTCATTAAATAAACTCTTTGAACATATTTCTTCCCAATCATTTCTTGAAAGAAGTAATGTAGGATCTACAACTTGTACTGCATTTTTCCCAGAAATACTCTTTACAATATCGATAGCATCACTTTCTCTCACTGAAATATGATTTATTCTAGACAAAAACACTTGATATTTCTTTAAAAACTTACTTGGTATTTCACTTACTCCAAAACTGGAAGCATAAGATACTTTATTAAATTGTTCAGGGATGAAATTCATCGTGAAAAAATCACTTCCAAGATTCAACGGATGCCATACTTGATCGCTTCCCACAACAAATTGTGTATAATTCTTACACGATGAAATCAATTCATCTCTTCCATTATATATCGAAGAAAACTTTAAATGATTATCAATAAATTTTTTAAAGCTATCTTCCCTTGTCATTAAAACTTTTTGATAAATATCCTTATAAAATATCTTTAAATAAATATCTTTAAATTTTCCTCTTATTATACTATTTAAAAGCGGGATATATAGCAATCTTTTAATTTGTAAAAATTTACTTTTTTTATAAAAAATAATTTCATTTTCATATCCCATTTTTTGTAAATGTTTTTGTAATGCATAGGCTTGCAATATTGTACCATAATTATGATTGTAAACCGAAAGTAAACCTACTTTTTTCATCTCATCACCTATTCTTTTTATACCATTCAATAAATTTTTTAATTCCTTCTTCAAAACGAGTTTGTGGTTCATATCCTAATAATCTTTTTGCTTTAGAAATATCAGCATAAGTTTTGTCAACATCCCCTGGTTGTATTGGTAATTCTTCTATTTTGGGTTCTATTTTCAAAGCCTTGCCAATAGTATTAATCATTTCTTTTAAATCTATAGGATTATTAGAACCTAAATTAATTATTTCGTAAACATCTTCATTCTTCATCACATAATCGCATGACTTGACAATTCCATCGACAATATCATCAACATATGTATAATCTCTACTGGTAGATCCATCCCCATACATTGTTATCTTTTCACCATTTAACATCAATCTTGTAAACTTATTTATTGCCAAATCAGGACGTTGTTTCGGACCATATACAGTAAAAAATCTAAGCATTATAATGTTCATATTATTTAGTTTATGATATACATGTGCCATTACTTCGTTTGCTTTTTTAGTAGCTGCATAAGGACTAATAGCGAAATCAACAATCATATCTTCTTTAAATGGTACCTCTTTACAATTTCCATATACGGAACTAGAAGATGCTAATACTAAGTTTTTTACAGCATGTATTTTGGCTTCTTCCAAAATATTTTGTGTTCCTATTCCATTTACTTCTTGATAATAAATTGGATTTTCTATAGAAGGTCTAACACCAGCCATCGCAGCCAAATGAATAATGCAATCTATTAAATTCTCATCAAAAACTTTCCTTACCTCTTGTATGTTTCTTATGTCTCCATGATATATAATACAGTCTTGATTATTTAGAAATTCCGCAACATTTTGTTCTTTCAATTTAGGAGAATAGTAATCATTAAAATTATCCAGAATAATGACCTTATTACCTTTTTCCAATAATTTTTGTGATAGTGTAGAACCAATAAAGCCTGCTCCCCCCGTTACTAAATATGTACTCATCATTTCATCTCCATTTTCTATATAATAGAATAATAAGCCTTCACTAGATTTTCAAAATACGCTTTCATTGTATACTTATTCTCATAATGAAAATTATTATATTTACCATATTCTTTTAGTTTTCTTTTTAAATCATCTTCTGAGCGAAAAGTATTTCCATTAACTCCTATGTCAATAAACTCTTTTCCTGCACACCACTCTGACACAAATACTGGAATTCCAACATTTAAAGCTTCTAATATTGTTAAACCAGCAGTTTCATACCACCTACTAGGAAATATTAATGCTTTCGCACCTTGCATATATTTTTCAACTTCTGTAGCACTTTTCCATCCAACAAAATCAACTTTAGGATATCTAACTTTTAAGTTATTATATTCAGGTCCATTGCCAACAACAATTCCATGAAGATTTAAATCTGTCATTACATTACAAAAAGTTTCTACTCCTTTTTCCTTTGCAACCCTTCCTACATATAAAAAATATTCATTTTGAAGTATATTAATTTTGGTTGTATTTTTATTCATTTCGATAGGATTATAAATTCTATACATTTTAACATTTTTGAAATTATTTTTTAAAAGCCTCTCAGATAAATCCGAAATAGAAATAGCAAATTCCAACTTATTGTTTAATTTAACAACTTTATTTTGAATGAATTGTCTCATAATTCGATATAATTTAAAAAAATAGTTTCTAGAATCACAATTACACCTAACACAATTTAAAGATAATGGCTTTAAATAGCATAATTCATTTGTTTTATAATTAAATAAACCACCATTTGGGCAAGCAGAAAAATAATCGTGAAGTGTTAAAACAACCTTAAATTTCATTTTAAATGCGATATCTAAAATACTTGAAGATAAACACTTAGTCCATCCGTGAACGTGAATAATAGTATTTTGAGGATTTAAATTTTTTAGAAGATTTTTCAGTTCTTTTTTGGCTTTAAAATTATATAGTCCATTTATCATACCACGTATCTTATTTTTATCATTTAAAGCTTCATTTTGGTTAGTAGAAATCTTAATTACTTTTTCATTTAAGGAATCATCATTTGCTGTTACTCCAGAAAAAAAATATGTTTTTATATCATTTGATGCAAGAATATTAGCTGTTTGTATTGCAACTTTACTTGCACCACCTTGAACATAATCAAAGTCATTAATAACAACAACTGTCAAATAATTCTTTTCCATTTCTTTTCCCTACCTTCATCCCAATATATCTTGCAGCCATGTCAAACGGATAACGAAGTAGCAATTTAAAATGATGTTCTTGCAGTATTCTTTTTAAAATGTATTTCGCTAAATCTGCGCCAGAGCCATTGGTTCCATATTGATCCAAGTATGCATTTTCTTTCATAAAATTTCCTGTTAATTTGTATCTATCATAAATTTGTTTTAAAGTAAAATTGTGTGAATGATAAACAACAGAATCCGCACAATATTTTATTTTGTATCCATTCATAATAATTTTATAGGCAATGTACATATCTTCACTAATTGGTAAATTTTTATGGTCGTAACCATTTAATTCCACAAAAACATTTCGATTGATTGCAGAAGAAGCATCTGAAAAGAAGAACGTTCTTAGTCCTAATTTATCAATATCTTCTTTTGACACAATACTGGATTCTTTCGGATAATTTCTTTCTCTTGTATACTTTTCAATGTTATTATATTTAGTAATTTGTCTAGAATACGTTGCAACAATCTCATTATCAATGTCTTTTGTTAAATTGTAAAGCCAGTTTTTATCTTCAATAACAACATCTTGCGTTACAAATACAACAATATCCGCTTCACTCTCATAAGCGGACTTTTCTCTAACAAGACTATGACTAAATTCACTTCTTTGAATTTTTTTATAATTTATATGATTTTCTTTTAGGTATTCTTCCGTCCTATCTGATGATTCTGTTAATATGTAGTTGATGTCTATAATATTAACATTTTCTTGCATTAAAAATGAGTTATGAAGTTTTTCTATATATTCTGCTGCATTATATAATGGACAAATAATGCTTATACTCTTCACGAAATTCAACTCCTTACCCTAAATTAAGCGAAAATACATTTCGTATCTTCGCTTATGCTGTTTTTATTTTGCACCCTTACTACCTAATACTACTCCAAACGTCTTAAAAAATATCTCTACATCCATTTTCAAGTTAGCATGATTAGAATAATATTGTTCTAATTGACATCTTTTTTCAAAAGTTGTATCACTTCTACCAGAAACTTGCCAATAACCTGTAATTCCTGGTTTAGTTTTGATAATGTCGCTATAATACTCTCCCATGTCCTCTTTCTCACCAGGTAAATATGGTCGATTTCCGATTAATGCCATATCTCCTTTTAACACATTTAAAAGTTGCGGTGTTTCATCAAGTGATGTTTTTCTAATAAATTTACCAACTTTTGTAATTCTTGGATCGTTCTCTAATTTTTTATTTACTCTATATTCTTCCGCTAATGCTTCGTCTTTTTCTAATATCTCTTTTAATTTTTCTTCTGCATTTGGTACCATTGATCTAAATTTATATATGCTAAATTCTTTTCCGTCTAATCCTATTCTTTTTTGGGCATAAAAAATTGACTCTTTATCTCCAGCCAACAAATTACAAATTTTTATTACTGCAGCTAATGGTAATAAGCATATTACCCCTATTAGGCCACAAATGATGTCGAATGTTCTTTTTATAAGTATGTAAAATGCTTTAGAAAGTACACTTCCAACTCTTCCAAGTTTCGCGACTTTTTCTTCCACATGATACTTACTCATGATTTTTATATCACCATTCATTTCTTATCTCTCCTTATTTACCTTCCGTAATAATTGTTGCACAACTAATATATAACAGTTCACAATCTTAGTCAACATTTTTTTTAAAAATTATGTCACATTTTTGTCCCTTGTTACATAAAGAAAAAAGTACCCATCTTTCATTGTATGCAGGGTACTTTTAAAAATATCTCAAATATTATTCATTTCATTAATATTTTCAAATACTTCTCTCGGAAAATAATCTAAAGGCCATAAACATAAGCTATTAATAATATATAATTCCCCAGTGCTATCTATTTCTTCTCTTTGTATTTGAAATATATTTTTTTGTGTCAATTCATCTCGATATCCATCAAAATCACATTCTATAGTATCATTTATTAAGAGACAGACTTTAATTAAATTTTGTCTAATGATCATCAAGCATTGATCTTGACTAATTTTAGTGTAATCATTAATACAAGAAAGACTTGAAACATAATGCTTATATTTTGGGCAATCTTCTATTTTTATTTTGTAATTATTATAATTACTATCTGGTAAAGTTTTAAAATGCTTGAATGATTCTACCATTGGATAATTAATGTACAACTTTCCATGCTCCGTTTCATTATCAAATAATGTAAGCATTTCTTCAATTTTAGCTATGGTAAAACGGTCGTCTTGGGGATCTAAATCAAAAAACAAATATATTTCTCCAAAGTTAATAGAATCTAATACTTGTAAATTCGAACTGTCCTTACGTTTTTTTGCAATATCTTTTAATAAATCAATGGTATTTAAATATTTGTCTTCTTTGATTTCATCATATAAAGCATAAATATTCGTTTTATAATAAAAGAATTTAATATTCGATTTTATTCTTTTTTTAAAAGCATTTTTTATCACGGAAAAATATTTTTCTTCTGTAACTTCTCCTTCAACTAGAAACAAAATATTAGACATTATTCTGTAAAACTTCCCTCTCTATATAATTTTTCTATATTATGTGCCTCTCTTAATTCTTTTTCAGTACAGTTTGATAAATTATTAATTGTTTTATTATCTGTAATGATATATACACAATCAGGTCTCGTGATTTTATTAGACATTAATGAAACATTATGTGTAGTAACAATAGATTGAATGTTTTCTAATGAATTTAAATATTTAATGATATCTGCTGCTAATTCAAAATGATAATTAGCATCAAATTCATCTATAAAAACAAATTTAACATTTTCAAATATTAATCTCCAACAATAATATAGCCATAGCGACATTGTTCCTGTTGAAATGATGGAAGAAAAACTTGCTGTTCCATTTTTATATTTTACTCCAATCTTGTTCCCAGAGCTTTCTTGCAATTTGGTTAATTCATAATTTAAGCCATGTTCTTTTAAGAACTTTTCAAAATCCTTTAATTTATTTTTATTTATAACAATATCATTTAAGGATTCACTTCCATTTTTAATTCCTATATAATCATTGTCACGAACACAGCGAAACCATAACATACCGTTAACGAAATCCATTAATTTATTCAGTGGATTATCCGGTGATAAAATGGTATTATTTACAATATATCTAACAGCAGATATATTACTCTCATCTTCATACTTCCAATTTAAATTTTTAGCTTCTTCAATGTTAATAATTTTTTTATCTTTGTTTTTAAAATCATATTCTATCACTATTTCATCATTATACTTTAAAATTTCATATGTCATCGTATCCATGTTTAGCTTTCTATATTCATATTGCAGGCTATTTTCGCCAAAGAGAAATTCATATTTAAATTCCGTTTCTTTACTACTATTATTAAGATTTCTATAATTGGAATAGTGAGAGGTCATGTGTCTTGAATAATCAGTTAATGTTAAAATAATATCAAATAAAGCAAAACCAATATTAGATTTTCCAGAACCATTTTTCCCATATATAAGTACATTTTTAGCTATTCCATTATTTACACATTGTGTGTTAAATTGATAATCGTTTGTTTTAGATAAGTCAAATACTATTTCTTTTTCAAAACCTCTGAAATTCTTAACACTAAATTTTTTTAACATAACATCACCTTTAAACATAATTATATCATCTCCGTCGTTTTTTTCAATACTTTCCGTAATTTTTTTACGGATGTAATATTATTATGTTGTTGATGAATAAAAAATATCCCACTTTTTCTTTATTTTTTAATTTCTTTATATCTCTTAATTTTCATGGTAGAAGTTTTTTCGAATTCTCCTTCTTTTATCTCCAATGCTTTCACGGCTTTATATGAAGTTAGTTGCTTATTCACTTCTTTAATATGATTCCAAATAATATCATAAATTTCTTGTTCTGTTTTATCTTTTCCATGTATCTCTTCTATCTTTTCTTTATTTGGAATAACAATTGCTGTAATTATTAATTCTTTGTCATCTTTCTTCTTCGCTTGTTCTCCCTCTGGTGCCTTTCCATAAACCATTACCTCTTTTATTTCAGGAATCTTGCCAAGCATTCCTTCTATTTCTTCAGGATAAATATTTTTTCCGTTTTGTGTTACGATTACATTCTTGCTTCTTCCCGTAATAAACACAAAGTTATCTTCATCTACATAGCCAATATCTCCTGAACGGAAGTAACCATCTTCCGTCATTACTTTTTTGGTTTCTTCAGGGTCTTCATAATAACCAAGCATTACTGTTGGTGATTTGATAAGTAATTCCCCTTCTCCATTTTCATTTGGATTGTCTACTTTAATATCTGCCTGCACAATGGTTCTTCCAGCAGAGCCTACCATTGTTTTGTATTCCGGTGTAACAGCTGCAATTGGTGCTGTTTCCGTTAGTCCATATCCTTGCAGGAATAAAATTCCTAAGTCTTCATACCATTTGCCCACTTTTTTATCTACCGGTGCAGCAGCCGAAACAATAATTCTCAAATTTCCACCTAGATTATCGTAGATTTCTTTGAATACTTTTCGCTTAATATCGATACCAACATTTTTTAAAACATTAGTAATTCCCATCATGGATTGAACTAACTTTTCTTTATGACTTTTTTTAATTGTTTCGTTTATCCTTTTATAGATGGTTTCCACTAATAGTGGCACAACAAGCACAGCTGTTGGCTTTGCTTCTTGCATGTCTGACACAATATAGCGAAGTCCTTGACATACTGCAACACTTGCTCCTTGTGAAAGTGGATATAAAAAGCCAATGGTTGATTCATATGTATGATGTAATGGTAATACTGAAAATAGTCTATCTGTTGGGTAAATTCTAACGTACGCTGTAATTGCATTAATATTTTCAGCTAAATTCCTATTACATAGCATTACTCCCTTTGAATTTGATGTTGTTCCAGAAGTAAATATTAACACTTTAAATGCCTCTGGATCGATTTCGATTTTACTGAAGCTGTCGTCACCAGACGCCACTATTTTCTTTCCTGTTTCTACTAAATTCTTTATACCAACATCTTTTCCTTCTAAAGGTTTATTAGATTTCATCTCAACAAAATATTTTACATCTGGCACATTATCCCTTATTTTTTTGATGCTATCTGCTTTTCTAGGAGAATATATAACGGTGGTTGCTCTTGCTCGTTTAATGACGTTTTCTAGTTCATTATCTGGAAGCTCTCTATCTACCGGAACAGCAACACCAACACCACATAGCATTGACATATATGATAAATACCAATCATATTGCGTTTCTCCAATGATGACCACTCTTTTATCTTTTTGATTCAATATCTTAATCAGTGCTGTACCTAATGCATTCACATCTTCATAAAATTCTTTAAAAGTATAAATCCTATAGGGTACTTTTTTATCTGGTTTTTCTAAGATGCAGTCTTCCTCTGGATATTTTTCACATGCTTTATAGAAAAATTCTTTTACCGTTTTATAATTTGTATGCTCATATGGTTCTGTTCTTTTTTTAATTGGCTCAGGTTTAAAGTTTTCGGGATTGATTTTTAATTCATCCAACTCTTCAACTGAATCCATTTTTATTTTCTTAAACTTAATTTTTGGTATTTTTAAATTATTTAAATTGAATTCCATATATCATCCTCAGTTCCTTTCCTATTTATTCGCATTGCATAAAATTAAATCAATTTTACCATTAAAGAAATAAAAATGCAAATTAAAAACTAAATAACTGTTCTTCCAATCGTAAAAGTTGATTATATTTTGCTGTACATTCACTTCTTACTGGTGCTCCCCCTTTAATGTATTTTAAATTTAATGCTACTGCAAAGTCAGCAATAAATGTGTCTTCGGAATCACCTAATCCACGTGCCATCATTGGCATGTATCCATTCGCTTTCGCAAATTTTACCATTTCAATTGTTTCTGTAACAGTCCCTATTTGATTCGGTTTAATCATGATACTATTCGCCGTTCTAGTCTCAACTCCTTGGATTAATTTTTCTATATTCGTATTAAAAAGAGTACTTCCCACTAAGTGTATTTTATCCCCCAGTTCATTAGTTAATTTTTTCCAACCTTTCCAATCTTCTGAAGCAAGCCCATCTTCTATGGCTATCAATGGATATCTCTTCACTAGGTCTTTATAAATATCAATCAATTCTTCAGTTGTATAAGTTTCTTCTCTTTTTTTAAAATGATATTTTCCATCTTCATACATTTGACTTGCTGCCATATCAATGGCTATTGCAAAATTTTCTTGAAGGCCAGCTCTATCAATGGCTCTCATAATAAAGTCTAATGACTCCCAATCATCTCTAATGTTGGGACAAAATCCGCCCTCATCTCCTACGCCTGTGCGAATGCCATCTTCTTGTAATATTATTTTTAAAGCTTGATATACTTCCGAACACATTCTCATTCTTTCCGAAAATAGCTCCACATTTCTTGGGACTATCATAAATTCTTGTATATCAATATTATTGTCTGCTAATTTACCACCATTTATCACACTCATCATTGGATAAGGAATAGTAGAGCCTGAAATTCCTCCGATGTATTGATATAACGGTATTCCCAAGCTTTGTGCACCCGCTCTTGCTACTGCCATGGAAACGCCAAAAATTGCATTGGCACCTAAACTTGACTTGTTTTTCGTACCGTCTAAGTAATTCATGTATTTATCAATTGTACCTTGCTCTAACACATTCATTCCAATTAACTCTTTTCGCAGAATTTTATTGATATTATTCACTGCATTTTGTACTCCATTTCCATGATATCTTTTTACATCATTATCTCTTATTTCAAGCATTTCTTTTTTATCTACATTTTTTAATTGTGCTTGTAATGTCTCTGATGGTACAATTGCTTTACTTATTTCTCCCTGATTCGTTTTTAATTCCACCTCAACAGTCGGATTTCCTCTTGAGTCTAGCACTTCTCGTGCTGTTAAGTTTTCAATTTTAATCGTATCTTGCATTTTTCCTCCTTGCTGAACAAGTGGAACACCCAAAACTATTGAAAATTCATAATCGTAGTGGCGAACATTGTTCGCCATAAACAAGTGGGACGTCCTTTTTTGTTCATTGACTACCATAATTTTTATTAGTTTATCTCATTATTTAAGAAAAAATTCAGATACTTAGTATTTTTGTTAAAAAAAAACCAGCTTTCATACAAAATGTTTTTGAAAACTGGTTTTTTATTTGAGTATCTATCTATTGAGAGCCGGTGTAGATGTGGACCTTTCGGTCCTTGAGCATCTTCACCCACTCGTCGTGCCTTCTTACGAAGGACTTTTCCCATTCAGGATTATGCTCCTGAATAGTCTTCAGCACACGAAAATAATTCGAGTGCGTCTTGTCGAACGGTCGATAGGTTTTCATCAGCACGTTCGACAGGAAATACTCCTCATATTCCTCAGGAGTATTCGACTCCCAGGTGAGCGTATTCGCCGTCAGCACCAAATCAGAAGTCAAGAACTTCTGATAGATGTCGATCAACTCTTTTGCCCGAGCAAAAGTAGCCAACTTGGCCCTCAGTTTCTCAAGCTCAGCTCCGTTCTTCTCGTAAAACAGGTTATCGAGGGTGTAGGAAATCTTCTGGACCGCAATGCCGGGACGACTCATATAAATTCCTCCTATTCATTAATCCTTTATTATCTTAGCATAATTAACATAATATGTCAATAACTTTTTTCATTTTTTATCTATAAAATTTAGAGTCATAGATTGCTTGTTCATGCATTCTTTTAATTCCTTGCTTAATATTTTTAGCTCTTACTTCTCCAATACCATCAACCTCGTCTAGTTCTTCAATGCTAGCTCGTATCACTTGCTGAAAATCCCCAAATCTTTTCAACATGTTATCTATAACATTCATTGGTGTTTTTGGAATTTTGCTAAGTAATCTATATCCCTTTGTATACAGTTCGATGTCATCCAAGCTTCCCTCAATGACATAACCTAGAAGTTTCCCTATTAAGTTTTTATCCATAAGTCCTGTATGAGAAAGAATGCTAATTTGCTCAAGAACTTCATTTTCATCTCTATTATTTACGTAGTCTTTTACCAAAAGCCTCTCTTCAGATTCAATGTCTTTAGAAAGTTCTGTAAGCTGCATTTCTACCAATCTTCCATCGTCTCCTAATTCAACAATGTAACGGTTCACTTCTGATACTACTCTCATACATAATTCTGCCCTTTGTAAGGCTCTTACAACATTTTCTAATGTTACAATATCGTCAAATTCAAATTCATTCAGCGTATGAATAGTATCATCAAAAATGGTTTTATATCTTTCTACCGTTTGTAAAGCTTGATTTGCTTTTGTTAACACAATTGAACTATCTTGTACCACATAGCGAATGTCTCCTTTGTATAGAGTAATAATATTACGTCTTTGAGAAATACTAATTACTAATTCGTTAGTTTGCCTTGCAACTCTTTCACCACTTCTATGTCTCGTTCCTGTTTCTGTGGTAGGAATACTTCTATCTGGCATCAATTGTGTATTGGCAAGAATAATTTTCTTGGCGTCCTTGCTAAGTACAATCGCACCATCCATTTTGGCAAGTTCATATATTTTAGAGGACGTATAATCCTCATCAATTCTGAAACCACCATCAGTAAGTTTCATTACTTCTGGCGAGTCACTAATGACAATCAAAGCTCCTGTATGTGCTTTTAATATATTTTCAAGTCCTTCTCGAAGTTCACTTCCAGGCGCTATTAATTTCAATATTTGAATCAATTCTTGTTCTCTATTTAATTCCTCTCTCATAACAAAATCATCTCCCTAAAATCATTGAATTCCACATACTCTAAGAGCTTCTTTAATTTCTTTCACACCAATCAAGTTGATATTAAGTTTTCCGCGTATTTGCTTTCTAGCATTTTCAGCAAGTACACATGTTTTAAATCCCATTTTTTCTGCTTCCTTTACTCTTTTTTCAATGGAATTCACACTTCTCACTTCTCCTGTTAAGCCAATCTCTCCTATGGCGACTAAATCTTTTGGAAGTGGAATATCTTTGTAGTTTGATGCAATAGCAAGTGCAATGCCTAAATCAACTGCAGGTTCATCTATTCGAATGCCACTAACAACATTAACATAGGCATCATAATTGGAAATTCTAAGTCCTGCTCTTTTTTCTAAAACCGCCATTAACAAAGATAAACGATTATAATCAACTCCAATTCCTGTTCTTTTAGGCATGCCAAAAGCTGTAGGAGAAAGTAATGCTTGAATTTCAATCAGCATTGCTCTTGTTCCTTCTAAAGAAGCCACAATTACTGAGCCGGAAGGATTGCCATCTCTTTCTGAAATCATTATTTCTGAAGGATTATCTATTTCACACATTCCTTCTTCTCTCATTTCAAAAAGCCCAACTTCATTCGTAGAACCAAATCTATTTTTTACACTTCTCAAAATACGATAAGAAAAGTATCTTTCTCCTTCTAAATACAAAACAGTATCCACCATGTGTTCTAACACTCTAGGTCCTGCAATGTTTCCGTCTTTTGTCACATGACCAATTAAAATGGTGGTAATGTTTTGTCTTTTACACATTTGCATAATTCTTGCTGTAATTTCTCGCACTTGACTAACGCTTCCAGCAGCCGCGGTTATATCTTCACTATACATGGTTTGAATGGAATCAATAATCACAAAGGCAGGTTTCGTATTCACCATGCATTCTTCAATTAATTGAATACTAGTTTCTCCTAAAAACAAGATATTGTCATTATTGATTCCGAGTCTATCTGCACGCATTTTTATTTGTGTGGCAGACTCCTCACCTGAAATATATAAAACAGTTCCATCTACTTGTATTTTATTGCAAATTTGAAGAATTAGTGTAGATTTACCAATACCTGGCTCACCTCCAAGAAGTACTAAAGAGCCTTGTACTAATCCTCCACCAAGTACACGATCTAATTCTTCGTAGCCAGTATGAAATCTACTATATTTTTGTGCTTCTACATGATTCAACTTCATTACTTGACTCGAAGCAACTTTACGTTCGTTTGTCGTTTTATCTTTGATTACTTTTTCTTCATAAAACGTATTCCAACTGTTGCATGCAGGGCATTTACCAAGCCATTTTGGTGACTCATTGCCACAGTTACTGCACACAAATACCGTTTGATTTTTTGCCATTTTTACTTCCTTTCTTTCCATGGTTTGTGGATGATTTTAGTCGATGTCCGAATATCATCCTTAAAGTCATGCTCAAAATCACATTAACTTACTTTTCACAATAATATACATTGCATGTGACCACGAAAGTTGTGTTATCCATGCAGTCTTATCTCCTTCACGTTCTATTTGCTCTGGTAAAAAGTTTAATTTATCTGCATGATTTGTTACCCAATCAAATAATTTTTGTGCTTTTTCTTTATTTCCAGCCTCTATATGATACATTGCAAGCCACAATGAAGATATAATCCAAGTGTTTCCACCCATGTAATTATCCCATTGGTAACGCATATATCCACCATTCGGCATATGAAGCGTTCTTTCAATTTCTGAAACCGTATTTTGAATTATCTCATCATTCGGCTCAAACAAATGAAATGGTGTTACTACCGATAGAAGAGAAATATCGACTTGATTATTATCTAAACTTCTTTTTAAATGTCCCTCTTCTATAAAATACTGATAAATCGCCTCTTTCATCTTTTGCGTTGTATGGTAAATTCTTTCTAGAAAGTAAGTATATTTTGTTTCATCAATTAACTTTAGCATGTTATACGAAGCTTTCAATGCCTGGTATATGCTAGCTGTAGAATATAAATGAACCCCTTTCCTTTCTTCCCAAATGTCGTAACATGCCTTAGAAAGACCATTTTCATCAACAAAATTCATTAGACCTACTGTTGCTTTAAATATTAATTCTTCTTGGAATAAGTAATTGATATGTCTACTTAAACCAATTAATATTGCAGCGGTTTCATCTATTTGTAATCCCCAAGATGGTGCCAATTCGCCGTTTGCATAATATCTTTGTTCAAAAAGTCCAGACGCCAATTGTGCTTTATTAGCCCAATCGTGATAGAAATGATTTAATAACTCTTCCATGCCTAATATCTTTAAAGCTTCATTAATAAAAAGTGCATCTCTAGGCCAACAGTAACCATATCTACCACATCTTGTATAGTTTTCATCCACATCTGGTGAAGCAAGCACAGCCCCTGTTTCCGGATTAGATAATAAAGCATACATATATAAAGTTCGTGTAATTATTTCCTTTTCCTTCACTTTATTTGTTGCTTTTAATAATTCATTATTTTCAAATTTCTTTATATATTTGTCCCAATATTCTTTTGTTGAATGATAAAACAAATTTTCAGGATTTTCTTTGCACCACTTTACTGTTTCTAAGCATTCCTTTAATGTACTATTTAAAGTAATGTATAACGTTAGTTCTGTAACATCATTATACGCAATCACACCTTCTGCAGACATTCCTATGTAATCATTCATATCAAATTGGTAACTTTCTAAAGTATCTTTTACATTGTTTATTTGATACTTAGAAATACTATGATTTGAGAATGTTGCCATATACATTTCTTGGCAGTACTGTATCAAGGTATTGTCGGCAACAGTGCTTGAAACTTGCTTGTTTACATCTGAATTTAACTTAGAATGGATGAACAATTTACATGGTTTCATTAGTTTAATTGCTCTAACAAGAATGTTTTTATTAGGAACCACATAATCTCTTAAGGTTACGCTCACATTATTCACATTCAGCTCTGTATATAAAATGTTTCCATCATAGTATTGTTTCATCAATTCGCTCTCTTTTAGCCAGCAAATTTTGTTATCATTAAAGATACCCAAACTATATGAATCAATCAGTTGAAAGTAATCAATATTAGGATAATATAGCCTTAATATTTCTCCTTTATCACTTAATGTGCACAGTATTTTGGAGTTTCCAATAATGGCATTATTAAAGTACTTAGACATCCTATATCTCCCTTCTCTTTTGTTATTGAAACGAAATTGCTCAATTATTGTTCAACTTACCTCTTGACTTGAACAAGAATTGAGATAATTTCGATGCGTAGTCCAACACAGAAATTGCTCAATTATTGTTCAAGTTTCCCAAGGAGACGAAACATCTCCTTCTTATACGCCTCCACCCCAGGTTGATTAAATGGATTAACACCTAAAAGATAGCCACTTATTCCACACGCTTTTTCAAAGAAATAAAGTAGTTCTCCAATATTCATTTCGTCAATTTTTTCAACCTCAAGCATAATGTTTGGAACTTTACCTGCAGTATGAGCAATGATTGTTCCTTCCATGGCTTTATGATTGATTTCATTTAAAGTTTTGCCATTTAAATAATCAAGTTTATCGATGGAACCTTTTTCACATTCTATTGCAAAATCAACATATGGTTTTTTAATATTAATTACTGTTTCAAATAATGTTCTTTCCCCATCTTGAATATACTGTCCCATTGAATGTAAATCAGTAGAATTATCAACACTTGCTGGAAAAATTCCTTTTCCATCTTTTCCTTCGCTCTCGCCATATAATTGTTTCCACCATTCACTTACATAGTGTAATTTAGGTTCATAGTTAACTAGGATTTCTATTTTTTTCTTCTTTTTATATAAAATATTTCTTGCGATTGCATAACGGTAGCAATCATTATTTTCTAACTTTTCATATTTCTTTTCTGCTTCATAAACACCAGCTAAAAGCTTTTCTATATTAATGCCACTAGCTGCTATTGGAAGCAATCCAACTGCTGTAAATACAGAATATCTTCCTCCAATGTCATTTGGCACCACAAAAGTTTCATAGCCTTTTTGCGTAGCTAATTCTTTTAACACGCCCTTTTCCTTGTCTGTTGTAACAAAAATTCTTTCTCTCGCGCCTTCTTCTCCATACTTTTCTTCCATATATTCTCGCAATATTTTAAAAGTAATAGCAGGTTCAATTGTCGTTCCTGACTTAGAAATCACGTTCAACGAGATTTCTTTATCTTTAATAAAATCTAATAAGTCATTTAAGTAATCTGCACTCATGTTATTTCCTGCGAAAATAACACTCTTAGGATTAAAAGAATGGGACAATGCATCTATTACTGCCTTTGCTCCCAAGTAGGAACCACCAATGCCAATAACAATTAATAAATCCGATTGCTTTCTAATTTTACTAGCTGCAACTTTTATTTTTTCAAGCTCAGGAACTTCAATTTTTAAATTTACCCATCCTAAAAAGTCACTTCCTTCTCCTGTTTTTTCATATATTTTTTCATGTGCTTTTTCAACTTCTTTCTTGTACTTACTAATTTCTTTTTCTGTTATTCCCGAATTGCTTAAATCTAATCTCATTTTATAGTATCCTCCCTATTTATTAAGAAATTAATGTCACTATATCACTTCATTCTTCAAGTGATAATAGTATTTTCTTTGCCAATACTTCATTTATTCCATCTACTTCGCACAATTCCTCGATAGACGCTTCTTTTATTTTTTTTACTGATTTAAACTTTTTTAGTAAAGCTTTCTTTTTTACTTCACCAATTCCCTCAATCTTGTCCAATTCGG
Organism: Clostridia bacterium; assembly: GCA_017469465.1. Taxonomy (GTDB): domain Bacteria; phylum Bacillota; class Clostridia; order TANB77; family UBA1234; genus UBA1234. The sequence goes on along the minus strand of JAFUGH010000034.1, from coordinate 53,243 downwards.
ATTGCCTTACTCTGCTTTCACGAAGCTTTCTATGATATTCAATTGCTGTATTATGCACTTCATCTTGTAAAAATGTCACAAGATGAAATAATTCATTTGATTGAATGGTATATTCTTTTCCGTCTTCATCTACTATTGTCCTTGTTCTATGTTTATCATTTTTTACCATACCATACACTGGAATACTTAAATTATATTCCATTATCACATTTTTGGCTACTCTAACTTGTGAAATTCCTCCGTCCATCAAAATAAGACTAGGAATTGGTCCAAATGGTGACTTACCTTCAAAATCTTTTTTACAATATTTTAGTCTACGCATTAAAACTTCACGCATACATGCAATATCGTTTTGACCTTCCACTGTTTTTATTTTTAACCTTCGATAATCTGCTTTTTTCGGCTTTGCATTTTCAAACACCACAATTCCAGCAACAATGTCTGTTCCCGAAATGTTAGATATATCATAACTTTCAATTCGCTTTGGAAGTTCCTCTAAATGCAATAATTGCATTAACTCTACTAATAAACCTTCATTTTCAATAGAATCCGTTTTGTTTTGCATCGATATCTTTGCATTTCTTTCTGCCATTTCTATTAATTTTACTTTTTCACCACGTTTTGGCACTTTAAACTCAATATTTTTTCTTCCACTGATTTTCAGAAGCCATTGTTTAGCTAATTCCATATCTTCGAACTCATAACGAAACATTAATTTATTAGGGACATTATCTTCGTTGTAATATTGTTTAATAAAATCATATAATAGTTCACCTTCGCTAAACTCTTCAACATCTTTTAAAATAAAATTCTCTCCACCAATCATTTTACTATTCCTGATATTAAATATTTCAATAGATGCCTTATCTAAATATTTCACAATTCCAATTACATCAATATTGTTTTCAGTGAAAGAATCCATTTTTTGTCTTTGCATTAAATTTTCAATACTGTTTTTCTTATCTCGAAGTTCTGCTGCTTTTTCAAAATTTAATTTTTTAGATGCTTGTTGCATTTCCTTTTCAATTTGTTTTAATAGCTCTTCTGATTTTCCATCAAGTACATTAACTACTTGCTGAACGGTTTTCGCATATTCTTCTTTAGTCACGTTTCCCATACAAATTCCCATGCACCTCTTTATATGGTAATTCAAGCATGGCGTTTCCAATTTACCTGGTTTAAAAATTTTTCTGCAATGTTTTAATTTAAAAGTTTTATTTAAAAATTCAACTGTTTCCTTTACAGCATATGCATTTGTATATGGTCCAAAATATTTAGCACCATCATTTAGCTTTTTTCTTGTAATTCTAACAGTTGGAAAATCTTCTTGCATAGTAATTTTGATATAAGGATACATTTTGTCATCTTTTAGCAAAACGTTATACTTCGGACGATGAAGCTTAATCAAATTACATTCTAAAATTAAAGCCTCCATTTCACTATCTACCACAATATATTCAAAATGATCAATTTGCGAAACCATTTTCTTAATACGCTCCGTTTTATTTGTCTTTTGAAAATATTGACGAACACGGTTCTTCAGGATGATAGCTTTTCCAACATACAAAATGGTATCATTCTTATCTTTCATAATATAAACTCCAGGTTTTTCCGGAAGTTTTTTTAAGTCTTCTTTAATTCTCTCACTTGGAAAACTATTATTATCTTGCAATTTGCTCTCTCCTTTACACAAGATATTGTATCATATTAACGTTTTAACATACAACCATTTTTTCCGCTTTTAGGGACGGTTCTCTTTTTCAAAATTTCGACTCTTAGGGACGGTTCTTTTTTTCAAAATTTCATCCAAAAGGGACACGTTTGATTGCAAAGCAAGGTGTGGAAAAAATTCACAGCATTTTAGGTATAACGTCAATTTCTTCGTTCTATGGTGATAACACCATTGTTTTGATTCTAGGAAATAGCCTCAATCTCTTTTTGTTATATGATGTAAAGACCTGTCCCTTCTGGATGAAATTTTGAAAAAAAGAACCGTCCCTAAGAGTCGAAATTTTGAAAAAGAGAACCGTCCCTAAAAGTCGAAAAAAAAAAGCACCACCTGAAGGTGATGCTATATAATTCAAATTTATTCTTCAACTGGTCCAGCAACTGGATCTTCTGCATTTGCATAAGCTTCCAAAATTGCTTTTTGGATCATATCTCTTGTTTCAGAATTAATTGGATGAGCTATGTCTTTGAATTCTCCCTTTGGAGTTCTTTTGCTTGGCATAGCAATAAATGTTTCTTCTGCACTCTCAATAACTTTGATGTCATGAACAACAAATTGATTATCGAATGTAACTGAAGCTACTGCTTTCATTCTGTTTTCAGAATTTACTTTTTTCAATCTTACGTCTGTGATTTCCATTAAAATGCACGTCCTTTCTATTCTTGTTGTTTATTTGTTGACACGTTGTGCCAACTATATTAATATTACTACACATATTTTTAAATTCCTGCTTTTTTTTCTAAATAAATACAAAAAATGGTAGTTTAGAAAATTTTTCTAAACTACCATTTTGAAATATTGATTCTTTTAAATTATGACACTTAAGCTCTCTTAGTGCACGTCCAAGATTTTATTCAACTTTCCTTCTTGTATTTTCCTTTCAATATCCTTTGCAAGAGCAAATTGAATTCTAGCCCTCTCTAGGTTTTCTCCATCACGTTCTATCTTAAAATACACGTTCCTATCAATGTGGTCTTTTAGGAATCGAATGCCAAGCTCCATAGTAATTACCCATACAGCCATTGGTATCAATTTCTTTTCCTTATCGATAAGTTTGTCACCCATTCCGTCCAAATATCCTTTTACAAACTCTTCATATAGTTCAACAGAAAGTGACACATTTTCCGTCGTTTTGTCATCCTCTGATGCCATATTGGCAATGGAACGAATTGCATCACCAACATCAAAAAGACAAGAGCCAGGCATGATGGTATCCAAATCAATCATACAAATAGGAGTATTCTTTTGCTTATCAAACAAAACATTGCTCAGCTTGGGGTCATTATGACACACTCGATAAGGTATTTCTCCTTTTTCCAGAGCATCCATAATAATTCCCAACTTGTCACGTCTTTCTACTACAAATTTAATTTCCTCTTTTACATCAGCCATGCGATTCACATCATTCACGGAATCCAACAAGCCTGAAACTGCCAATGCTTCGAATCTTTTCGGCGTATTATGGAAATCAGGAATGGTATCTCTTAGCTGATGAGTGTCAAATCCATCTAGCGACTTATAGAAACTAGCAATTGCTTCCCCAAGCTTATATGCATGATGTGGATTGATAATACAAGGATATACATCAGCATCAATGTAATTATACATTCGCCAATGTCTATGATTCATTGTGTTATCGATATAAATATACGGTCCATTAATCATTTTTGTAGTTTTTTTACACTTGATATATTGAACAGACCTACCACCATGTTGCCGAATATATTCTGTTACCATTGTCAAATTTTCCATCAATTCTTTTGTATTGGGAAATACAAAATGGTTGACATTTTGAAGCAAATACTCGATTCGCTTTTCCCCATTTCTAAGAGTAATTTTAAAAGTCTGATTGATTCTACCTGCACCGAATAGTTCAATGATGTCGATGGTTCCCTCATCAATTTCAAATTGATTCACTATATTGGTAATAAGTTGAATTTGTGCATAAGAAAGTCTCGCCATATTATTATCCTCCTATCTTAATTAAAACAGGTCTTTCTATGTGTAGTATTTATTTTATATGCATTGTATTCGCATTTCAGCATTTTGTCAATAATTCAAAAAACAAACGTCCTTTTTAAGCTTGAATTATGTTCAGACCGTATAAACTAGTAAACTTTGGCACATAATTAACTATAAGAATGATTGAATTTGGCAAACAATGTTCGCCACTACGATACGATTAAGTTAATTATTCATAAAAAGGAGTATTCATCATGTCAAATTTTTTTAAATTTAAGCCAAAGGATAACGCACTCTTCGAAATTGAAAGTCCTCCTAGGCCAATTCCACCTAAGTACAATAAAGAAAACCAATTAGCTTTTTCTTTAGAAAAAAATATAGATGTCTTTAAAGACTTGCTTCATTATCCTGATTCAAACGATTTAATATTTCGATTTTTTGATATTAAAATTAATAAAGAAAAATATCATGCTATGCTTATAATGTATGATGGTCTTTGCGATTCTAATATTATTAATGATTATATTATCAGACAATTAATGTCTGGTATTGAAATAGAAGAAAACCAAAATAAAAGCATTATTAAACATAAACAATTATTTAGTATTAAAGAGGTTTTGGTAGGAAATATTCTTTCTGAAAGTCAGGTAAGTTTTGCTAAGACTTACGCAAAAGTCATAAATAGTATTTTGCATGGAGATTGTGCATTAATTGTTGACACTCTTGACCAAGCCATTATCTCAGACGTAAAAAAAATTCCTAGTCGTAGTATAAATAAATCAGAAAATGAAATGACGGTGAAAGGTCCAGCAGAGAGTTTTATTGAAAATTTTCGTTCTAACACTGCATTAATTCGAAAATTTGTAAAAGATGAAAACTTAATTTTCGAAACAATAGAAGTTGGAACACATAGTAAAACTAAGTGTGCTGTTGCTTATATTACCAATATAACCAATGATTCTTTAATCAACGAAGTAAAGAAACGAATTGGTAACATTGATATTGACTATTTATTAGATGCTGGTCAATTAGAGCAATTGATTGAAGACCATACTTTTATTGTGGAGCCTTTAATTTTAAGTACAGAAAGACCAGATAAAATCGCAGCAAATTTGACTGAAGGTCGTGTTGCAATTATTGTAGAAAATAGTCCAGATGTATTAATTGTCCCATCAATATTTACTGATTTTTTAAAGTCATCTGAAGATTCTTACATTCGTTACCCTTATACTTTGCTACTTAGACTTTTTAGAGTACCAGCAACTATTCTATCTGTGCTTCTTCCTCGGTCTCTATATTGCTATTACCACTTTTCATCAAGAGATGATTCCGACAGATTTACTCTTTTCGATTGCAGGTACGCGTGAAAAAGTTCCATTTTCCATGCTCATAGAACTGCTGATTATGGAAGTTGCATTTGAAATAATTCGAGAAGCTTCGATTCGAACTCCTGCTCCCGTTGGTCCAACACTTGGCATTGTACGGAACATTAATTTTAGGGCAAGCCATTGTTAGTGCCAATATCGTTAGTCCGATACTTGTTATTATCGTTGCACTAACTGGTATTAGTACATTTGCTGTACCAAACTTTGCACTTAATTATAGCTATCGAATTTTAAGATTTGTATATATTTTTCTACGGTTCATTTGCAGGATTTTTTGGAATTGCAGTTGGTCTTTTTATAAATTTTTCACTCTTATCTACAACTACATCTTTTGGCGTTCCTTATTTAACTCCTGTTGCACCTCTAAAGCGTTCTATCATGCTTGATGATGTTTTAACAATGCCAATATGGAGGCAAGAAAATAGACCAGCATTTTTAAAGACAAAAGAAAAAAAGAAAGAACCAAAAATTTCTATGATATGGAAGAAAGGAGATTAACTATAGATGAATTCTACTTTTAAAATAGGTACTTGGGAAGCTGTTGCTACACTTGGTTGTATTTCCTTGATTCCCATTCTTCTTACCATTCCTACTTACGATGCAGAATCTTTTGGTACAGCTACATTTGCGCATAATATTTATTCAGCCATCACTACCATAATTGTAATATCTATATTACTAAGACTATACAAAGGTTTCGAAAATATGGATGCACTTGATATTGTCAAATATGGGGCAGGAAATGTAGCTTTTGTCACTTGTGGAGTTATTTTGATTTTTTATCTTTATACTTTGTGTGTGTTGACATTTTCAGAGTTTACACAAAACTTGCAAAACGTCATTTTTCCTGATGCTCCGCAAGAATATGTCGGTATTCTTTTTGGAATTGCTATTATTATTAGCTTATATTTAGGGATTAGAGGCATTTTTAGAACGGCTTCTTTAATTGCACCTTTAATTGGATTTGCATTTTTAATGATGTTTATCATTTTGTTTAAAGATGTTGACTTAACGAATTTTACTCCTGTTTTTGGAAATGGCATTGATAATTTTTGGGCGCAGGGACTCAATAGAATCGGTAGATTTGAAGGTGTTTTTTACTTTCTTTTAATTTCTCCTTATGTAAAAAGTCAACCTAAAATAGCTTATCTATCTTTTCTACAAACTTCACTTTTAGTTCTGCCTACCATTTTTTTGTTAATTGGAATCATTCCTTATCCAACTATTATAGAAAACTATTTTCCGATTTTCGAGCTAACAAGATTAATTAGTTTAGGAAGATTCATTCAAAGAGTTGACTCTATCTTTATTTTACTATGGATTCTTGCAACTTTTGTTTACATGTCACTAACCATCCATTTTTTAATACTATATGTGCAAAAAGTCTTTAAATTAAAATACTCCAAAAGATTGATTCCTCTTTTTACCATGAATATCATTGCATTAAGTACCATATTCGTTAATTATGAAGTTACAATAAAAATAAGGAATTTTTTATTTGTATATATTACTCCTTATATTTTGTGTATATTACCAATGCTATTTTTAATGATTGCTAGAATTAAAAGGAGGGTTCAATGCAACAAATTAATCAAACAAAATTCATTATCTTAATTGTGATATTACCACTTCTTTTATGTGGTTGTTATGATAGATTCGAGTTAGATAATTTAGCATATGTAGTTGCTATTGGTGCAGATATAGGAAGTGGTGAAAATTTAGACATCACTTATCAGATTGCTATACCTGTTAAAATTACAGGTGAAAGTTCTGAAACTGGTACTAGTACTTATACAACATACACTGTTTCCGCGCCTTCTCTTAGTTTGGCAAATACACTGGTAAATACAAAGGTAAGTAAAAGAATTAATTTGTCTCATGTAAAATTAATTGTTTATTCTAAAGAAATGGCTAAATCAGATTTGTCCGGACATGTTAACGTATTTATTAGTGATTCTAATATCAGACCTAGAGCCGGTATCGCTATATGTGAAGGAACTGCAAAGGAGTTTTTGAAAAATATTTTTCCCAAACTAGAAGCAAGTCCTTCGCGATATTATGAATTACTTTTCAGTGCCTATAATTATACAACCCAAGCAGTACCTTCGCAGTTAATTGATTTATATACCGCTTTTCAAAGTATTGATAGGAATGCTTATGCAACATATGTAAAACTAAGTAGTGGAGAGGAAAAAGAAGCTGAGCTTGCTGGCATTGCTATTTTTGACGAAACTCGATTAATTGAAACAGTTGAAGATAAAGAATTTCTTTTAGCACATTCTTTATTAACAAATAATTTAAAACAAACAAGTTATATCATTCCAGACTTCAATCGCGATGATAGAGTCATTAGTGTTAGACTAATTCAAAATTCTGAACCCAAAATTACTGTTTCTTTAAGTGGTGATTCCCCACATATAAAATGTAACATTAGATTAGAAACCCATCTTATATCTTCGGGTAGTGATATCAATTTTTATGATAAGAACAATGAACAAAGATTAAAAAAAGAACTAGATAAAAATATTGAAGAAACGATTAATACTTTTTTTGATAAAACAATTCATGAGTATCAAGTTGACATTGCTGCCATTGGTAAAAGTGCAAAGCAAAACTTTGCCACTTGGCAGGAATTTGAAGATTATCATTGGCTTTCAAAATACAGAAATGCTACCTATGATGTGGATATAGATAATAAACTTAATATATCACAAATCATTTCACATATCATACCAAATGCTAGCAAATAAATGATCTTGGCTTGGATTTTTTGTGAACATCCCAAGTCCAAGCTAAAGGAGAAATTTTATGTTTTGGAATTTTTTAATTTTAATTTTAGAAATATTATCTGCATTATTCGCATTTCCTTATGGAAGATGGGAAAATACTCAAAAAAATAAAAGCGGAGGGATAATTGTATATATTATCTCTACCGCTGGAATTGCTTTGGCAATTGCACAAATAATAGTCTAGCAATTAACTTATATTATTTCAAAATCAATTCTTCGTAACAGTTTATTTGCTGCTATGCATTTAACTTTGACTTTATCACCAAGTTTAAACTCTCTACCTGTATGTTTGCCAATTAATTTCATATTTTTATCATCAAAAACATAGTAATCGTCTCTCATTTCTTCTACTCTACTTAGTCCCTCTACTGTATTTTCTAGTTCCACAAACACACCAAAAGCTGTAACCCCTGAAACTGTTCCTTCATATTCATCTCCTATATGCTTTTGCATATATTCACACTTTTTCATTTCATATAGTTCTCTTTCTGCATCTTCTTCTTCTTGTTCCATCTCACTTGATATTTCTGCATATTTAGCAGATTGTCTTTTATACTTTGTAAGTTTTTTCTTATCCAATTCATGTGCTAAGTAATCAGAAATTACTCTATGAATAAACAAATCTGGATATCTCCTAATTGGAGAAGTAAAATGACAATAATATTTTGAAGCGAGCCCAAAATGTCCAATGTTTTCATTACTATATTTTGCAAGTTGCATTGTTCTAAGTAGCATTAGCGAAACTAGCTTTTCTTCCTCTTTTCCTTTCGCCATTTCACTTATTCTCTTCAAATTTTTATTATCTATTTTGTCAATTTCATCATAATTTAAATTTTTAAGTAAAACATTAAGCTTATCTATTCTATCAATCTCAGGTTTTTCGTGTACCCTATAAATAAATGGAAGTTCTTTTTGAAAAAAGGTTTCTGCAATTGTCTCATTGGCAATTATCATAAATTCTTCGATAATTCGATTAGCAATTGTCATTTCACGAAGTCCAATGTCTATTACCGCATCATTTTCGTCAAGAATTATTTTTGCCTCTGGCATATTAAAATCAATTGCACCATCTTTATCTTTCTTAGCAATTAAAATTTCGGCAAGTTCTTTCATCAGCCTAAGTGTTTTCATGTGTGGCTTATAGTCCTCATATTCTATATTATTTTCTAAAATATCATATACTTTATGATACGTCATTTGTAATTTAGATTTGATAACGCTTTTAAATACCTTACTATTGATAACTTGTCCATTTGTATCTATTTCCATCTCAATAGAAAGTGCATATCTATCTTCTCCTGGATTTAAACTACAAATGCCATTTGAAAGTTTCTTTGGAAGCATGGGTATTACAGTATCAATTAAATAAACGCTTGTACTACGTTTTATTGCTTCTTTATCAAGTGCTGTATTTGGTCTAACATAATGACTCACATCTGCGATGTGAACTCCTAATAAATAATTATTTCCCTTCTTGGTTAGTGAAATAGCGTCATCAATGTCTTTCGTATCATCTCCATCAATAGTAAATATTTCTTCTTCTCTTAAGTCTACTCTACCTTCAATGCCATGAATGACTTCAGGAAGATTTTTTGCTTCTTTTTCAACTTCTTTTGGAAACATAAGCTTGTAATTATGTGCTCTCACAACAGATATCAGATCAACATTTGTGTCGCTTGACTTGCCCAAAATCTCTACTATTTGCCCTTCTGCACTTTTCCCATTTTCAGGATATTTTACTATTTTTACTACAACTTTGTCTCCATTTTTCGCCTTTCTATTATGAGATTTTGAAATAAAGATATCTGTTCCAAGTTTTATATCGTCAGGTACAACAAAACCATAATTTCGACTTTTTTGATAAGTTCCTACTATCATGATTGTATTTCTTTTGACTATTTCTATTATTTTGCCTTCGGCTCTATTACCATTTTCTGCTTCTTTTTGTAGTTCAACCTTTACCAAATCCCCCGTCATACTGCCATTTGTTAAAGTTGGCGGAATAAATATATCTTTTTCTTCATTATTTAGTTCAACGAAACCAAAGCCTCGTTCGTTTGAAACAAATTTACCTTCTAATATTACCTTCTTCATTTTCATCCTTTCGCAAAAAAAGCACTTAACTTGCTTATCTAGAAGTTAAGTGCTGATTTATTAATAGTTAAATATCATTAAAGAAGTAGATGCAATAGTAAGAACTGCAAATGCAATTCCAAAACCAATTGTTAACCTTGAAAGTGTAGCTTCTTTACTAGAGCCCATCGTTCCACCTCTATTTGATTCACCAGTAACTATATTTCCATCTTCTTTTCCTTCTTGCAATAATACAAGTATCATCACTACCACTGCAGTTATTATTTGTAAAAATGTACATGCATATTCTAAAAATTTCATTTCTATTCCTCCTTGTTTCAATAACACATTATATTTTAGCATACCAAAATACATTTGGCAAGTAAATTATGTAATTTTTTCATCTCTCCTAAAAAATCCACTTTACTCAGTAAGAACAAAGAAATTTGTGTAAAAAGGCTATTTTTTGTCAATTCATCTTATTGAAAATTCTTTAAAAATATGTTAGTATGCTAAAGTATATTATTGTTTTGAAAGGACTTGATTCATTTGAAAATAAATATCGTAATGGTTGAACCTGAAATACCTCAGAATACTGGAAATATAGCTCGTTCCTGTGCAGCAACTGGCGCTAAACTTCATTTAGTTCATCCCCTTGGTTTCAGTATTTCTGAAAAACAAGTAAAAAGAGCTGGTCTTGATTACTGGGACAAAGTTACCATCGAAGAGCATAGCTCTCTTGCAGCTTTTCTAGGAAAATACCCTCCCGAGAAAAACAATATGTATTTTTTAACTACCAAAGGTCAAAAATGTTACTCAGATGTGAATTTTTCTGAAATGGAGGAAGTATTTCTATTGTTTGGCAAAGAAACTAAGGGGCTTCCAGAAGACTTGTTACAAAAATATATTACAAATGCAATTAGAATACCAATGCTTCCAACCCTACGTTCTCTTAATTTATCTAATTCTGTAGCGATTGTTCTTTATGAAGTTCTTCGCCAAGATAATTTCAAAAATCTTGAGGAAATTAGCAAATATTTTAGTTAAATATTTGCTAATTTATTTTTACTAGATTATCACCATTTTCACCACAATGATACCAAATGTGATTATATTCATTGTCTATCATGAAATAATATCCGTCATCCAATCTTATCACATTTTTTAAAGTATATTCTGATACGTCCATTCCTAAATCAGCAAGCTTTTCTTTATCCCTATAAACACTAGAATTTTCCAGTGAAAAATAGTTTGTCACATCACCATATGCTAACTCTTTCCATGAATACGTTGTTTCTTCATGAAGCATATTTTGCCATATCATGTCTCCCGATTCTAAGTATTGTTCATACAATACTGTATCTTTTTCTTTAGGATGATATTTTAAATACGGTCCAACATCTTCTGCCATGATTTCTTCATAATTTTCAGAAACATTTCTTTGATATATATAACTATAATTAAGAATCTTCTCTTCATAAGTTGTAAATGTCATTTCATTCACTACATAATAATAATATTCATTATCCTTCAATATATCAGAAATTTCATAACTTGTATTTGCGTATTCTGAATCTTTAGACATTTGTGTAATAATTTTCGAAATTGAATTTTTTACATCAACTTCTAAGATTGATAGCTTTCCATTTGAATTGATAGAAGTGAAATATACCATTTCTCCATCTGATTTTAGATATTGTATTGTTTTAGCATTTGCAATGTTGTGTGAAAGCTCCATGGTTGTTCTAAATGTTTTATTGTTATACGAAACAATATATAGCTCATCTCTAGATGTTTTATGAGAAATCAATATATATACATCATCATCAATATATACTATTTCACCATTTGTAAATTTTTTTATGTTATTTCCATTTAAATCTGAATAATATGTAGCATTGTCATACGAAAAAATCAGTTGATTACTTCGAATAAAAAAATGTTCGCTGTAATTAGCATTTTCAAAATGAATTACTGTACTGTTAGTACCATCTTTCGTGTTGTGTTTTATGATGGAATTAGACAATTTATCAAGGATGAAAATATCGTTTCCATATTTCATTACAACATTGCCATAATCCACTAATTTTTCCGAATTCGATTTAAACTCAGATTGTTTGGCAAAATGAATGTTACCCCTATCCATACTATTGGTTTTACCTAAAATAATTAACAATATGACTAATGCTATTATGATAAAAAAAGCAATTATTATTAATTTTTTTCTATTTAGTCTTGTCATTTTGTTCATATTATTTCCTCCTATAAGTAACTATTTTATTGCCTTTAAGCGATTAATTTTGATGTCTTTTTCCATAAATTTTGCTTCATATTCTGTTAATACATTATCTTCATCATTTAATGCTTGCAAATCATTCGTAACTTCAATTAAATTATATCCTTTTTCTTTTAACATCTCAACAGAAAAGTTGAATAAATCAATATTATCCGTTTTTTGAATAATTGTGTTTTTATCTTTAAAAATGGTATCGTACTTATCAAGAAATACTTGACTGGTAAGTCTTCTTTTGGCATGCTTGGCTTTTGGCCATGGATCAGAAAAATTAAGATATAATACCTCTATTTCCTTGTCAAAAACAGTATCAATATTGATTGCATCTAATAGTAATAATTTCAAATTTACGATTTCATTTTTCTCATTTTCTAAAGATTGAATTGCTCTTACTAAAACACTATCATACATTTCAATTCCAATAAAATTTATTTCAGGATGTTTTTTCGCCATATTGATAATAAAATTGCCTTTTCCCATTCCTATTTCTATATGTATTGGATTTTCATTTTTAAAAACATCTTTCCATATCCCTTTATTTTTTGTTGGCGAATTTACATAATATTTAGATGATTCTACTTTTTCCATTGCACCTTTTACTTTCTTTAATCTCATTCTCTATCTCCTTTAATAGGTTAATATATATTTAAAAATTTGCCAAAAAATATGGACAAATACATATGGTTATTATATAATACATCAGACAGTTAAGTAAATATAATTGTTAAATTTTGTTAAGAGGTGAATATATTATGAAAAAAATAGCATTATTAGTAATTAGCTTAGTTTTAGTTTTTTCTCTTTCTTCAGTATTTGCTACAGAAGAACAAATTCTTATAGCTCCTAGTCCTGAAATAGAAGTTTCTGGTAATGTTGAAGGTTCTGAGGCAACAGTTAATGAAGTAATCAGTGGAGAACTTGTTAATGAAGCAGTTAGTGGAGAGCTTGTTAATGAAGAAGTTATTTCTGGTGAAGAAAATGAAGGAATAGAAGTTGAACCAAGTGAAGTTGATACTACAACTACTTCTGAAGAAACAAACACAACAACTGATACTACTACAACATCTTCAAATAGTGGTTCTGTAGTTGGAGCTATTATTGCTGTTGTTATTGTAATTGCTGTTGTAGCTATTGCTGCTATTCTTCGCAAAGATTAATTTTTAATATGTACATTAAAAATATGGGCGAAAAATTTTCGTCCATATTTTTTTGTCGTCATTTATTCTTCAGTATTATTGGATTCTTCACTTATAGGATTGGTGTTTTCTTCCGCTTTTTCTTCACACTTACAACCATCTGCATCTTCATAAAATTCATAGGTGTATGTTTTGTTTCCTTTACACATATCTCCTATTTTTTCTAACAAATCTGGTACATAATCAAGTAATTTATCAATGGCACTACAATGGTTAACTGGTAACATCTTTGCGGAATTTTCCGTTATTACCAAAAATCCAACAGGCTGAATGTTTACACCTGCTCCACTACCGCCACCAAATGGTAAACTATATTTTGTTTCTTCATCTAATCCTTGCTTTTTGGATTGTTCCAAAGTTCCCATGTTAAATTCACTACCACCAGCTGCAAACCCAAAACTTACTTTGGAAACAGGAACAATTACATTGCCATTTTCAAGTTCAATTGTTTCCCCAATAACTGTATTTACGTCTACCATATCTCTTAAGTTACTCATAACGGTATTCATAAGTCCCTCGATTGGATGTTCATTCATAGCTATACCTCCACAAATTAAATTCTATTATTTAATTTGTGCAATTTTTCTTGAATTATACTTATTATAAAATCAACAATTCTAAAAGATGCTTTTGCTTTTAAATCGAGTACAAATACAAGATGATTGTAGTCTGGAAAAATTTCATATTTAAAGTTTTGATAATTAACGTTTAAAAAATTTAATGGAAATGTTGTAATCGTTGATACGAAAGGGATTGTAATAGCTGTAATCAAAGGATCTAGTACTCCTATTTTTTCATAAATAATGATTTCGTCATATTGTATGTGTTTTAAAATCCAAAACTTTATTTTGGATAATTTTTTATTTTTCTTGTTATTATTTTTCTTATTTTTTTCTAGAATATTTTCATTATTCGTTTTTCTTTTCAAAATAAATTTTCCATTTTTATCAAGATTAAAAAATAAAGATTTTATTTCAATATGACTTTTTGTATTTTCAAATATAATTTTAAATAATATTCTAAATTTCACAAACATTAACGCAATTATCATTAATAAGATAAATAAAAAAATAATCATAGAAATATTTTTGGCAAATATTTCTATGATTATTCATATTTAAGTTTATTCAATTGATAAATAAAATTGATATTATGACTTTACTTTTTGTATTTTAGTAACACTAATATCACCGAATAGCGAATTTTGCGTAACTTTAATTCTTTCTAATTTTGAAAGTTCAAGCAAGCTAAGAAAAGCTGTTACCACCTCGGCTTTCGGCTTTTTCTTAACGTTGAAAAGCTTATTAAAGATAAATTGAGGTTTCTTCCAAAGTGTTTTTAAAATTTCTCTAATTTTACTTTGAATTGTATACTTTTCACTAACAGCGATTCGATTAATATTTTCTGCATCAAGATTTTTCTTTTCTATTTCTTTACGAACGAAGTTAGCATATGTATCAATAATGGTAGATGCATCAAAAACTTTATCTAATTTATTCTTTGGAAGTTCTATCTTTTCCGGAAGTTTATAACATCTCTTTCCAAAAGTATTTAAGTTTTCTTTAAAAACTTTCGTAATCTCTTTATACTTTTTATATTCAATTAATAACTTAACTAGGTCAAATTCGTCCTCTTCCTCTTCTTCCTCAAGAACAGGTAATAAATGTTTGGACTTTAAATATAATAACCTAGAAGCCATAACAATGAACTCGCTGGTAATTTCTAAATTCATTTGTTTCATATAACTTAAATATTCTATATATTGGTCTGTTATATCATTAATTTTTATATCAAAAATATCCATCTTATTTTTATCTATTAAATGGCATAACAAATCTAGCGGACCTTCAAAATTATCCATTTTTATTGTATATTGCTCCATATTAATCCTTCCTATTAAAAGTGAGATATATCTTCTATAACTATCAACGTTATCTATGTTTTATCACACTTCGTAATTGCTACATTGCCATGATTACCTTCATCACCAAAGTTTTAAATTTTTCAGATACTTGTTCTGCAACTTGCAACACTCTCTCATGTGATGGAGAAACTGGCGCATAGCATTCATCAGTGATACAGGTAATTCCAAGCACCTCTATGCCTGAATGAACTGCACTAATTACTTCTGGAACGGTAGACATACCAACTGCATCTGCACCAATGATGTCCAACATTTTTATTTCTGCTTCTGTTTCATATTGCGGACCTGGCATAAAAGCATATACTCCTTCTTTCAATTCCAATTTAGTAGTCAGGTCTTTCGCTTTTGCTTGTTCTTTTGCTAATTCTATCAATCTTGGAGAATAAGCATTCCTCATACCTGGAAATCTTTCCCCAAATTCTGATATATTTTCTCCTCTTAATGGCGATAGCCCAAATGTATTAATGTGGTCTGTAATTAGCATTAAATCACCACTTTTTAATTTTTTATTTAAACCTCCAGCAGCATTCGACACAATTAGTTTTGATACTCCCAATAGCGCAAAAACTTTTATTGGAAATGTAACTTCATCCATTTCATACCCTTCATAATAATGAAATCTTCCTTGCATTACAATAACATTTTTATTATATATTTTTCCAATGATTAGTTTGTTTTCATGACCTACAACTTTAGAAGCAGGAAAATTTGGAATATCACTATAAGGTATTTCCACTCTATCCATTACTTCATCTGCTAAGCCACCTAAACCTGACCCTAAAATAATCGCTATTTCTGGCATTTCACTAATCTTTTCATTGATAAATGAAACAGACTCTAAAACTTTTCTCAAATAATCTTGCATAAAACGCCTCCTTAATCATTATCATATATCTCTATATTATTATTATTGCTTATTTCCTTCAAAGTGTCAATTGCTTTATTTACAAACATTGTTCTATATCCTTTATTTAGCAAGTATTTTTTTACTTTTAAAATGTCATTACATTCTTTATATTTTTTTTGAGCAAGCTCAATGGCACATCTTAATTCATAATCATTTATTTCAGAAGTATCCATATATTTATCTATCACACTTTCATTTACTCCTCTTCGAATTAAATCGAAACGAATTTCTTTTGCCGATTTTTTCTTTAATTTTATTGTGTTTAATATAAACTTCATAACATAAAGTTCATCATCTAAATATCCATTTTCTATTAAATATGCAATTATCTCTTCAATATAGTCTTCTGTATATCCCAATAACTTACATTTGTTTTTTACTTCTTGCACTGTTCTTTTTTGAAATAGTACGTACTTCATCAATTTATCATCTAAAATCATAAAACTTTTTCCACCTTTAAATAGAGTGACAAATACTATTTGCCACTACGTAAATTTTATGCCAAATGTATTTTGCCTTCACATCATTTCAAGGCAAATACATTCGGCACTTTGAACTATTCCTCATCTAATTCTGAATCTTCATCCGTATTCACTAATTCATCCGCTAAACTTTTATCAAAAGCAGTAGAAATATTTTCTCTCACTTTTCTTTCAATTTCATCACAAATATCTGGATTATCAATTAAATATTGTTTTACATTTTCTCTACCTTGACCAATTCTATTACCATTATAGCTAAACCATGCACCAGATTTTTCAACAATATCTAAATTAACAGCAATATCTAATATATTTCCCTCTTTAGAAATACCTTTACCATAGATAATATCAAATTCTGCTTCTCTAAATGGAGGAGCAACTTTATTTTTAACGACTTTAACTTTTGTACGATTTCCAAGTACTTCACCATTTTGCTTTAATGTTTCAATTCTTCTAACATCAAGTCTTACTGTAGAATAAAATTTAAGTGCTCTACCTCCTGGAGTAACCTCAGGATTTCCAAACATAATTCCTACTTTTTCACGAAGTTGGTTAATAAAAATGGCAACAGTATTTGATTTGTTTAAAACACCTGTTATTTTTCTTAAAGCTTGTGACATAAGTCTCGCTTGAAGACCAACGTGTGCTTCTCCCATATCTCCATCAATTTCAGCCTTTGGAACAAGTGCTGCAACTGAATCAACTACAATAATATCTATTGCACCACTTCTAATAAGTGCTTCAGCAATTTCTAGTGCTTGCTCACCTGTATCCGGTTGTGAAACAATGAGGTTATCAATATCTACTCCAAGATTTCTAGCATATACTGGATCTAGTGCATGCTCTGCATCTATGAACGCAGCTACGCCTCCCATTTTTTGTGCTTCAGCAATCATATGAAGTGCAACTGTTGTTTTACCAGAAGATTCTGGTCCAAATACTTCAACAATTCTTCCTCTTGGCACACCACCAATACCTAGTGCTATATCTAAACTAAGAGCTCCTGTAGGTATCGCTTCTACTGACATCGTAGCATTTTCCCCTAATTTCATAACAGAGCCTTTACCAAATTGTTTTTCAATTTGACCTAAAGCAACTTCAAGTGCTTTTTGTTTCTCCTCATTAATATTTGTTTGTACTTTTTTATTATCATTTTTTGCCACAAAAAAACCTCCTTTAAATTTTGCACTAAATCTATATGCCGATTAAAATCAGTAGACTTTCATGCATTACTTCCTACTCATCACTACGCTTTTATTGTAGAACAGCCGTTCTTAAATGTCAAGTGTTATTTTTATTTTTTACTGACAAACCACTTATAACTCGATAATGTCAAATCATTCTATTGTAAAGTACCATAAATAGCAGAATTGATTGCTCACTTGCACCATGTTGTCATATTTGCAAAAGGATAATTCCATCTAGGCTCTATACTGCCTTTTACGCTCTTATTTGTAAGTAATGTACTATTTCTAAAATATAAACCTATATATGGAACTTCGTCTTTATATCCTCTTTCTAATGCTTGCATCGTTGCTTCGTTGTAATTATTATGAACTTCTTGAACTGCTTCATCCACTTTCTGGTTTGTGAAATTTGCATAATTTAAAACACTATCTGACTGTATCAACTCTAATATGGTTAACTCATTTTTTATATCAAATGAAGCTAGAACCAAATCAAAATCATCTGTATTCAAAGCTTTTTGAAGATTGATAAAACTAATTTTTTTAATAGTAATATCTATATTGATCTCGCTCAGATTTTCTTTAATAATTTCTGCACTTCTTACTTGCTCTGAATTTTCTTCATTAACAAGTAATGTGAACCTTAATCTTTGTCCATTTTTTTGCCATGACGTACCATCATTTTTCCAGCCAGCATTTATCAAAACTTGCTTTGCTTTATCTAAATCATACTCTGATTGCAAGCCTGAAAAATAATATTTAGAGCGATTATGAATTGGCATATCGGTTACTGTTGCATTTCCATCAAATACCTTTGAAACAATATTCTCTCTATTAATTGCAAATAATAATGCTTTTCGAACAGAGCTTTCTGCAAGAGATGCCCTTTTCGTATTTGGCACTATCGTATCAAATGTAGAACTTTCAAAACTATAGACATTATTGCCTATGGTACCAAATTTTTTTACCCAATCAGTCATTGATGTAATTATCATATCTACTTTAGCAGATTTATAGGATTTTATTGCTTCACCATACGTAGGATATCGCATTAAATATATTGTGTTTAATTTAGTTTCTAATTCATGATTCCACCAATTGCTATTTTTCTCAATTTGAATATAATCTTCTATATCGTTAGTAGTAACATATTTATAAGCTCCTGTTCCAACTGGTATATTGTTTTTGTTTTCATTTAAAATATCTCCATTTTTAAAATAGTATTCTGGAACAATTGGAAATACAAGTTTATAAATAAAGAAATCATCTTTCTCTTGAAGAGTGAAAATCACACTATATTCGTCTAATGCCTCAACATTTAAAACATTTAAAAGGTTAGATTTGTATAAAGAATTAACATTTTCACTTAATAATGAATTGACTGTAAAAATAACATCCTTTGATGTAAACTCAGTACCGTTATGCCACTTTACCCCTTTTCTAAGTTTAACAATCCAATTTAAATCGTCCTTTTTTGCCCACTCTATTCCTAGAATAGGAGTCAAAGTTTCATCATAAGATATCAGTACTAATGGCTCATATATTAACTGTAGAATGTTAGAAACATGCTTGTTAGTTGTTAAAAGCGGGTTAAGTGAGTCAATTTCCATAATCGGGATATTTAATTCGTGAATATAGTTATCACCGCTATCTAATTCTACTATTACTTCATTATTTTTTCTATTTTTAATAGCACTTCTAATGCCAAAAACAAGACCTAAAGTGACGCCTATTAAGGTAAAAAACAAAAAAATTTTTTTCAAAACTTCACCACCTAGCATAGTAATTTTATAATAACCATATATTAATTGCAAGCATTAAATTGATTACAATTTATCTGCGTAATTTAAAAAACTCTGATTAAAAATCAGAGTTTTTCCCATTTATCTAGGTTCTATTAAAAGCTTTATACCTGTTCTTTCATCATCCTCAATTTTAATTTCTGTAAAAGCTGGAATACAAATTAAATCAACACCTGATGGTGCAACAAACCCCCTTGCAATTGCAATTGCCTTAATTGCTTGATTTAAAGCCCCTGCTCCAATTGCTTGCATCTCTGCTTTTCCTTTTTCCTTGATTAATCCTGCTATCGCACCCGCTACTGAATTTGGATTTGATTTTGTAGAAATTCTTAAAACATCCATATTATTTCCTCCTTGTAATATAATTATTATTTTTTACTACAATAAAAATTATATTATAATTTCCAAAAATATCCATTTATTCCGTTCGACATATGGGATGTTTCGTACGTCAAAAGATGCTATTTTTCCTCATTTATATTCTTATCCTTTCAATTTTCGACACCCTTTTATTATTTTCATCAAAGAAAAATACCACACCATTAAGCATAAAATCGCCTGTTGCACATGAATATCTTTCAGGAATTTGTGTTAAAAATCTTTTTAATGCAACGTCTGGTGACATACCTATTATTGAATTCTTAGCACCCGTCATACCAATATCTGTAATATACCCCATTCCCGTATCATAAATTGTTTCATCAGCAGTTTGAACATGAGTATGTGTACCAAAAATAATGTTTGCTTTCTCTTTCAAAAAGTATGCAAGTGCTTTCTTTTCAGCAGTTGCTTCTGCATGAAAATCAATAATGATAATGTCAGCACCTTTTTCTTTTAATTTGGTAATTTCTTTATCGGCTATTTCAAATGGACTATCAAAAGATCCTCCCATTTCAACTCTACCAATTAAATTAATTACCCCAATCTTTTTTTCCTTACAATTAACAATAGTACTTCCTTTCCCTTGAAGTCCTTGGGCATAGTTTGCAGGTCTAATAAGCCTTTCCTCATCATTGATAAAGTTAAAAATCTCTTTTTTTCCCCAAGTATGATTGCCCATAGTGACAACATCCGCACCTAAAGCATATAAGTCCTTTAATATTTTATGAGTAATTCCCATTCCGTCTGCTGAATTTTCACCATTAACAATTGTAAAATCTATTTTATACTCTTCTTTTAATTTTGCAATATACTTTCTAACAGCTTCCATACCAGGCGTTCCAACAATATCTCCTATAGCCAAAATGTTCATAAAACAAACCTCCTAATCTTCCATTATTATATTTCAGAATTTTATAATTATCAATGAAATATAAAAAATTATAGTATTTACCTTAATCAGAAAAGAATTTAGGTAATAATTTTTCTATTACATAAGAAACTTGTATTGCTTGCTATTCGCAAGTTACAAACAAAAATTTCTATAACTTTCCTATGAAATAAAAAAAGTAGACACAAAGCGCGCCTACTCTTATTTTATAATTTTAAATTTTCTACTAGTTGATAACCATATTATTTAGCATATTCAATAGCACGAGTTTCTCTTACCACATTTACTTTGATTTGTCCTGGGTAATCCATTTCGTCTTCAATTCGTTTTGCAACATCTCTTGCCATAAGTACCATTTTATCGTCATCAATATTTTCTGGTTTTACAATAATTCTAACCTCTCTACCAGCTTGGATTGCAAAAGATTTATCTACTCCTTCAAATGAATCTGCAATTTCCTCAAGCTTTTCTAGACGTTTAATGTATGCTTCTAGTGTCTCACGTCTAGCACCAGGTCTTGATGCAGAAATAGCATCAGCAGCTTGTACAAGAACAGCCTCCATTGTTTGTGGCTCTACATCTCCATGATGTGCATGCACTGCATTGATTACTGTATCGTTTTCTTTATACTTCTTTAAGATATCGACACCAATTTCAACATGTGTGCCTTCCATCTCATGGTCAATAGATTTTCCAATATCATGAAGAAGACCAGCACGTTTCGCAAGTTTTGGATCAAATCCCAATTCTTCTGCCATAATACCTGCTAATTGCGAAACCTCAATTGAGTGGTTAAGAACATTTTGACCATAACTAGTTCTATACTTTAACTTACCAATTAACTTAATTACATCCGGATGTAAACCAATGACACCTGTTTCCATTGAAGCCCTTTCACCCTCTTCTTTAATGATTGCTTCAAGCTCATCTTTTGCCTTTTCAACTGACTCTTCAATTCTAGCTGGATGAATTCTACCATCCGTAACTAAATTTTCAAGTGCAATACGTGCTACCTCACGTCTAATTGGATCAAATCCTGACAAAATAACAGCTTCAGGTGTATCATCAATAATTAAGTCAATACCAGTTAATGTTTCTAACGTTTTAATATTTCTACCTTCTCTTCCGATAATTCTACCTTTCATATCATCACTTGGTAAAGGAACAACCGAAACAGTAGTCTCTGAAGTATGGTCTGCAGCGCACTTTTGAACAGCATATGTAATTAGCTCTTTTGCCTTTTTATTTGCTTCATCTTTCGCTTTTGCCTCACTATCTCTAATCATAACAGCAGACTCATGCGTAAGAGATTCTTTTAAAATACTAAGCAAATAATTCTTTGCGTCCTCTTGTGATAAATTAGAAATTCTTTCAAGTTCTGCAACTTGCTTTTCTTTGAAAGTGTCTAACTCTGCTTTTTGTGACTCTATTTCTTTTAACTTTTCTGCTAATTTTGCTTCTTTGTTTTCCAAATTTTCAAGTTTTTTGTCTAGCGATTCTTCCTTTTGGAACAATCTTCTTTCTTGCTTTTGACTTTCTGCTCGTCTTTCTTTTACCTCCCTGTCTAATTCTGCTCTTTCTTTTTGAATTTCCTCTTTCGCTAAAATAACCTTTTCTTTTCTAGCGGCTTCTGCTTCTCTCGAAGCTTCATCTAAAATTTTCTTTGCTTCTTCTTCTGCATTTTTTAATTTAGATAGCCCATTTTTTTCATCTTCTCTTTGCTTTTTTATGTAAATTCTTGAAGTGATAAAGGCTGTAGCAATCGCAGTTACGACAAGGACGATTCCTGAAAGTATTAATGATTCTGTAGTAAAAATATCGTCCACCTCCCTTATTTACTTTTCAATGTTCAAATATATTATCAAGGACACATTTGCTTTTAAATGGTAGTATCCTAGTCACCACATAATATATTTTAAATAATATATTTCCATTACTCCTCTATTTTATAAGTAATTAAGTTTATTGTCAAGATAAAATTACTACTTTAGATAAGTCTATCAATCTCTTCTCTTGTAAGCATTTTCTTATCTTTTTCGTTTTCATCCTTATCTTCAATTTCTTCTTTCTTTTCTTCATGAAATTCATTCACTGGAAAACCCTTTTTATATGCTTGCTTTACTCTAATGGTTCCATCTGAATTATATTTTATTACATATCCATTTAATACATCTTTTGTGTAATCTGCTTGCTCCTCTAATAAACCTGTTTCAAAGTATCTATATTTCGTACCATGTATTTTACCGTGCTCGTATGGAATCACTTCCATAAGCATTCCGTTTTGATAATATATCTTTTCTACTCCATGAATAATTCCATCCACATAAGGTGTGATTGAACTAATATTACCGTTATAATGATATTCAATTACATTACCATTAATTAGTTTATTTTTATATGGTGTTTCCGACATTTTTTTATCTTCTGAATAATATTTTACAATAATACCTTCCACAACATTTCCTAATTCATCATAAATTACTTCCACTTATAATCCTCCTCTTTTGTTTATATATAGTCTATATACCAATTACTTAGCCATTCTTACAACTTTCTCCATAAATTACTGCCCTAATGTTGCTTTTTCCCCCTCTACCAGAAACAACTATATTGGTATTTAATTTTTCTTTTACTTCGCTTAATGTTACATCATCAAGAAAAACATTTTCATCACTCTTTAGCATATCTTCGCAAATAATCAAATATTCTCCAAGTTCTTTATCTTGAAGTCCTGTTATTAAGTCATTACCTGTAATCAATCCTGTAACGGTTATTTCAGTTCCAAAAAACAAGTTTTCTATTGGATACACATTTACTTTCAGTCCTGTGAATTTCTTTTCTAATTCATCCATTTTAGAGCGTATAAAGCCATATGCAATTTTTCCTGTTGCAATGGAAACTGTTTTTTCTAATTTTCTTCCTTTAAAGCGTCTTAAATAAGTTTCAAACTCTTTATCAAAATATGCTAACATCCCAATACCATCTTCCAGTTGAGGAAACTCGTCATACTCTTTGAAATCTGGCACTTTTCTCTTCGCCTTCATATAAAATTCGTCTGCTAAATATACAAGGTTAATTCCATACTTTTTTTTGAATCTTGTTTGCCATTTATTCACCTGTGCAATTGTCTTTCGACAACCTTCTTCATCAAAAACTTTTAAAGGGTACAAATTTTTTCTATACTTAGTAAGTCCTACAGGAACAATGGCAATACATTGTAAAGTTGGGGCATACTCAGAAAGTTCTGCAATTGTTTTATCTAATATTTTTCCATCATTGATTCCAGGGCACAATACTATTTGTGCATTCACTTTAATATCGTGGTCGGTTAGATATTTAATGTATTCCATTATTTTGTCTGCATTCTTGTTATTTAGCATCATTTTTCTCACATCAGGGTCTGTCGCATGAACTGAGATGTTAATTGGACTTAGATGATATTTTATGATTCTATCTAAATCTTTGTAGCCTGAATTTGTT
Organism: Clostridia bacterium; assembly: GCA_017469465.1. Classification (GTDB taxonomy): domain Bacteria; phylum Bacillota; class Clostridia; order TANB77; family UBA1234; genus UBA1234. The sequence continues at coordinate 28,764 of JAFUGH010000034.1, read as the reverse complement.
AGTGTAACATAGTTACCTGTAATAAATGAAAGCCTAAAGTCATCATCTTTAAAAATAAGTGTTTGCCTTACCTTATCTGGCAATTGATCCATAAAACAAAATATACATTTATTCGCACAGTTTCTAGGCTTTTCAATTAATTGTTCTGGAAAGACAATTCCTAAATCTTCATTTTCTTCTTTCTCGATTTCTAGTTCCCATTCTTCCCCATTTGCCTTTTCTATTACAACAGTAATGTATTCATCAAAAATCTGAAACTTATAGTCTAAAATGTCTTTTATTTCTTCACCATTAATTGAAACTAAATAATCCCCTGACTCAATTTGCATCTCTTCAGCAATACTTCCATGAACTATTTCTTTTATCTTATGTTTCATACGTTTTTCACCTCATTTTTAATCTAGCGAACCTATGCACCAGTACGTAATATTTAATAAATTATTATTATCAAAAAAGATGCCCTGATACCTTAGGACATCTTTTCCATTATTCTGCGTCTTTCATAGCTATAACTTCTTTTCCATCATAGTATCCGCAATTTTTGCAAACTGTATGTGGTCTAACTGGTTCATGACAATGTGGACATTCTCCGAAATTTGGTTTTTCTAATTTCCAAGTAGATCTTCTTAATCCAGTTCTAGCTTTAGACCATCTTCTTTTTGGTTGTGCCATTTCAAAATTCCCTCCTTAAGCTTCGTATATTTATTATTATCAACTATTATGTATTTTTAGTTGTATTAGTCTTAATCACTGTCAGCTCTAAAAGTATATATCATTTTTTAAAATTTGTCAACGTTTTTGACACGTTTTTTAAGGAACGATTTTATCCGTGAATTGCAACTAATGATTAATCGGTTACTTTAAGGGGTAAAATTTGATCGTTGCCTCTGGAATTGCGCCTTCATATTTAGGCGGTTCTACATTTATATCAAAGGTAGCAAGTGTTTTGAACGCGCTATTATCCGTCTGAGCAAAAATAGTAGGTTCAATTATGTTTTCTTTAAAATTTATTTTCGATTCAGGTAAAAGTTTATTTTTCTTATTTCCAAATGTTATGCCAAACTTTTTAAAAAAACTCATATTTAACCCTCTTTTCTTTTGTTTATAGTAATATTTTATATGTTTACCATTAAAGTTGCAAGTGTTTTTTATAGGTTATTTACAAGTTCTTTAAACTTATTTCCTCGTTCCATAAAGTTTTTAAACATATCAAAACTAGCACTTGCAGGAGAGAAAAATACAATATCCCCTTTTTTCGCACATTTTCTTGCACAATTTACTGCCTCTTCTAAAGTTTCACATTCAATGAAAGGTAGCTCAATGTCTTCTGCTCTCGACTCTATCTCCGCTAAAGTTGCATTTTTTATTTTTTCTTTTGTTTGTCCTAATAGTATTAACGTACTTACATGATCAACAATATATTTTCCTAAATTTGTGTAGTCTAGGTGCTTATCATATCCACCAGCAATTAAAATCACTTTTTGATTAAAACTAAGTAAGCCTGCAATCGTCCTAGTTGGACTACTTCCAATGGAATCATTGTACCATTTTGCTCCATCTAGTTCTCTAACAAATTCATTTCTATGCTCTACGCCTTTAAAAGTTTTTAAAACATTAACAATAGATGTTGGCTTTACAATATCGTGTATTGCTGCAATCGCAGTACAAGCATTCTCAATATTATGTGCTCCCATAAGTAAGATATCATCTGTTTTTATAATTTGTTTTCTAACTTTACCGGTCGATACCTTAATCATACCAGAATCAAGAATAACGCCATCATCCAGTTTCACTTTCGTACTAAAGAACCTGACGTCTCCCTTCGCAAGATTTGCCATTTCTCTTGTAATATCATTATCGAAATTAAGTACGACTATGTCTCCCTGCTTTTGATATTTAAAAATATTTTCTTTTGATTCAATATATTCTTCATAACTTTTATGAACATCTAAATGATTAGGTGACACATTCGTTACAATTGAAATATGTGGACTTTTTTTCAAAGTCATTAGCTGAAAGCTACTAAGTTCCAACACAACAATATCTTCAGGCTTCATTTCATCTATTCTAGCAAATAAAGGTGTTCCTATATTACCACCCAAATAGCAATGATAGCCATCTTCTACTAATATTTTATAAATTAAAGTAGTGGTAGTAGTCTTACCATCGCTTCCAGTAATACCAATGATTTTTCCTGGGCATAAATCAATTAGCATTTCAATCTCAGATGTAAGAATTGCGCCACGATTTAATTCATGTTCTAAAGCTGGATGATCTGGTCTCATACTAGGAGATCTAAAAATAATATCATATCCATTCAAATTATCTAAATAGTTCTCTCCTAAAGAAAACTTAACACCTTGTAATGCATACTCTTCACATAGAGAACTATCCAACTCATCTTCAGTTTTTCTATCAAAAACTGTAATATTAGCATCTAAATCCATTAAGTAACGAATTAGTGGAGTGTTACTTACTCCCATGCCAATTACAGCCACATATTTGCCTTTAATATAATGTTTAAATTCTTCAAGATCTTTGTTTTCAAACATTCTACACGCTCCTAATCTCCTAAACAAATTCCCACTCTTCTAGCAGTTTGAATCATATCTGAGTTTAAGTCAACAGTTTTTATATTCGATGAACTTGCTCCTATGGCAGTATCTTTGCCAGCTACTTCTTCAAGTGGAACATACGTTATTTTTCCATTTAACATCGTAACCATATTATTAAATTTTTCATCAATAGCCATTTGCATTGCCATAGCACCATATTCTGTTGATAAAATTCTATCATATGGACTTGTGTCGCCACCTCTTTGAATATATCCAAGTGAAGTGCTACGAGCTTCTTGCCCTATTAATTTTTCAACTTCTCTAGCAACAAACTCTCCTGCTCCACCTAGTCTTATACTATCCGGGCTATCACTTACAATACTCTTTACTGCGACATTACCGCCAATTGGCTTGGCACCTTCAGCAACAACAATTATACTATAATTTTTTCCAATTGATTTTCTTTGATTAATCTTATTAACAATTGATTTAAAGTCATATGGAATTTCTGGAATTAATACAGTATCTGCTCCACCTGCAATTCCAGCAGCAAGTGCAATCCAACCAGCATATCTGCCCATTACTTCTAATACAAGTATTCTTCCATGTGATTCTGCTGTTGTTCTTATTCTATCTATAGCTTCTGTAGCAACTGTAACTGCTGTATTAAATCCAAATGTCGTATCTGTGTATGGTACATCATTATCTATTGTTTTTGGAACACCAATTACATTTAATCCTCTTCTAGTAAAATCCCTAGCAGATTTTAAGGAGCCATCACCACCAATGATGATTAAGCAATCAAAATTATCTCTTTTTAGTCTCTCAACGACTTCAAAAGATTTATCTTCAAAAGAAATTTCACCGTTTTTGTCTTTCACAGGCATAGCGAAAATATTTGTCTTATTATTTGAGCCTAAAATTGTTCCACCTTTTGCAATAATTCCACTTACCACAGTAGGATCTAATTTCATAAAATTGTTATAATATAATCCTTTATATCCTTGCATAAATCCATATGTTTCAACACTGGCGTAGTCTGCTGTTTTCACTATTCCCCTGATTACAGCATTAAGTCCTGGGCAATCACCACCAGCTGTGAGTATTCCAACTTTCTTAATCATTGTTTTTCTCTCCTTTATATCTTTTGTCAATACAATATTTTATCATCTTTTGTTATTATTTATCCAATTTGGTACACCATTTACATCCAAATAATTATATGGTTCTTTATCATCATTAGAAGTAGAATTTGTATTTTCTTCAGTTTTATCACTTTTACTACTATTATCTTCTGAATTATCCTCATCAGTACCATGATTAATATTGTCTATTTCATTATCTACTATTGGATCTGTTATAAGCCAATTTCCATTCTCGTCCCTAACAGCTTCATGGAATGTACAGTATTCTGTTGGTAACATTGCATCATAATCACCTGGTTTTGTATTAGGCGTACCTTTATCTCCTTTATCTATGAATACTGTCGTGTATGCTCTTGTAACTTTATAACAAGTTGGATTCATTAATTTTAAAGTATCTGGGCAAACTTCTGCTTCGACGTGCATCGTACAATGTTTTGTAGGAACTGTTCCAGAAGCAAATATTTCTGATTTTACCCTACTACCTCTTCTATCTTTTTTGCACAAATCTGTTGCAAGCATTCCAGAATCAGCGCACACAGCAGCAGTAACAATACCTGTAGGCTTTTCAAATTCTTTTACTTCTAATCCTTCATGAACTTGTGACATAACAGCTTTCCATATTCTTGCGGCTGGGTTTCCATATACATTAATCGTTTTTTGAATATCGTATCCAACCCAAACAGAACCTTCATAATATGGAGTGTATCCAGCAAACCATCTATCTTTACTATCATTTGTTGTACCTGTTTTACCGGCTACTGGCATATTAGTAGAAAGTTTTGCTTCCGTACCTGTACCACTTTTTACGCCATCACGCATCATATCCGTTAAAATATAGGCATTTTGCTTAGACATTACTTGCCTTACTTCACTAATTTTTTCTAATATGGTTTCTCCATTTCTAGAAACCACTTTCGTATATAGTTTCGGTTCAATATAAATTCCGCCATTTGCAAATGTAGAATATGCACCTGCATGTTCGAAAGGTGAAACTCCTTGTGTTAAGCCACCTAGAGCTAATGCAGCCGGATATAAATCACTGCTTGTTAATGATGTAATTCCAAGCTTTAAAAGGAAATTCCTTGATGCGGCAGCACCAACATCAAAAAACGTTTTAGATGCAACCACGTTAATAGATGATGCAATTGCTTTTCTAATTGATGTCATGCCTCTATAAGCACCATCACTATTTTTGGGCGTCCAGGTAGAACTTCCAACTCTAAATGTTGTTAATGCATCATCATACGTTGAAGCAGCTGTTATAGTTCCTTTTTCAAGTCCTGGAGCGTAAACCCCCATTGGTTTCATTGTGGAACCAGGTTGTCTATATGATTGCGTTGCCCTATTTAAACCTCTCAAAGTATTTTTTTCTCCTGCTCCTCCAACAAGACCAACAACATTTCCTTTGGTATAATCAACCAAAACCATTGCAGATTGTAAATTTTCATCATAGTTTCCATTACTTAATTTAAAATAGCTTGGATCTTTGTATACCGTTTCCATGATATTTTGTATTTTAGGATCTACAGTTGTGTATATATTATATCCTTTACTATATACCATTCTTTGTGCCTCACCTTTATCAATCCCCATATCGTTGGCTAAATCGTTAATAACAGCTTCAACAACGGCATCTACAAAATAAGAATTGCTTTTTCCGGATGAGACACCACCTTTACTAACAACTAATTCTTCCTCTTTTGCTTGATTATATTGTTCTTGTGTGATAAATCCTAGTTCATGCATCTTACCTAGTACTAATTCTTGTCTTTCTTTCGCTGCTTCATAATTAGAAAAAGGATTTACACTGCTTGGAGCTTGTGCTAAACCGCCTATCATAGCGCATTCAGCAATGTCTAATTCCTTTGCTGTTTTATTAAAATATGTATGAGCTGCTGTTTCGACACCATAAGAGTTTTCACCTAAAAATATAATGTTCATATATAGCTCAATAATTTGATCTTTCGACATTTTTTGTTCAACTTGTATTGCTCTAACTATCTCTCTAACTTTTCTTTGCCAACTTCTACTATCATCACTTGTAACTTTTTTTATTAACTGTTGCGTTATTGTGCTTCCCCCAAAATCAGAATTACCACGATGTGTCAAGAATGTGGCAATAGCAGCACCTGTACGTTTTAAATCAACACCTTTATGAGAATAAAATCTCTCATCTTCTATGGCAACAAATGCTTTTGGCAAATACTCAGACATTTCATCTATCGTAACGTATATTCGATTTTCTTTTGAGTCTAATCGAGCATATTCATTTCCGTCTTTATCATATATGATTGTTGTAAAATTATCTATTTCAAACTGCTCAAGTGGTAAATCACCTGCGCCTTTAAATAATGAGTATACTACACCCACGCTAAGTCCTACTGCAATTAGTATTCCCCAAAATATTGCTAAGAAGAAGAATTTGGCTACTTTATGTGACTTCTTTTTCTTTTTTCTATTTCTATTCGAACTATACTGGACTCTCTCTTTGTCTTCGTTTGACATCCTATCATCCTCCCATAAATATCTACGTATTTATTATATAATATATCAATAAAAAAGTAAATAAATTAAATAATAATTCTATTTGCGAAAATCATATATATTTTAATGTATTTATAATATTATTACTGCTCGGAAGATGTTATTAACATAGCACATGAATCATTCGACTCATAAAGAATTATTCCAATCAAAAATGGCATTATCACGTATAGTGGATAGATATATCTAAACATTGCATAAACTGGTGAAGCAATGCATGTTAACCAAAGAGCTAATAATGGAATGGTTAATATAAATCTTCCCTTTTGCTTTCTATAAAGCATATATGATATGCAAATAAGTAACATCCAAAACATGAATCCCGGACTAATTAGCACAGTGACAAAAGACAAATTAGCATAATTCAACGCCAAAATACAATAATATAATATATCTATCCTAACGATTGGTGTCCATTCAATATTAAGAGAAGAAATAATACTATTACTTAAATCCATAGGCTCCCTGAACATTTTCCAATACACTACATCCGGATACCAGTATCCATAGTTATTATCAAAAAATGCCTCCATCGTCAATCTAGGATATTTTAAAAAAAGTTGAAAATATAATTGAAATAATCCCAGCTTATCTTTTTTAAAATTTTCCTCTTTAAAAGTTGCTTTAACCTTGTCAGAAATTTTTCCATTGTAAATAGTTGCAATCGAATCATAATCTAAATAGTAATTAATTTTCTCTTTTTCTTCATTTGTTAAATGATTTTCCTCATATTTTGTAATTCGAGCAAATTGCTGTAATGGTATAGAAAGAGCCTCTGCAGAAGAGCCTTCCTTAACGTTCAGAATGGAAAATAACGGATATCTATATAGGGTAAATAGCGAAAAAATCACTATAAATGAAATGATTATTTGTCTAAATGGAGCTACCTTATTTTCTTTTTGAGTAAAAAACTTTTTAGCATAAACGAGTAAAATAGGAAACAAAATTAGAAGAATATAGATTCCATTATTTCTAAATGCTGTAACTAAAAAGCAACTGAAAGTAAAAATAATAATATTCTTTTTATTTTTAAAAAAATCATTTTGGTCCAAACACATTCTAATCATACAAACCATCATAATACTCATAGCAAGAGTGAAAGGTGTATCTTTACTTATAGAAATAGCATAATTAGCATTCATAGGTAAGAATGCAAATAATAAAAACGTGATTAATCTTAATCTATAATCTATTTTTAATTTTGCCATATAATGCATGATATACGAAAAAGTGAAAGACATCATTATCATTTGAAATATGGAATGTAAAGCAATTCCTAAATTATAATTATTAAATAGTTTTCCAATGTTGATAAATATTCCCACATACAAAGTATAGAAAACTGGATGATGATTAGAAAGTTCTTTCATTCCGACAATTTGTGCAATGGAATCTCTAGCATCAATATGATAAAGTCCAGGAAAATAATGTAACAAATATGGTAAATACGATAGGAACAAAATGATAGAGCAATAGATAAAAGCTTTTTTGCTTGTTCCTAATATTTTTGTATTCACCTTTTGCTTGATTGAAATGTTTTTTAATTTAATAAATAAAATTTTTAACACTATAAAATATAAAACACTAATTCCAATTAGTTTCATCAGTGCTTTTAATGGTTGAATATTTAAGCTAAAAATCTTACCAAAATTTTCATACTCATTAGAAGAATTTTGTATAATCGATTCAAAATTATCAGCATTACGAGTACTTCCCAATGCTTCATTAATACTTGTATTAGCGTTTCCAATGATTCCGCTAAAATCATCATATTGATTTAACGTTATTCCAAAGATTGTGCATAATGCAAATATCGTCCCCAAGCATGCACAAATAACATTCAGCCTTTTATCTTTTATCGTATGTATTTTTTTCAAGATGTAATAGCTTCCTAATACGATTAATAAAGCAAAAATTCCTGTTTCATTATAAAACATATTGTTAAAACTTTTTTCGATTTTTAAATCTATAAAAATTCCAAAAGAAACTAATATAGATAAAAAAGTATATATTAAATTTTGAATAAGATTTTTTGTTTGATTGCTTGCAAAGAAAGTATTCAATTTTTTTATCATTTTTTCCCCCTATAATTATTAAATAGTTTAGTCATACTCTTATAGATGCATAATATAAAATTAATTTCTATTTGTCAAACCGATATAAATGTATACTATTAAATATAACTTGCACCTATTATCTTAAAAACATATTTTTCAAAAAATCAGATGAAATCTTCTAAAATATCTTCTATGCATGTAACAATTTTAGCACCTTCTTTCATAAGTTTATTGGTTCCTTCGCTATTTAATGAGGTAATATTTCCCGGCACTACATAGAGCTCTCTTCCTTGTTCTAGTGCAAAGTCTGTTGTTATCATTGTTCCACTTTTCTTTTTCGCTTCCACTACCAAAACGCCATTACATAAGCCACTGATAATTCTATTTCTTGCTGGGAATTGCCATGTTTCAGGCTTTGTTCCGACTATGTATTCAGATATAATTAATCCTGTTTTAGCTATAGAATTATAAACCTGTATATTTTCCACAGGATAAACAATATCTACGCCACATCCAAGCACAGCAATTGTTTTACCTGAAGCTTGTAAAGCACCAATATGTCCACAAGCATCTATTCCTTTCGCCATTCCACTAACAACAGTAATTCCTTTTTCACTTAGCTCTTTAGAAAATTTTGTTGCAATTTTTTCTCCATATACACTAGGCTCCCTAGAACCTATAATTCCAATACTCACTTTTTTAAGTAAAGTAATATCACCAATACAAAAAAGTGTTATTGGTGGATCATATATTTGTCTTAACTTTTCGGGATATTCTTTATCGACTATATTTATTATTTTTATTTTGTTTTTCTCCATATATGCTTCATATTTTTTTATTAATTCTATGTTCTTACTATTCTCTATATCATTCATACATTTTTCCGTAATGCCTTCAACTTGCAACAATTCCTCTTTCTTTGCCTTATATATTTTCTCAGGAGTTTTAAATCTTTCTAACAAAGCTTTCTTTTTTACCGTACCTATTCCTTTTACTGTTGCAAGCCAAATCCAATAATTCATTTATCATTTTCCTTCTTTCTAACAAAAAGCCAAAGATACTTTACATACCTTTGGCCCTCATTTTTTTATTTTGTAATATTTTCACATGCTTTCACAACATTTTCCATAAGCATAATAATTGTCATAGGTCCTACACCGCCTGGTACAGGAGTAATATAACTGCATTTGTTTTTTACGCTTTCGAAATCCACATCCCCAACTATTTCTTTCGAATCATCTTTTCTATTAATTCCTACATCAATAATAACCGCATTATCTTTTATCATATCTGCAGTAATAAAATTAGCTTTTCCTACCGCCACAATTAAAATATCTGCCTGCTTAGTAATATCAGCTAAATTTCTAGTTTTGGAATGACAAACTGTTACAGTTGCATTTGCATTGATTAACAACTGTGCCATTGGTCTGCCAACAATATTGCTTCGTCCTATAACAACACAATTTTTTCCTTCAAGTTCTATTCCATATTCTTTAAAAAGATGCATTACTCCAAGTGGTGTGCAAGGCGCTAGTTCGTTTAATCCTTGTGATAATTTGCCTACATTAATGGGATTAAATCCATCAATGTCTTTTTCAGGAGCAATTTTTTCGAAAAGCTCCAAGATATTAATATGATATGGTACTGGTGATTGTACTAAAATGCCATGTATTGTTTCTTCATGATTTAATCTATCAATTAATTCAATTAATTCATTCTGCTGAACATGATTATCAAAAAAGTACTCTTCAATATTTATACCAATTTCTTCGCATATTTTATGTTTTAATGTAACATATAGCTTTGATGCTGAATTTTCTCCAATACATATCACAGCTAACCCCGGTTTTACATCTAGTTTATTTACTTTCTCCATTATCTCTTTTTTCAAGTTATTAGCAACTTTTTTTCCATCTAATAATACCATTACTATCACCCTCAAAAATCTACTGTACACCCTATTTTGTACCTTAACTGTTAAATATCAATTCATCACTTTTTCTATAAAGCTAAGCACAATATTATTATTACTCCAAATATAATTCTATAAATTGCAAACCATTTGAAATCGCCTTTTTTTAAATAATTTAATAAGAATTTAATCACTAGTAATCCCACAATGAAACTAACAAACACACCTGCAAAAAAAGCAGGATTAAATACAAAATCTTTCAACTTATAAATCGTTGCTGCAAGTACAATAGGAGCTGAAAGCATAAAAGAATATCTTGCTACAGCTTCTCTTTTTATTCCCATCATTCTACCTGTAGTCATTGTAATTCCAGAACGTGATACACCAGGTATAAATGCTAATGCTTGTGATAAGCCAATTAAAAATGTTTGTTTAAATGTCATATTTTCATATTCAACTTCATTTTTAGCTTTTTTATCAACTATATATAGCACAATACCCATAATAATTAGTGCTAATCCTATTATTAGTGGATTAGTTAAAATATCTTCACAAAATTTGTCTAAAACAAAACCTATAATTCCACCTGGAATTGTTGCAGCAACTATGTACCAAAACATTTTTCCTTCAAAAGAATTTTCTTTCTTGACTACTTTTTTATAACCACCAACAATTAGTTTTAGCCAATCTTTAAAGAAAAAAATTGCAATTGCAAGAAGTGTTCCTGCATGAAGCGCCACATCAAAATCCCCGATTTCTCCCCATCCTAAAAGCTTGGGAATTGCATATAAATGAGCACTACTTGATATAGGTAGTAGCTCTGTTAAGCCTTGCACAATACCTAAAATAATTGCATGTAATACATTTGTCACTTCATTACCCCCTGTTTTTAAGAATTAAATTTATCAAAATAATTAAAATGTACATTTTCTAATTCTGCTTTTGTAAATTCTTTTTCATTTTCGCCTTCTTTTTCATATTCTTTTTCATATTTTTCTTTTACTTTTTCATCTATTTCTTGTTCCAATTTCATTTGAGCTGTAGACACCATATGCATTCCATCTAAATAATCGGAAATATTTTTAAATAATGGTTCTTTTTCTGCTTTATATCTAAATGTTGGATCTACATCTATAGCTTTTTGAATATTCTCTACTGCGGCAATTTCATTTTCTTTTAACATACATACTTTGGCCATTTGATAATATGCTCTTCCACTTATTTCTTTATCAAAAATTGAATTGCTAAAAGCTTCAATAGCATTATCAAATTCACCTTTTAATAAATATATTTGTCCCATGCTAAAATATGCTTCATAATATTGTGGATTAAGTCGTACAACGTTTTTATAACAATCTAATGCATCATTAAAGTCTCTAAGTTCTGTATGAACGACTCCCAATTTATAATATAATTCGTAATTGTCTATATCATATTTTATTGCTTCTTTATATACATGTATTGCTTCATCAAATTTATTTTCAGTACATAAAACTTCCGCTAAAAGCACTGATGCTTCGGTAAAATCCGGCTTAATTCTAAGTGAGTTATCAAGCATCAAGCCTGCATCTTTCTTCTTATTCATATCATTAAAAATCACACCTATTTCATAGTATGACCTATAATCATTTCTATTTAGTTCAACTGCTTTTGCAAATCTGTCAAATGCTGTTTTCTTGTCACCAACTGCATTATATGCTTTTCCAAGTTTCACATAAACTTCTGAATTCTTCGAATTTTCAACTAGCGCCTTTTGATATTTTTGTATCGCTTTTTCATAATTTCCTTTATTCATCGCAATATCGCCCAATTTGATATCAAGCATTTCATAAATATTGATATTAGCATAATTCATAAAGAATAAAATTGCAGGAATAACAATTCCAAACATGAAAATAAAAAACTGAATTGAAATATGTATCTCTACATCACTTGCAAAAACACTAGAAATTTGAACTACTGTAGCAATCACTTGCAATGATAATATTGCTAATACAAATGCCCTTTGCGTTTTCTTATAAATACAAAACGAATATGCAACTAGAATTGCACATAAAAGGCAATAAACTAAAACCTCAAAAAACATCTTAACTTACCTTACTTTCTTTCTTACTTTGTTTCAAATTTTTCTTTATATAATTTCATGCATGCTTTTACACACTCTATTGCATCATTTCTTCCTGAAATCTTTTTTATTGTCGTATGTTTATGCTCCAAAACTTTATATACTTCAAAAAAATGAGAAATCTCTTCAAACATATGATTTGGTAATTCTGATATATCTACATAGCTAGACATTGACGGATCATTAATTGGAACAGCAATTATTTTTTCATCCTTTTCTTCTTCATCAATCATGTATAAAATGCCAATTGGACGACACTCTACTAATGTCATTGGCATTATTTGTTCCGAACAAAGTACCAATACATCAAGCGGATCATTATCCTCTGCATATGTTTTGGGAATAAATCCATAATTAGCTGGATAATGTGTTGATGTGTATAATACTCTATCAAGTCTGAGCATTCCTGTTTCTTTATCTAACTCATATTTATTTTTTCCACCCTTTGAAATTTCAATAACTGCAGTAAATTTTTCAGGAGTGATTCTCTCTTCACTAATGTCATGCCAAATATTCAAAAAAAATTACCTCCTTATTCCTTTTTCCTTCCTTACATTTTACCTAAAAAGTATTAATTTGTCTATATTTTTAAGAAAATATTGATATATTAACATAAATTGTTTATAATATAAGTATTATGAGAAAAATTGTTGTCGAAAAAAATAATAAAAAAGTAGTAAACTACATAAAAAGTAAATTTAATAACGTTCCTGAAAGTGCCATTTACAAAGCTTTAAGACAAAAAGATATTAGAGTAAATGATAAAAAAATTTCAGAAAATATTTCTTTGGAACTTGGTGATGAAATAACAATTTATATAAAAGATGAAATTCTTTATGGTAGCTCTTTAACGCTCAAGAAACAAGCAATCATTTATGATGATGAAAATATTGTTATTCTCAATAAGCCACAAGGTATTCTAGTGCAAGGGACCAAAAATGATATTGGACTTGATCAATTAATCAATCGTTACTTTCACACAGATTCTATTGTTCCTTGCCATCGCTTAGATAGAAATACTTCTGGGATTATTATTTTTGCTAAAAATGCTGAAAGTGAAGAAATCATACTAAAATTGATAAAGAATCATGAAATTAGTAAACATTATTCTTGCCTTGTGTATGGACATCCAAAGCAGAAAACTGCTACGCTTAAAGCCTATTTATTCAAAGATAGAAAAAATAATAGAGTTATTATATCGGAGGAAAAGAAAAAAGGGTATGTGGAGATAGTAACAAAATATACTGTCATAAATACCTATTCTGATAATACATCCTTACTTAACGTAGAATTAATCACGGGAAAGACTCATCAAATTAGAGCTCATCTAGCATACATAGGCTACCCCATCATAGGTGATGGAAAATATGGAATAAACGAAGTCAATAAAAAGTTTGGCAAAACATGGCAGGAATTAGAAAGCTATAAGATATGCTTTAACAATGCTTACGGAAAGCTTGAATATTTAAAAGGGAAAACTTTTACTTTAGGAATTCATTAAAAGAAAAAATGCAATTAAGAGTAACTACATTGTTTTAAGTAGCTTATTCTCAATTGCATTTTTTAGTTTTCAGCTAATCATATCTAGTTCATACCTGACCAATTAAGTGTATTGTTTTTCATTCTAGCAATTGTATTTGTTAAATGAGTATAACTTTTTTCATCAATTTGACTTTTAGCTGTATCCAATGAAATTTTATTCGTTGCAACTAAATTTGCTAAAGAAAAGATAAAGCTCAAGCTTCCTGTTGACTGGCTTGTTAAAATTGCATCTTCAATTTCTGAACTTGTTAATTTTTCTTTTCTAATTGCACCTGCTATTATATCATTTACAAGCATAATTTCCGGAACCATCACAAGTCCACCATTAATACCTTTTAGAAGTCTTTGAGAGACAACCGCTTTGAGAACCGATGAAACCATATACTTAATGGTCTTTTGATCACTTATCTCGTAAAAGTTAATAATTCTATCAATTGTTTCAGCACATGATTTTGTATGCATTGTACCAATTACAAAGTGACCAGCCTCAGCCATTTCAAGCATAGCATCCATAGTCTTACTGTCACGTACTTCTCCGATAATAACAATATCGCAGTCTTCTCTCAGTGAATTATATGTTCCCGCGCTAAAAGTTAAGCAATCTTTTCCCTCTCCAATTTCTTTTTGTATAATTAATGAATTAATCGACTTATGAGAGTATTCAATAGGATCTTCTAACATCAAAATCTTCTTTTTTGCTGTCTTATTGATTTCATTAACCAAAGCATTTAAAGTTGTAGTCTTACCAGAATTAGATTTACCAGTAATCATCATCATTCCTTGAGGAAGTAATGCTGTTTTTCTAACTATATCTGGCAAACCCAAATTGCGAAACTCTGGCAATTCATTTTTTACAATTCTCAATGTATATGTTAATATGCCATTTGATAGAGATGCATTTACCCTAAAACGAACACCGTCAACTTCATAATTCATATCTAGTTTTCTTTCCCTATTAAATGACTGTAAAATTCCTTCATTTGATTTTGTTAATACCTGAAAGAATTCATTTAAATCATTTTCATTCAACTGCTCTGCATTTTGCATCTCAGTTAATTCCCTATTGATTCTATAAATAGGCCTCATCTTATTTACTAAATGTATATCAGAAGCACCTCTATATACTCCTTCTCTTAAAATAGCATCTAATTCCACTATAATCATCTCTCCTTTTTCATTAGTATTGGAAATTCTTCTGGTAATGCTTCAAAAGTCATTACTTCGTCTTTCACTGGATGTTTAAAACTAATTTTATATGCCCAAAGTGCAATTTGAGTGTTCATAGGTCCTTTACCGTATTTTTGATCACCATAAAGACTATGATTTATATGTGCAAATTGAACACGAATTTGATGGTGTCTTCCAGTTTCTAAATCAATTTTCACTAGCGTTAAATTGTCTTCCTCTGCCATTACTTCATAAGAAAGTCTTGCAAGTTTGCTTCCTTTTTTTGTTTTTTCTACAACTTTGCTTTTATTTAACGCTTCATCTTTCCACAAATAATTTTCAAGGATTCCCTTCTTTTCTTTAAAAGTACCATTTACAACTGCCAAATATGTTTTATTAAATTTTTTAGTTCTAATACTCTCAGAAAGTCTTGAGGCAGCTTTTGATGTTTTCGCAAAAACCATAAGACCTCCGTACGGGTCTATCTAGCCTGTGTACTAAACCAACATATACATTTCCAGGCTTTTGATATTTTTCTTTTATATATTCTTTTATCAATGTAAGCATATCCACATCACCAGTTTTATCTGATTGGGACGGAACATTATAAGGCTTAATAACAACGATAATATGGTTATCTTCATAAACTACTTTAAGCACTTTACTCCTCCCATCTTGCATAAATACCACATGGTAATATGATGTCACTATTTTTCATTGGTAATCCAATTTCTCCTGAACTTATTTTTCCTTTTTTACTCATTGTCATTTTTAAAACATTCGCAAGAATTGTAGGTGCAAGACCTGTCGTATAAGAATTTATAAGGAAAAACAAAGGATTGTCGGATAAAAGTTTTGAAGACAGTTCTACTAACGTATATAAACTCTCTTCTATGTTCCAAACTTCACCATTTGCTCCTCTTCCATAAGATGGTGGATCCATAACGATTGCATCGTACTGATTACCTCTTCTAATTTCCCTTTGCACAAATTTAATAACATCATCAATGATAAATCTAACCGGTCTATCCTTTAATCCTGACGAAATAACGTTTTCTTTTGCCCAAGCAGTCATCCCTTTAGAAGAATCAACATGACATACACTTGCCCCTGCTGATAAACAAGCAACAGTCGCACCACCAGTATATGCAAACAAATTTAAGACTTTTATCTCTCGTTTGGCATTATTTATTTTATTTATCATAAAATCCCAATTAGCAGCTTGCTCTGGGAATAGTCCTGTATGTTTAAATCCCATAGGCTTTAAATTAAAAGTCAAGTTTTTATAATTTATTTGCCAGCTTTTAGGAACATTTTTTATATATTCCCATTCACCACCACCGCTTTTGCTTCTATGATAATGAGCATTTGCTTTTTTCCAAAGCTCAGGAGCATTTTTGTGACTCCAAATAATCTGAGGATCAGGTCTAATTAATATTACATTTCCCCATCTTTCTAATTTTTCTCCATTTGCCATATCTAAAATTTCGTAATCTTTCCAATCTCTTGAAATAATCATAAAAATTTCCTTTCCAAACTCTATAGTGTAATTATATAATATATTTTCACTAATTTCAATTGTAAAATTTTAGGGACGGAGAAAAAATGCAAAAATTCACCCATTTGGGACAGGTCTATGTATTTTCAAGTTTAACCACATTTCTCTATTTCTATTGTATGAAGTCACCTAAGTTTCACACTCATGCAGTTGACTTTTAGTATAAAATACAGTAATATATAATTGTATTTTAGGCGTTTATGCCTTATAAATTTATACAAAAAGGAGATTCACAAATGACTTTATGTTCAAATTGTAATAAGAACCCAGCTGTCGTTTTTGTCAATAGAATTGTAGACGGTAAACCTCATATGGAAGGTCTTTGCTTAAATTGTGCAAGAGAAAAAGGAATTAACCCTCTTGAATCTATGATGAAGCAATATGGGGCTTCCGATGAAGATATAGAAAATTTAAATAATCAATTCAATGAAATTATGGATTCTGTTTCAGAAATGGATTTTCCAAATGAAATGACAATAGACGAAACTGGAATGCCTGTAGATGATGCAGATGATAACCCTTTTTCTACTATGATGAATTCTATGTCATCGATGTTTTCTGGTTTTGGAAATAAAGGTAAGGAAAAAAATTCCAACAGCAAAGAACAAAAATCTAATGAAAAAAACACTTCTAAAAGCAAAAATAAAAAAAGAAAAATGCTTGATACATATGGAACGAATTTAACGCAAAAAGCAAAAGATGGTGAAATCGACAAGCTTATCGGTCGAGAGGAAGAGATTGAAAGAGTTACTCAAATATTAAATAGACGTAGCAAAAATAATCCTGTTTTAATTGGTGAACCTGGTGTTGGTAAAACCGCTATTGCACAAGGATTAGCTCTTAAAATTGCTAATCAAGACGTTCCAGCAAAATTATTAAAAGCAGAAATCTATTTAATTGATATGACATCTATTGTCGCAGGCACACAATTTCGAGGTCAATTTGAAGCTAGATTAAAAGCTTTAATTGAGGAGTGTAAAACTTCGCGAAATATTATTTTAGTAATTGACGAAATTCATAACATCGTTGGCGCTGGTGGTGATGCTGAACATACTATGAATGCAGCAAACATTTTAAAACCTGCTCTTTCCAATGGTGATATTCAAGTAATTGGAACCACTACTCTTAGTGAATATCGAAAACATATTGAAAAAGATGCTGCATTAGAAAGACGTTTCCAACCAGTAATCGTAAAAGAACCTACCATTGAACAAAGTATAGAAATACTAGAAGGGATTAAATCTTATTACGAAGATTATCATCATGTAAAGGTTTCAAGTAATTTAATTAGACAAATTGTTATTATGTCTGAGAAATATATTCACGATAGATTTTTGCCAGACAAGGCAATTGATATTTTAGATGAAGCATGTTCGAAAGTTAATTTAACAAATAAAGTTCTTGCTCAACTTGAAATATTAAGAGAAGATTTAGATGTTGTTCAAGCGGAAAAAGCTGAAGCTGAAAATGTTGATGATCCAAACAAAACACTTGATTATGAAAAAATTGCTAATTTAAAAACTCGTGAAGCAACACTACTAAATCAAATTGCAGAAATTTCTCAAGGGAATGTAGAGCTTGAATTAAATATTGAAGATATTGCAAATGTAATCGAAACATGGACAAAAATTCCAGCTTCTAAAATTTCTGAAACAGAAGCAGAAAAGCTTTTAAACTTAGAAAACTCTCTTCACAAAAGATTGATTGGTCAAGATAAAGCTGTTAGTGCTGTTTCAAATGCCATTAGAAGAAGTCGTGCTGGTTTAAACAATAAAAAACGCCCACCTTCATTTATTTTTGTAGGACCTACTGGCGTTGGAAAAACAGAGCTTGCTAAATCACTTGCAGTTGAATTATTTGGAACAGAGGAAGCCATTATAAGGATTGATATGTCTGAATATATGGAAAGTCATTCTGTTTCAAAACTAATTGGCTCTCCTCCAGGTTATGTTGGTTATGATGAAGCTGGACAACTTACTGAAAAAGTAAGGAGAAATCCATATTCTCTTATTTTGTTTGATGAGATTGAAAAAGCTCACAGTGATGTATTTAACATTTTACTTCAAGTACTAGATGATGGAAGGCTTACTGATTCAACTGGACGTGTTGTAAGTTTTGAAAATACAATTATTATTATGACTTCTAATGCTGGTTCTGATTTAAATAATAATGGAATAGGTTTTAATAAAGATGAAGAAGACAAAATAGAAGCAAGAGTGCAAAATTCATTAAAACAAACTTTTAGACCAGAATTTTTGAATAGAGTGGATGAAACAATTGTGTTTAAGGAGCTAACAAAAAAAGAATTACTTCAAATTGTAGATTTAATGCTTTCGGAAATAGTATCCGAACTTGCTGAGAAAAATATTCATATTACTTTTAGTGATGAAGTAAAAGAATATATTCTAGAAAAGGGATATGAACCTAAATATGGTGCTCGACCACTTCGTAGAGCTATACAAAAATATGTTGAAAATGAACTTGCAGAGTATCTATTAAGAAATGAAATTATAGCTAATGAAGAGGTAACAATTATTTTAGATAATGATAAAGTTGCAATTAAATAAAGACAAAATAGAAATTTAAGAAACGGAAGCATCACTTCTTACAAAAAAATGACGATAAACTGTTAAAGTTATATCGTCATTTTTTATTTCATTCTATTGCTTTGTCTTTATTGTAATACTATTTCCATCTGAAATAAAGACTACTGTTCCATCTTTATTTGAAGAGGTAATAAAGTACTTACTTGCACCTGCTTTTTTTACTCTTGACAAGCATGCACTACTTGGCTGTATTTTGCTAGCACTTCCCGTTGGAAATACCACATATTTTGGGCTAACAATTTCATAAATTCCTCTATTATCTCCATAATGATGTGAATTCTTATATACATCTGCTTTTAACAAATTAGGATATTTTTTTGCTACTTCTTTAAATACTGAAGGTGAGGAATTATCTCCTGCCATAATAAATGAGGTATTATCGTATTCAAATCTTAAAATATTTGAGTTGTAATTTTGTTTTACATCTCCTCTTTCAAGATTGTTATTAACACTAATAGGTCCTAAGCAAGTAATTTTCAATCCATTGATATCAATGGTGCTTCCAACTTTAAAAGCACTAACTTTACACTTTTTCACACGGTCTAATACTTTTTGTTCTTTGGCAAATATTTTTATTGCATACCATGCAGCATACTCTCCTCCAGAGCCTTTGCATTTCTCGCGTCCTACGAGAACTGTATCTACATCATATTTAGAAATGATTTGTGGTGCTGCCTCTACATGATCTTTATGAGAGTGCGAGCCAATATAATAATCGATTTTCTTTACACCTATTTTATCTAAATATTCCATTGCTTTCTTTCCTGTACTCTTGAAACCACCATCAATAAAAATTGACTTATCTCCTATTTTTATGTATGTTGCATCAACAGCATCATTGGCTATTTTTGTATCTATAAAATGAATTTCTAGTTTATCTTTCGTAGCAACAATATTTTTAGAAACATTTACAGTACATCTAGCGATTAGTCCATTAACTGTAGTTCCCATAATAGTTGCAGTTCCTGCGTTTACAGCAATTATTTTTCCATTCGAGTCTACTTTTGCGATGTTCACATTGCTACTTGTCCATGTAATTTTTCCTGTAGCATTTGACGGAGTTATAGTAGCTTTTATTGCCTTTGTGTCACCAACTTTTAATGAAATAGTTGTATTATCTAATGTAATTTTCGTTGGAGATACTGATTCAACACTTACCAAACATGTTACCATCTTTCCATTTGCTGTTCTTGCGGTGATAACCGCAGTTCCCACCTTGTTTGCGGTGATTACGCCATTTGATACTCCTACAATTGCTCCATTACTTGAGTTCCATGTAACAGTTTTATTCGTTGCATTAGAAGGTACAATGGTCGCAATTAAAGATTCTGTTTTTCCAACTGTTAATTTGGTAGTTTTTTTATTTAATGATATTCCTGTAACTTCTATCGTGGATGGCAACACTGTAACTACACAATTTGCAGCTTTATTTCCATCCGTGGTTCGACAAGTTATTGTTGTTGTTCCTTCTTTGTTTGCTATTATTTTTCCATTATTAATCGATGCTACAGAAGTATTAGAGGAACTCCATGTAACATTTTTATTCGTTGCATCATTTGGCATTACTATTGCAGTTAATGTTTCACTAGTACCCTCAACTAATCTACAGCTAGTCTTATTTAGTAATACTCCTATTACAGGAATATTTCCATTAGAAGGAGTAGGTGTTGGAGTTGGTGCTGGTGTTGGCACAGGTGTTGGTGTTGGCACAGGTGTTGGAGTTGGCGTAGCAACCTCCCTAACAATAACCATGCAATTTGATTTTTTATTTCCATCTACGGTACTTGCCGTAACAATTGCTTTACCGGCTTTTAATGCAGTTATTTTTCCATTTGAAACACTCACGGTACTAGTATCTGAACTTTTCCATATCACCTGTTTATTTGTCGCATTATTAGGTGAAATATTTACATTTAGACTATATGTTTCCCCAACTTTAAGTTCTACGCTATTTTTATTTAATTTGATACTTGTAACGTTAATAGTTATCTTTTTGTTGATTAGTACTGCATTACTTTGTGCATTCCACTCAATAGTACTTCCAAATAAATTTGAAATAGCTCTCACTGGTAAATATGTCGTTCCATTATATGTAAGTGGGTATACTATTTTTCCATTCGCATCTTTAAATACTTGTATTACTCCGTTATATAGTATTTTAACATCTCTATTGAGTAATACATTGATTCCTTCATTTTGTTCTTCAACAAATGTTTTCGCTTCTTGGGCTGAAGTAATATCTAATGAGCCTTCTCCAATGTAAATAGTATTTGTTGCACTTTCCCATCTTATTGATTTATTAAACAAGGAAGAAATCGCTCTTATAGGCAGATAAGTTGTACCATCATATGTAATTGGATATACTTTTACGCCAGAGACATTTTTAAATTGCTGTACCTTATTATCGTATAGTACTTTGACTCTTCTATTTAATAAAACATTAATATTTTCTGTGCTTGCAAAGCAAACACCACAAATACAAAACATAATACTTAAAAATAAAATAAATTTTTTCATACACATTCCCCCAATAATTTTGCATATGCGCTATAAAAGAAATCCTACTTACCTTATATTATACAAATTTTTACTACGAAAGTCAAAGTAATTTCAAAACATGGAGAGAGACGGAAATGAAAAATTTTTCACTTTTATTTCCGTCTCGTATGATTCATGTACTGAAATCTTCAATAAGATTTGCAAGAGCATCTTTCCCATAGACAGGAATTCCTTCCTGTAATGTTTCTAAATCCCCCGAAGGTAAATTAGCTACAGCTATATCTGTTATTTCTTTTAAACTTTGTATATCCTCTGATATATTGTTGTATACTGCTAAAAATCCATCTTTCTCTTTAAGGACAAAATGATCATTGCAATTCGCTTCTATTTCTCTAAATAATGAAACTTCATTTGAACTAAATGAACGTATTTCCCAATCTGGATATTTTTGCATGATATCTATTTCTGTCATATTTACTAATTCAAGTGGAATATTCTGTACATCAACTGTTGTGTGACCACATCTATTATATTTTTTCTCGATAATCATTTTAGCATAAGGTGAAAGCTTTGTCTCTTCCACAATTGTTTCAATAATTTCTGCACTGGATGATTCATTTGAATTTCCTTGAACGTTTCTTATTACAACATCTTGAACAGGAATTATTTCTTTTTCAATATTTTTAGGTTTTATTTCTTTTTCGATTCCTAAATATGTGCCAATAGAAATTCCAAGCACAAACACTGCTACTGTCAAAAAATATTTAATATACCTTGGCATAAAATCTCCTCCTCTAATTTATTAAATATTTTTTCTATTTTTTTCTAATTCTATTCAACTTTTATATCATCCTTAAAAATTTTTATTTTTATTTCTCCTTTTTCCGCCGTTGTATATACTTTTGAAAATTTTTTTAGTATACTAATTACTTCTTTGCTCGGATGACCATACTTATTAGCTTTGCCAACTTGAATGACAGATATTTCAGGATTCACATTTGCAATAAACTGAATAGCAGATGATGTATTTGATCCATGATGTGCAACTTTCAATATATTTGCTTTAACATTTTGAAGTTTTAACTCTGTTTCTTGATTAATATCCCCAGTAAAAAGCATACTTTTATTCTTATATTCCATTTTTATCACCAAAGAATATGCATTTACATCTTTATTATTTGAATTGTTAGTAGGTCCTATCACCGTGAATATTAAATCATCTATTTTAACAACATCTCCCAATTCTAGTTCAATAATTTTTGTTTTTCGTTTTTCTGCAATCTCATATAATTCTTCATATCCTAATGCGTGTTTTGCAATATACACTTTTCCAACTTTTAAATTTTTAACAGC
Source organism: Clostridia bacterium (assembly GCA_017469465.1). GTDB lineage: Bacteria > Bacillota > Clostridia > TANB77 > UBA1234 > UBA1234. The sequence goes on along the minus strand of JAFUGH010000034.1, from coordinate 5,701 downwards.
TGTTAATATACCATTTAAATGATCTGCATCTGAATGTGATGAAAAGATTGAGTCTATATAGATTACTCTTTTATCTAATAAAAAAGGAAGTAATATTTTTTCACCAACGTCATATGTTTTGCTTCCGCCTCCATCTACCAAAATATTTTTATTATAATTAGATTGAATATATATAGCATCCCCTTGTCCAACATCAATGCAACTAACGTCAATATAATTTTTAGAAAAATTGTAATAAATCATCTCCAATACAATCAATACACTTAATATTCCTATGATAAATTTAGCTTTAGCATTTTTACTAATAAAAGGTAACTTTATTTTTTCAAAAAAGAAAAAAATCATAAAATAAAATATTATTATTTCAAAAATGTTTGGAGTAATAATTCTAATATTTGAAAATGGAATTTTTGAAAATATTTGTGAAATTAATATTGTAAAATGTACAAGTATATATAAAGATTTAGAAAGTAAAATGGCTAATGGAAAAAATATTTTTGAAATAATGAATATGATAACACCAAGTATCGTAATAAAACCTGAAATGGGAACTACAATTAGATTGGTTAAAATAGCTAATATTGAAAACGTATTGAAAAAATAAGCCATGATAGGAGTCAAAAAAAATTGTGCACTGCATGTTGTAGCAAGTGTTTCTGAAAGAGGTCCAAACTTTTGAAAGTATTTTTGAAAATCTTTTGAAAAAAGAACAATTCCTAAAGTTCCCCCAAATGACAAAATAAAACCAACGTCATACAAGATTAATGGATTAATCATTACTAGAATAAATGCAGAAATTGCTATGTTAGAAATTGTGTCAGATTTTTGATAAAAAATATTTGCAAGTATCATTAGTGTAGTCATGACAGTTGCTCTAACAACTGAACTTGAGGCTCCAGAAATCAACATAAAAATAATAAGAAAGATGATTGATATAAAATATGTTTTTCGTTTTCCACATATTTTTTGAAATATAAATTGTACACATGTAAGAACATACATAACATTTGAACCTGAAACGGCAATTAAATGAGTTATCCCCGTGTTTTTAAATGACTCTAAAATATCTTCTGAAATATCTTTTGTTTCACCTATCATCATTCCAAGTATAATCCCCATTTCATTTTCAGGAAATAGCTTTGCAAATGATTGATTAATTTCATCTTGAATATAATATATTAAATTAAATTTTCTTACTTCAGTTAAATAAAATTCTTTCACAAAAATGCTTCCATAAATCTTTTGTGAATTCAAATATCTCCTATAATTAAATCCACCAGTATTTCTAGATAAATCCGGCAAAACATATTCACCAACTGCATAAATCATATCACCTTTTTTCAGTGCACCATTATTTTGCAAATAAATTAAGAATTTATCTCCTTTAGAATTCTTACAAATATATTTATGATAATAAGTTCCTTCATCATCATAAGATATGATTTTAAAATTATCATTCATATTTCCATTTGTATATTTTGTATCATATTTTTTTATTTCTAAATTTGTATAAATAAAAAATAAAAAAATACAAATTAAACATACACACGTCTTTTTTAAATCTATCTTGAAAGTATAACAAAGAACAACGGACAAAAAACAAAGGGCTATTAATAGATTAAACTCTATTAATAGCCCTGTTATTATGCCCACTAAACTTCCATATAAAATTAGTAGCATATGTATCCCCCAAATATTTATTTCATTATTTTACAGTTACATAGTCAGATGAAACCCATCCTACTGTATTATTTACTTTAATTTTGTACCAGCCTTTTGTAGAATCATCAAGAATCGAAACTACAGTACCATTATTTAGAGATGCAATAATATCTGCTGTGGTACTTGCTGAAGCTCTAACATTTAATCCATCTTGTACTTTAACAGTTCCTAATTTCGATCCTTCTTCAGAAGTTTGTGTAATCACCATATTTGTATCTTCTGATGGTAACTTAATATTTTCCGTTTTCATCCATCCTGAATAAGTATAGTTAGTAACTGTTGACCAACCATTATCATAATTTTGTACAGTTATTTGAGAACCCTTTTCAAGTTTTCCAACTACTTTTGAAGTTTCATCATGTTCTTCATAAATGTTTGCAATACTAATTGCAACTTGTGCATTCTCATACACTTTGCTAATAATATTAATTCCAGTAACATCATAACTTATTCCATCACCTAAATTACTTGCTGTTACTTTCTTTTCCTCATTATTAATTAGTTCTTCTACATTTTTCAAATCTCCAGAAGTTGCAGAGTTACCAGTATTTGTTGAAACTACATTATTGGAATTTTCTGGTTCATCCCATACAGTTTGTAGTGTCTTCCAACACATATATATAGGAACTGCAATTATTAAAACAATTAGTATTCTCACAACAATTTTCATAAATAATATTCCCCTCCATATAACTCTAATAAACTACAATAATTATATTAATAAGTTTCTTACTTGTCAAATGGAAAAATTTTCTATCACATATAATCTTTTAGTTTTTTACTTCTACTTGGATGACGAAGTTTCCTTAATGCCTTTGCTTCAATTTGTCTAATTCTTTCTCTTGTTACATTAAACTCTTTTCCTACTTCTTCTAATGTTCTTGATTTTCCATCTTCTAAACCAAATCTTAATTTTAATACTTTTGCTTCACGAGGAGTTAGTGTATTAATAATTTCATCCAACTGTTCTCTAAGTAACGTATACGCTGCAAGTTCAGATGGTGATGGTGCATCATCATCTGGAATAAAGTCACCCAAATGACTATCTTCTTCTTCTCCAATTGGTGTCTCAAGCGAAACTGGCTCTTGTGCAATTTTTTTAATTTCCTTTACTTTTTCTACTGGCATTTCCATCTCAGCAGCGATTTCTTCGATTGTTGGTTCACGACCTAATTGTTGAAGCAAATGTCTTGAAGTTCTAATCAACTTATTAATCGTTTCAACCATATGAACTGGAATTCTAATTGTTCTAGCTTGGTCTGCAATAGCTCTAGTGATAGCTTGTCTTATCCACCAAGTAGCATAAGTTGAAAACTTATAGCCTTTTCGATAATCAAACTTTTCTACCGCCTTAATTAATCCCAAATTACCTTCTTGAATTAAATCTAAGAAAAGCATTCCTCTACCTACATACTTTTTGGCAATACTAACAACTAGTCTTAAATTTGCTTCTGAAAGTTTGGCTTTGGCTTTTTCGTCGCCTTTTGCCATTTTCTTAGCATATTCTAATTCTTCTTCCGCTGTTAAAAGTGGAATTTTACCAATCTCTTTCAAATACAATCTAACTGGATCATCGATGCTGACACCATCAGGAACTTCTAAGTTTTCAAGGTCTTCTACTTTGATTTCTTCTTCAATATCTTCTAGATCTTCAAAATTTGGTTCATCGCCATCTTCAATAATATCAATATTAGCTTTTTCCAATTCATCATATATTTTCTCTATTTGATTAGGTTCTAGTTGATACTTTTCAAGAACATCAATTATTTCTTTATAAGTAATGTTCTTTTTCTTTCCAGCAGTTGCTATTAATTGCTTTGCAATCTCTTTTGGATCTTTTAAGTCTTTTACTTCTTCATTCATTTTTTACCATTCCTTCCCATTTTCAACGAATCATTAACTGCCCAAGTTTATTATTAATTTCATACAACTCGATTGCAATTGATTCTCTTTCTTCATTTGTAGATACACTAGATAATTTCTTCATTAGAGTATTTCTCTTATTTTTTAAACTTTCAACTTGAAAACTTTTAATCACTTCAGATAAAACTTTTTCAGTATCACCATTCATATTTTCATTCATCAAAATTTCAGTCAAAACATTAAACTCTTCATCTGATTGGCAAACACTGTCTACGGCCCTATTATTAATGTTTCCAGTTTCGTATAAATCATACAGTTTAATAATAATATTCTTTTTTACACTATCTTCTATTTCTGAAATGTCTATATTTTCTTTTAACTCTTTAAAAACATTTTCATTCTTTTTAGATAGTAAGTAAATGATTAAATCTTCATTGGCTCTTGATGGATTATTGGTTACAATATTTTTACTCAGAAAATTTTGCGAAATATTATTTGTTTGTTTATTTCCAATCGTACTTCGCAAAGTCTTCTTCTCGATTTCGGCTAAAATAGCTTCTTTTCCAACTCCCAACTCAACTGAAAATTTATCTACATAAATGTCTCTCTCTATATTATTATCAATTTTGGATAATATCTCCGCCATTTTAGTTAAAAATTTAATTTTTTCTGTTGTATCACTAAGATTATACATTTTTTTTAGCCTACTAATCTTATACTCCGCATATGATATGCTATCATCCATTAATTTTTTAAAACGCTCTGGACCATATTTTAGAACATATTCGTCTGGGTCTTTCGCTCCTGTCATTTGTAGTACTTTTGCGGAAACTCCTAAAGAGCGAAGCACCTCAAGTCCACGCTCGATAGCTGTTTGTCCAGCATCATCCGAATCATAAGAAAGTATAATTTCATCAGCATATTGTCGAAGTAGCCTTCCTTGATGTTCAGTAAGAGCAGTTCCAAGGGATGCTACAACATTTGTAATACCAGCTTGATGTGGGGAAACAACATCCATATATCCTTCTACTACCAATATTTTTTTCATTTTTTCATTAGACTTTCTAGCTAAATTTAAAGCATATAAATGTCTTCCTTTTGTGTAAATTGCATTTTCTGGTGAATTAATATATTTAGGTATTCTTTGAGCTTTCAAAACCTCTGCACTTTCAAGTGATCTTCCTCCAAACGCTACAACTTTACCACGTATATCAAATATTGGAAACATGAATCTATTTTTGAATTTATCATATAATTTTCCAAAATCTGATTTACCGATAAGCCCCGTTGCAAGCATATCTGCTTCTGGAAAACCTTTAGAAGTTAGTAACTTAGTAAGTCCATTATCATCTAGAGCAAAACCAAGTCCAAACTTTCTAACCGTTGCAGGTTCTATGGAACGCTTTATTATATATTCTTGGGCAACTTTTGATTTTTTTATATTTTCATAAAAAAATCTACCTGCAAGTTTATTAATCTCGTACATATTTTTCTTACTTTGTTCTTTTTGTAAAAGCTCATCTTGTGATAAATACAAATCTCTTGTATCATTGGAAGGCAAATCAATTTTTGCTCGTTCAGCTAACATTTGAATAGCTTCAACAAAACTTATATTTTCCACTCCCATGACAAATTTAATCACATTTCCACCTTTTCCACAACCGAAGCAATGAAATATCTGTTTTTCACTAGCTACTGAAAAGGATGGAGTTTTTTCACGATGAAATGGGCACAAGCCAAAATAATTGCTGCCATTACGCTTTAGTTGGACATAGTTTGACACAACATCCACTATATCGTTAGCAGATCTAACTTCTTCAATTATTTCTTCTGAATAAAATGCCATTTTACCACCTTATCTTAAATTTAGGTCAATATTTTAACAATTATTTTCATAAAAATCAACCTCTTATTATAAATTCGACGTATTTTTTTTATTTCCTGCCAAGTTTACCGTAAAAGTCAAAAAAATTACAATTTGTCGGTTAGACCTTGGGGACGGAGACGGAGGATTTTCGACTAATAGGGACGGAGGATTTTGGCTTTTTTTCGACCAATAGGGACGGAGGATTTTGGCTGAATGCACAATGGGTGCACAATGGGGACATCCATTAAT
>JAFUGH010000033.1 GCA_017469465.1 Clostridia bacterium | reverse complement strand
ATTGAATAAGTATTTTACGGAGTTGATATTAAAAGTCAACTCTGTTTTTTTATGATATAATAAAAAATAATATTTTTTTGAAACTTTTTTTAAAATTCACTGCACTATATAAGTGAAAGGGGATAAAAAATGAGTACTCAATTAACCTTAGAAAACTTTCAACAAATATATAATACTTCTTATCAAAGGGTGTTACGCTACATCATTTGTAAGTGTTCCAATATGGAAGATGTAAATGATTTAGTACAGGATACCTACATAGAGCTATATAAAATATTGAAAAAGAAACAATTATTGGAGATTGATAATACCACTAATTATATAATAGGAATTGCGAAAAAAAGGCTCGCAAAGCATTATGGGTTACTATATCAGTTTTCATTTGTCTCGTTGTATAAAAATGATGATGAATATTCGGAAGAAATACAAATTCCATCTGGTTTTAATTTAGAAGAAGAATTTGTTGACAAAGATAATATTGACAGAGTATGGGAATATCTGAAACAAAAAGATTTTACCATATTTAAAGTATTCTATCTTTTTTATTCAGAAGAATTGAAAATTCATCAAATAGCTGGTGAATTAAACTTAACTGAATCAAATGTAAAAAATATTTTATATAGAAATTTAAAAGAGATAAAAAGTAAATTTAAGATTGAAGGTGATAAAGATGAACAATACATTTAAAGACAAGGTTACAAGTGAATTTAATCAAGAAATGAATTATCGCAAAATTATGGCGAAATCAGAAAGGATGATTGGTATGAATAAGATAGGATATATTGTAGCACCAGTATGTGCAGTAGCATTAGTTGCAGTTGGAGTAATAGGATTTAATATGAATAAAAATATTCCAGAAAAAGAGCCAACTGGTATAGTAAGTGTAGCAAGTAATATCAAAATAAATGAAATACAAAATTTGGCATCGGCAAAGATAATGGCTGATTCAAAATTGATAGAAAAGAATGATTTACCAATAGAACTTATAGGGCTTACCAATGTGGCAGGTAATGAAGCTTCAATGATAACAGCACTTTATACAAAGAGTGATATTACAAAAGAAGAATTTGATGTATTACACGATTATGTACTAAATTTCTTTAATGATGAGCAAAGTATCAAAATTAGTGCAACAAAGGAAGAAAAACCTTTAAGAGATTATTTCTTCCAAGCAACAGATGATATATCAAATATTGATGGACATGATGTGAGAATTTCAAAGTATGAAGATAAATATATTGTTAATTTAGAAAAGGGAGAATACCATTTTGATATTGAAACAAATGGACTAACAGAGGATGAAATGATAAAGGTTGTTAGTGAGGTATTAAAATAAAGTTGTATCGCAGTCATAGTTATAATCGGAATCTTTTGATATGACGAAAAATAGAACTGATAATGAGTTGAAATTGTCAGTCTTTTGTTATATAATTTGAAAAAATATAAAAATCTTAATAACACATAAACCAGTAAAGTCAATAAAACTTACTTTTTGGTAACTATATTACAAAAAAGTGCGTACTTCTCAAATTATAATTTACTCGATATAATTCAAATATAATAAATTATAAGGAGGAAAAAGTTATGGAAAATTGGGCTTATGGATTTAGTTTAAATCACGAAGGAGCAGGAGTTGGGACAATTTATTATTCAAAAAAATATTTTGAAAGAGAAGGAATTGTTAATCCAGCAAATGCACAACCTTATTCACTAGATGAAATAGACAGAATAAAGAATGGAGCAGTAGATGGAGCAACTAATTATACAAGTAATGTTCCTGTTAATGCTCTAATAGGAATGAATGTATTAAATACTGATAAAGTATTTTGGTACGATGAAGAAAATTCAAATAAAATATTAGCAAGTGCAGATCCATTATTACTAGATAAAGAAACAGGAGATATGAAAACAACAGGTGGAGATATTATTGCAAAAGCTATGTAACTAGGAAGGAAGATGAGCTATGGCAAAAGTTTATACCGAATGTCCAGTAGAATATACTGCATCCATATTATCAAATAAATGGAAGTGCTTAATATTAAGAGATTTACTTACAGGAACAAAAAGGTTTAATGAATTAAATAAATCTATTATTGGTATATCTGCAAAAGTATTAACTGAAAATTTAAGAGAACTTGAAAACGATGGAATAGTGAAAAGAAAAACTTATGCTGTAGTTCCTCCAAAAGTAGAATATTCATTAAGTGCTAAAGGAAAAGAATTAAAGCCTATCATTGATTTAATGAAAGAATTTGGGAACAAATACAAAGACAAAAAATAAGATTAAAGGCTGATAAAAATATCAGTCTTTAATTTTAAAAGGTGGTATTATGGAAAAAATTGATTATCTAATAGGATATTTATTAAAAGAATCAGGTAGAGAAAATTTTGATTATTCCAATAGAGATAAAAAGTCCTTATATAGAGCTTTAGTAAATTTAAGACCAGCAAATCCTATTTCTGATGAGTTTTTAAAAGCTGAAGATGAATATTTGCAAGAAGAATTAAAAATGAAAAAAATAACAGAGAGTAAAGATATTAAAACAATTAAAGAAAACTATCAAGATAATAGTTTAATAAATAGTGATAAAATATGCTTATGGCAAGGAGACATTACTAAATTAAAAATTGGTAGCATAGTAAATGCAGGAAATTCGCAAGGATTAGGTTGTTTTCTCCCAAATCATAATTGCATTGATAATCAAATAAATACATTTGCAGGAGTTAGACTTCGTTTAGCTTGTAATGAAATTATGAAAAATTTAAACTATAATCTTGAAACTGGAAAAGCAATAATTACGAATGGTTACAATTTACCTGCTGAATATGTAATTCAAACAGTTGGACCGATTATACAAGATAGTGTTACAGAACAAAAAGAAAATGAACTTGCAGATTGCTATGTCAATTCATTAAAACTTGCAATAGATAAAGGAATAAAAACAATTGCTTTTCCTTGCATATCAACAGGAGTATTCAGATTTCCTAAAGATAAAGCTAGTCAAATAGCAATAAAATCCGTAGATGAATTTATTAGCGAAAATAAAGGTAAAATAGATAAAGTTATATTTAGTCTTTGGGAGATAGAGGATGTGATGATATATGAACAAAACATTAAATGATATAAAAGAGTTGATAAATAATGCCGATTGTATTTTAATAGGTGCTGGAAGTGGTTTATCAACTGCAGCAGGAATAGATTATAGAGGAGAAGAATTTAAGAAAGAATTTGCTCCTTTTATAAAAAAATATGGATTTACTGATTTATATTCATCATCTTTTTACAACTATCCTACACAAGAAGAATATTGGGGAGCTTGGGCAAAACATATATATTTTGCAAATACAGGAAGAAATGGTACAGAACTTTATAAAAAAATATTTGATTTAGTTAAAAATAAAGAATACTTTGTAATAACAACAAATGTAGATGATCAGTTTTATAAAACTGGATTTGATAAAGATAAGATTTTTAGAGTGCAAGGTAGTTATGCTTTAAATCAATGTTCAAAAGGATGCCATAATAGACTATATTCGAATGTAGAATTAGTAAATAATATGTTAGATTCTATTGATGATGATTTAAAAGTACCTACTGAATTAGTACCAATATGTCCTGTTTGTGGAGAAAGTATGGAGCCAAATTTAAGAAAAGACGGGTATTTTATACAAGATGATGTATGGTATAAACAAAATGATAAATACGAGAAATTTCTTGATGAAAATAAGAATAAAAATGTTTTGCTGTTAGAGTTCGGAGTAGGCTTTAATACACCTGGAATAATAAGATTTCCATTTGAACAAATGACAAGTCAAAACGAAAATTGGAAACTTATAAGATTTAACAAAGAAGATATGACATTTTTAGAGTTAGATGATAGATTTATTGGGATTAAAGAGGATATAAATAAATTTTTTAGAGTATAACGACAATCGTAACATTTTGATATTCTGCTCAAATTGAATAAGTATTTTACGGAGTTGATATATAGATATCAACTCTTTTTTTCTTCTAAATTTACACATTAAACCAATCCATGATAAAGTGCTATATCTTATGTGGAGGTGATTAATGTGAAAAGAAATAATGAAATTGACAAGGAAACACAAAAAGCAATAGATAAAGCTGTAATCAAGTCGTTATTTAAAATGCTTTATAAGGAAGATTTGGTAGATAAAGAGGAATATGAGAAGTTACTAGAATGCACTGATAGGAAATTTGAAGATGACAATTTGCTAAAATAGAAGCATCTATTTTTTCAATTGCATCCTTGTTTTGCGGTAAGTCAAGCGGCCATTGCTGAAAAGAAATAATCGGACAAAACGGGACAACCTTTCTTGTCAGACAAACCTAAAACCAAAAGGAGTTTAGATAATGAGAAAACCACGTTATTACTATGAGTCGAACTTTTATCACATTATGGTTCAAGGTGATGAAAAGAAAAATATTTTTAAATCTGATAAAAATAAGAAAAGAATGATATATCTATTAAAACATAACGCATTTAGAAATGATGTTGAAATAATATATCTTACTGCATTATGGATAATCATGCACATATTTTAGCATTTTGTCCAGAAATAGACCGAATATCTAAAATGATGTCTCAGAGTAATACATCATTCGGTTTATATTTCACAAATAAAAGACAAAAAGTTGGACATGTTTTTAGGGAAAGATTTAGAAGTGAGAGCATATTTACGAAATCACATCTAATAAACTGCATTAAATATATCCATAATAATCCTGTAAAAGCAAAAATATGCACAAATGCTTCTAAGTATTGCTATTCGAGTTACAATAGCTTTTCAAAAATAGATAAGAAAATAATAGATATTTGTGATTTGACAGATGACAATATAAATGAGATAATCAAGAGTGAAAAAGTGGTTACAAGATTCATTGATGATGAGTATTCAAAGAGAGATGTTAATTATGCATTTGAAGAATGTCAAAAGCTTTTTGGTAATATTATGGAGAAAGACATAAAAATTGCAAAACAATACAGCTTTTTGAAGGAAAATTGTAAAATTACAGATAAAGAAATTGCAAAATTATTAAAAATGAGCAGATCCACAATGAACTTAAAACTTAAAAAAGCAGGAATTAAATGAAAATCGGACAAGAAAGGTTGTCCCGTTTTGGCAGAAAGGTTGTCCCGTTTTGGCACCGTTTTGGCAGTGAAAGAGGGATAGAATTAATATGGAAACATATAGTATAGATGTATATCTTAAATTCATGAAAGAAAAATTGAATATCAATGCAAGTAAAGTTGAAAAGATAAACAAAGGTACATTGTCAGAAGTATATCTAATTGATGGTAAATACATATTAAAGATAGCGGATCCAGTTTTTATTAAAAGAGAACGATTTTTTTTTAAGAAGAATCATAGTGAATATAACGAAAAACTAATTTATAGCGATAGAAAGAATAGATTTATTGTTTTTGAATATATAAAGGGAAATGGCATTAAAGAAATGACAGAGAAAAGTGCTAATGCTAATTTAAACATTATTATCAATATGACTCAAAATTATAAAAAGACATATAGAAAAAGATATGGATATATATATGAAGACTATGATAGTTGGTATGATTTTTTAAAGTCTGAGATTGAATTTAATAATATTTTTCTACCTCAAAAATTTAGAAATACAGAGGAAAATATTGTGTATAAAGCATTATCGCAAATTAAAAATTCAAAAATAGATTCTAGATATATACATGGTGATTTAGGTGCTCACAATATTATTTTTGATAATCAAACAATTAAAGGAATTATTGATCCTACTACTGCTGTAGGAGACTATAGATACGACATTATCTATTATATTTTTTCATCTAGTAAAATTGAAAAATTTGTAGATTATGATAGATTGATCGATTTTTTAGGAAAAGAGATAATTAATCTTATAATAATACTGTTATACAGTAGAATATCAAAACTATATAAATATCATTCAGAGGAAAAAGAAAAAAAGTATTTTGAAACACTGTGGTATAGGTTAAAGAATTCTAAAATGTTTATTATATAAGGAGATATATAATGATTGAAGGTATTATGAAAAATCATAAAAAATGAATTATAATACATCCGAATTTAATGAAATTGCCAAGATGTGTCATGACTTATTCTGGAACATTAGCAATTTTACCAATACTAGTATTTGAAAATTCTGAAGAATATATGAATATGGTAAAAAATAAGAGCCTGATGGAAAGAAAGCTTTAAAAACTGCCGAGGACGTCATCAAGAAACTTTTTGAAATAAAAGATGAAACTCTATTTTCAAATATAAAAAGACAGTATCCTGATGTTACCATTTGTATTGCTACAAATCATATTTCATATATTGAAAAACATATTCGTAATATGATGGATATGCAATATATTGATAAGATATTTGTTTCAGCTATTATGCACAAAACCAAGCCACATTTAAAATATTATCGAGAAATAATACAGTATTATCATGTAAAACCAGAAGACTTTTTGTTCATAGATGATAATCAAGAAAATGTAGATGGAGCGATTCGCTATAGAATGCATGCTATCAAGATTAATAAGGGTGATGATGTTTACCAAAAAGTGATGAGGATATTAAAAGAGTTTTGCAATTAAAAAGCATTATATGACTTAATTTCATTTATAATTTTAGAATTGACATAAGAATATATATGGTTATACAATAAATCAAGTATAAAAATTAGAAGGAAAGACAGAAGAATGGATAATTAAAAAATAACAGAGCCAAAACTATTTATAACGGAGTGGTTTTGGCTCTTTCTTGTTAAGAGAACGTTACCTTGAAGCTTTTATTCCTTTAAAAATTATTTCAATAATATAGAATTGTTTATCATTTTAGAGTACAATAACAATTAATGATAACTTTATTTTAGAATTGAAAAGGACATCTTTGTTATGTTAGAATTTTGTATATAATTTATTATTAGGGTGTAATTATGAAAAAGATATATATTTTTATGGTGCGTTTGCCTACTTTTGTAAATAAATGCTCATTCTTTTTTACAAGATTTAAATATTCACATATTTCTATATGCTTAGATAGTGAATTTAAAAAATTTTATGCATTTCAAATAAAAAATATAAAAACTCCTTTAGTGGGTGGCTTTATGGAAGAAAATGAATCGTATTTTTTTCAAGCAAAAAATATTACATCATTGAATGAGATAGTATTTGAACTTCCTGTTACAGATGAAGAATATACTAAGATATCTAATTATATTACTACAGTAAAAGAAGATAAAGAGTATATATTTAATTATGTTTCAGCATTATTCATGTTTTTAATTGGAGGAATTAGAGTCTATAAGTCATTTCATTGTTGTGAATTTGCTTGTGAAGTTTTAAATAATATTGATAGTATTAAATTACCAAAAAAAACATATAAAATGCATCCAAAGGATTTATATAAATTACTTATAAAATTTGAACACTACGAGAAAACTATTAATATTAAAGACTTTGAATTTGATAATGATAACATATTCTTTAAAAAAATAAAGTTAAAAAGTGTTATTAAAAAATCATATTATACTGTTACAGAAAATGTAATTAGGTCAATTTTAAAAAGACCTATAAAAAATATATTTAAAAGAATAGTATTTAGCAAAAGTTTTTTAAACCATCCAATGAGATCACTATTTAATTTAGGAGTAAACTTTTTTTATAGATACCATATTAAACATAACATAGCACCTATCATTATTTAGATACTTTGAAACAAATAGGAACAACAATTTTAATTAATTATTCGAAAATATAATTTAATGGGAATGAAATTATTTTAAAAGTATAGCTTTGGCTCTTTTGTCGAAAAGAAACAATTGAGGAGAAGCAATTAGAAACAGTTTCGACTGTAAAGTGTGGAAAAATTCAACGTAGTCCAGTTTGTCTCTAGATGAACTAAAAAGTTACACCGTTTTGTAAAAAAATGGTCAAAAATTAAGATGCTTATGATATAATGCTTTTTGAAGAATTCATAAGAAAAGGAGAATTGTTTTATGATACGAAAGATTAATTTATTAATGATTATTGCAGTTTTGTTTATTTTTATTATAAGTTCAACTATTTATGCAGATGCAAACGATTCTAATGGTACTATTACAGGAGATTATCAGTATTCGTCAAGCATTGGAGGAGTTCAACTTCAAAATAAATTTGAGTATAGAGATGATTGTTTTACACGTTCTTCCTATTTAGGTTGCAAACATCTTGAATCATTGTCTATTCAAGTGGCAGCTTCTTCTATTAGCTTTTATAGTGAAGGTAAAGATATTTATGAGATAGACACGGAAGATAATGCTCATAATGTTATTGATTTTCTTACAAAAATGAAATTTGAAGATGTTGAAACGAATCAATATTATAAAACGGAAAAACGTGAAAACTCAATGGGCGTGTGCGTGGGACAAAAGAGTATTATGCAAGATGGTAATTCTTATACACTTCTTGCAATAGTTCCAAGAAGTGCTGGTTATAAGCAAGAATGGGCTGGTAATTTTACAATAGGTGATGGTGATATTCACGAGGGTTTTAAAGCTGCAAGGGATGAGATACTTCGCTTTGTAAAACAATATATCAATAATAATAAAATAGAAGGAAAAATAAAGGTGTGGATTTCTGGATACAGTAGAGGAGCTGCCATTTCAGATATGCTAGGAGGTTTCTTTGCTGGTGGTGGTATTGATTATTTTGAAGACGTTGTTAGTATAACACCAGAAGATGTGTATTGCTATACGATTGGTACGCCTCGCACCATTAAAGATGGATTAGATAAAAATATAGAACTTAGTGTTAGTGCTAATCGTGATGAAGCTGAATATAAAGATGATACACAAGGTGAAGAATTTATTTATACGAAGGGTGGAAAAGTAGTAGTAGGCGATAAAATATATGGAGGTCTTAGAAATCTTATTTCTTCTTCAGATTCTTTTCCATTACTTCCACCAGAAGAGTGGGGATATACTCACTATGGAAATCGCATTGATCCAACAGAAGGATTAAGTTCTATTGAGGATGTATTAGAAGAATTAAAATCTATTAGTGACTATGTTTATGATATTTATACTGAGAACAATGAACTAAAAAAATTAAAATTAAAAACATTTGATTTAAAAACGCTTAGTATTGTGGAAAAAGGAAAGAAAGTTAATCCGGCTGATTTTATGAAAGAAAAAGTGGATGGCATGGCAAAAAGAATTGGTTCAAGTAAAGATTATAATGATAAGCATTATCAAGAGGGACTTAAATCATTCGTTGGAGCCTATGGACTTTTAGCACCGATATTGAATGATACAATTTCAGGTGATTCCATAAGTACTGGAGATGCAATAAAAACGCTTTTGTATACTTATGTTGCTTATACTTCAGAGTTACTTCAAGAAGAAGGAATAGTACATGATGATAAAGAGGCAATCGCAATCATCATTAAAGATTTATTAGAACACTTTTTAGAAATAGAAATCGATATAGAAACATTTACGATTGATGACTTATTCGCAAATGTAACCAAATATTTGGCAGATAATATGGATGAACCAGTTGGCAAGAAGGCAATTTCAGGTATCATTAGTAGCATACCAGAACAATATAAAGGTTTGGTGTTCCAAGCATTTGGTCGATTCCATAAGGATTATTATATGAATAATGATACGTATGAAATTAATCCTGATGTGACAAATGAAGATATCATAAAAGAGTATATAAGAGCATGTGCTTATGGTGCAGACCCAGAATGTACCATAGACGATAATTTTAGAGAGCCTAAACAAGCTAGAACTGCTCTTTATACGGCTTTTGTAATGGCTACGGCAAATAATTATCCTGAAATAGTATCCTTATTATTTGATGAAAGGTATCAACCAGATGGACATGGATTATTAATAGAGGCTATTGATTTGTTAATTAGTAATTTATTGGTTGATAAAGATGATAAAGGAGAGATTGTTAAAGAGTATGAAAATATTTCTCAACTTGCTGATGAGGGATTATTAAAGCTTTTAGAGCTAGTGCAAAGGAACGCTGTTGATATAAGTGAAGACATTTATGGTGAAGAATATAGTAAAGCTTTAAAATTTCAAATTGATGGATTGAAAAAGAATATAACGGAAGCTAGAAAAGCAATTTCGACATTGCTATTGTATCAATCCGGTAGGTTTAATGCAGTAGCATCTCTTGAAGGAGCATTGTCTATTATTGATGATGCTATGACTGTTGTAATGTCACATCTTGATGAGGTTTATTTAGCATATTCAAGGACGTCTGAACGTTATGAAGAACATTTTCCTGTTATTTCAGGAGATGAAGAGATGGCGTCTGGAGAAGTAAGTGGGGATGTAAGTGGTGAGGAAATCATTGAAGAAAAATACCACAAAGTTCTTTTTGAATTAAATAATGGGGAACTTTCAAAAGACTACGATAATCCATTAAAAGTACTAGATGGTAAATGTATCATTAAACCTGAAAATCCTACTAGAGAAAATTATAGATTTGATGATTGGTATATTGATCAAGAATTAACGACAAAGTTTGAGTTTGATAAACCAATTGTAGAGGACATAGTTATTTATGCAAAGTGGTATAAAAAATCCACTGGTGGTGGAAGTTATTCCACTAAAAAAGCAAAGAAAGATGCAGATGAGGCTCAAGAGTTTGCTATTTGGAGTAATGCTTCAGAATGGGCAACAAAAGAACTTACTAAAGCTAATGAAAAGGGATTGATTCCAGCAACGTTTGCTAATAAAGATTTTACCAAAGCAATTACAAGGAAAGATTTTGCTGCTGTTGCAGTAAAATTGTATGAATCAATCAGTAATACAAAAGCAGAACTAGTTATGAATAATCCTTTTGTAGATACCGATGACGAATATGTATTAAAAGCATACGCAATTGGTGTTACACTTGGAACATCTGAAACAACATTTACACCAAATGAAGAAATTACAAGAGAGCAAATGGCAACAATGTTAACAAGAGTTTTATTAAAATTAGGAATCAATACAAAATATGATATAACAAATGATAAAAAATATGCAGACGATAATGATTTGAGTGATTGGGGCAGACCTTCCGTATACTTTATGGCAAAAGAAGAAATTATTAAAGGAATTGGAGACAATAGATTTAATGGATTGGGAAATGCTAAAGTAGAAGAAGCAATAGCAATAGCTTATCGATGTGCAGAAAGATTTATCCTTGCACAGTAGCAGTACATGAGAGCCGAGAAAAAAAGTTATTTAAAAATTTCTTTTTTCTTTGAAAAAGTAAATTAAAGGAGATGATTTATAATGAAGAATATTGAAAGAGGAAGCATTAAGCATTTGATAATATTAATTATAGCGATAGCTGTATGTGGGATGATTTTATATCCAATCTATGATTTGATTTTTTATAAATTTATAACTAATTCAGAATTTGTTTATTCATTCCATAGTTATATTATTCGACCTTTATTGTTTTCCTTAGTATTGGGAACAACATTATGGGTTATAGAAAAAAAACAGAAGTAATACTTATAAAATTTATGTTCGAAATCTTGACTTAAATTCATAATAAGTAATATAATTTACCTATATTAAAAACGAAAGGAAGGAAAATAATGAAAAGAATATTTGGAATTATGATTGCCATAGTAATGGTATTAGGATTGGTGGCTTGTGGAGAAAAGTCAAGTGACAATAGCGTACTACAGCAGAATGATACGTTAAATTCTGCCAATAGTAATAATACAGCAGAAGTGACACCTGCTGAAAATAGTAATCTTACCACATCTGTACCTCCACAGTCAAATGTTTCAGAAGGAGTAGCGTCTGCTAAGGGCGGTACGTTAACTCTTAGCAAGTCAGATATTGCTGTTGTAATTAATGGTAATTCTGTGACAATGCCTTATAAATTAAAAGACCTAGAAGCTGCTGGCGTTCCTGCAGATGAATCTCGCAATGAAATTGAACTTGGGGCTGGAGATTTCTTCACGGCAAATCTATATCTAGATGATAATGAGGATTATTTAATAATGCCAGCTTATTACAACGAAGGAGATTCTGCTATCAACATTGCCGAAGCAGAAGCAAAGGAAATTACCATGACAAGCTATGCAGATGATCCGACTGATCAAGGTGTGTCTATCCTTGGCGTTTCTTTCGGAATGACAAAGAATGAGGTTAAAGCTCTTCTTGGTGAGCCTATGTTAGATGAAGGCAGCTATTTAGAATGGCATATTGAATTACCTGACATGGCATACGAGGGTACTCTTTCTATGTATCTTACTGAGGATGCTGGTGAAGCAGGAGTTTCTCAAGTTAATTTAAATGTCTTTGAAAAATAAGACAAGTGAGTTACGCGGGGTACATACTATTAGAGAAGTTGAGAGTAGTAAATTTAACTGTATAGAAAATGAATGATTATAAAAATAGAAAATAAGGGAGTAGCAATACTCTCTTATTTTTGTTATAATTTGTCGAAAGTTATAATATACATTATTTTTTTATTGATAAAAGAATAAAAGAATGATATAAATAATTTATGCAGATGATAAAAAAAATAGAAGGAGAAACAAATGGAAAAGAAGGATAATAGTATTGGTTGGAAGGTTTTTTCGGGAGTTTTATTAGTAGCTTTAATTGTAATATCATGTTTATATTATACGAAACTACGTAATAATATCGAAATAGTAACGAATGAAGATATTACTAGTCAAAATAAAAATATTGTAGCAAATGAAGAACCTAATAGCCAAAATGAAAATGTACTATCATTATGGACAGATAGTAGCAAACTTAAATTACAACTAACTACATTTATGAATATAATTACTGATGAAAATTCAAAAGATTTTATTCCGGTGGAAAATCGTATAGCGGTGTTTGATATGGATGGCACTTTATGTTGCGAAACAGACCCTGGTTATTTTGATCATAAACTTTTATATCATCGTGTAATGGAAGATGTAGATTATAAAGATAAAGCAAGCGAGGAAGAAAAGGAAACAGCACAAATTATCAAAACGTATTTTGAAACAGGAGAATATCCAAAAGGATTAGATGTAAAACATGGTAAGGCGGTTGCTACAGCATTTAAAGGAATGACTTTAGAAGAGTTTGATAACTATGTAAAAACATATCGAAATGAAGAAATGCAAGGATATTATAATATGACTAATGGAGAAGCATTTTATAAGCCAATGTTAGAAGTTGTTGATTATTTACAAGCAAATGATTTTAAGGTATATATTGTTAGTGGAACAGATAGATTTATTACGCGTGGACTTGTAGAAGGAGTTATCAATATTCCTTTAAGCCAAATGATTGGCTCGGATGAATCTTTAGTTGCTTCTAATCAAGGAAAAAAAGATGGACTAGATTATACCTTTACAAAAGATGACAAAGTAATTACTGGTGGAGATTTTTTAATTAAGAATTTAAAAATGAATAAGGTGAATGTGATTGAGCAAGAAATTGGCGAACAACCTGTATTATGTTTTGGTAACAGTGGAGGAGATGAAGCAATGGCGAACTTTACAATTAGCAATAACAAATATAAAAGTGCAGCCTATATGCTTTGTTGTGATGATACAGAAAGAGAAAATGGTAATATAGAGAAAGCAAATAAAATGATGGAAAGTTGTGAAAAAAACGGATTTACTGCAATTTCTATGAAGAATGATTGGAAAACTATTTATGGTGATAATGTTACTAAAAAACAATAATTATTATAGGAGGGAGTATTATGAATAAAGAAAAAAACTTAAAAAACTTCGTATTATTGGTTCAAATTATATTAACCTTATGTGGTACAATCTTATCGGTTGTCTTATTATTTAGAGAATTGAAAACTCCATCGCTACTTGGAATATTAGGTTCTGCAACACATTTAGTAACTTATTTAGCGATTATTTTATACACAATTAAGAATTATCATAAAGAAGATAATATTTATTTTCAAGGTGTTATTTATGCCTATGCAGCAGTTATGGGAATTCAAATTTTGCAAGCGGGAAATTATATATCTGATTTTGGTTTGTCTCCCAATAATGTGTTATTAATTAATTGTTGTAATCTAATTTGCTTTGCCAACATTATTAAATTTGCAGACAATTTAGATTCCCAAAAGATAGCTTTATCATATATATCTATTGCAGTAGTATTAAAACTGATTATTGAAATTTGTTTGATTGTGAGAATGTTTGCATTTATACAATTAATACATGTCTTGATGTCACTATCGATACCAATATTAGGAATAACAATTATAGTAGCATATGTCTATCGTATGAAAAGAATGAAATAATGTATAATAATTGGGGTGTGAAAAATGAGTGGTGTGATAAAATTTTTTGCAGAGTTTAAAAGTATATTTACAAGTGACGATGTTTTAAAGGAAAATGAAAGACATGCCAATATCGTTGTTGCTGCAACAATGTTTAATATATTTATTACAGCGATAATTATTTATATTTTTACTTTAGTTGGATTATTTAATGTTAACAAAAGCATGATGTTAGATGCCACAATAAGAAGTGTTTTTACTTTATTGATTCCATCATTAATAGCTTTTCTCTTAAAAGGGAAAGGTAAATATTTAAAGTATGTATTGCTTATTTTTTTAACAGTTTCTATAGGTGCGATATATTCACTTTTAACGTATACCGCAACGCTCTTATTGATTATTCCTATATTATTAGCAGCAAGATACTACTCTAAAAAATTTACAATATTTGTCGCAATCATTTCTATTTTTATGCTTGGCATTTCAGAATATTTAGGGGCTCATTTTGGATTGCTAGACTTAAACTATGTAGAACTTCCTCAAGGAACTACTATGACAATTGAAACTAATATTTTGAATGCTGTAAAGAGTTTAGATTTAAATGAAAAAGAAGTAGTAAAATATATCATGTTACAATCTTATTTACCTAAATTAGTTATTTATAGTACGGTAATAGCTTTTGCTTGTGCTCAGATTTCACAATCAGGAAAGAATATGATAGAAAAACAAAAAGAGTTAAGTGAAGAAGGAGCAAGAATCGAATCAGAGCTAAATCTTGCAAATGCAATACAAAAAAACATGTTACCGTCTATATTTCCACCATTTCCAGAACATAAAGAAATTGAGATATATGCTAATATGATGCCTGCAAAAGAAGTAGGTGGAGATTTTTATGATATGTTCTTAATTGATGAAAATCATTTAGCAATTGTAATAGCTGATGTATCGGGTAAAGGAGTTCCTGCAGCTTTAATCATGATGATTACAAAAACATTAATCAAAAATACTGCTTTAAATGGAAAGCCTGTTGATGAAGTGTTTAACAGTGTCAATAATATGCTATGTGAAGGCAACCAATCTAATCATTTTGTTACATCTTGGTTTGGCATATTGAATTTAAAAGATGGAAAATTAGAATTTGTTAATGCGGGTCATAATCCACCTCTTGTTTATGTAAAAAGAGAAAATAAATTTGAATTTTTAAAAACAAAGCCGAACTTAATTTTAGCAGCAATGGAAAATACGAAATACATAAAACATGAAGCAATGTTAGAACCTGGAGACAAATTATTCCTATACACCGATGGAGTAACAGAAGCGACAAATGAAAAAAATGAATTATATGGCGAAGAAAGACTGCAAAATTATTTAAATCATCATATAGAAGAAAATGTTGAAAATACAATAAAAGGTATCAAAAATGATATTGATCGCTTTGTGGGAAATGCTAGTCAATTTGATGATATCACAATGCTTGAATTTCTTTTTAAAGAAAAGAAAGGGTGACTTTTTTATTAATGAAAAATAAAAAAAGATTTATTTCAATACGTTATAAAATGTTGGGAGTATTGATGACAGGAATTGTATTAATGGTAATTATTACAATGGTAATGAGTTACATTTTTTTTCAAAATACAGCTTTAGAAGAAAATTTTTGGAACTACTTTGTTGCGACAGGACCAATTATTATAATTTCTTTTATATTGCTTGTACTAATGATTTTGTGGTATATCGATACAAATTTTGTTCATCCCATTAATATGCTAACAAATGTTACACGTGATTTTGCCTATGATACAAATGATAAGCGCAAAGAAAATGAAGAACGTATTTTTCATTTGCAATATCATAAAAGAAATGATGAATTAGGAAAATTGTATAGTGCTATCGCAATGACTACTAGAGAAAGTACAGAGTTTGCAGACGACATCATGAAACAGGCGGAAACCATTACAAATATGCAAAATGGTTTGTTGATGGTTATTGCAGAAATGGTGGAAAGTCGAGACAAAGGAACAGGAAGTTACATTAAGAAAACAAAAGCGTATGTAGAAATTATTATTAGAGAAATGAAAAAACGTGGAATTTATCAGGATATGATTACAGAAAAGTTTGCTTATAATACAATTAATGGTGCACCTTTACATGATGTTGGCAAAATACATATACCAGATAAGATTTTGCTTGGTACAAGTAAATTATCAGATGAAGAATATGAAATTATGAAGACACATACAACTTATGGTGCTAAAATCATACAATACGCAATTGATAAAATAGGCGGAGAAGAAGTAGGATATTTGCAAGAAGCAAAGAATGTTGCTGAGTTTCATCATGAAAAATGGAATGGTCAAGGTTATCCAACTGGTCTTAAAGGCGAAGAAATACCACTTTCTGCACGTATTATGGCTGTTGCTGATGTGTTTGATGCAATTGTTTCACGCAGAAGTTATAAAGAGCCGGTTCCATTTGATGAAGCAATTTCAATTATGCGTGGATATTCTGGAACTTATTTTGATCCACTTATTTTAGAAGCTTTTTTGGGGGCGGAAGAAGAAGTAAAAAAAGTGGCAGATGAATTTGAAGAAAATGGGGTTTAAAATAGAACTTATTAAAAATGCTCAACAATATGATGATAGTATCATTTTGGAGGTAATAGATAAAATGAAAAATAAAAAAGGTTATGAAGAAGAAAAATGTTTTAAAGCAAATAATCAAGAACTGTCTCGTGTACAAGAATTTATACAAAATATACTTCTAAGATTTGGCTGTAATGATAAGACAATTATGCAAATCAATCTAGTAGTTGAGGAAGTGTTTGTTAATATTGCAAATTATGCATACCAAAATGATGATGGAACTTGTAAAGTTATTGTTAATTATGATGGAGCAAAACAAGTTATGATTACTTTTGAAGATAATGGTATTCCATTTAATCCATTAGAAAAAGAGGACCCCGATATAACGCTTTCAGCTGATAAAAGAGAAGTTGGTGGGCTTGGTATTTTTATTACGAAACAAATAATGGATCAAGTAGAGTATACTTACGAAAATCAAAAAAATGTATTAAAAATCACAAAAATATTATAATCAAAGAAAGGATGTTTTTATGATGGAAATTAACAAAAGTGTAAAGGATAATGAGCTAGTTATTGCATTAGAAGGAAGATTAGATACCAATACTGCATCTGATTTGGAAAATGAAGTGCAAAACATAGATGGGATTAAAAAGTTGACATTTGATTTCGAAAAATTGGAATATATATCTTCTGCAGGTCTTAGAATCTTGCTTTCCTGTCAAAAGAAAATGAGTTTGCAAGGTGTAATGATTATCAAAAACGTAAATGATAGTATTAAAGAAGTTTTTGATATAACGGGATTTAGTGATATACTAACAGTAGAATAAGTATGTGTACCATAAAGAAAGGAATGAGATTAATAATGGAAAAAATAATTGAACTTTCTGGTAGAATTGATTCAAATAATGTAGAAGATGTTGAAAAAACAGTAGAGCAAGAAATAAATGATTTTAATGGAGAGCTTATTTTTGATGCAAAAAAATTAGAATATATTTCCAGTGCAGGACTTCGTATGATTCTTCGTTTTAAAAAGAAAAATGATACAACAAAAGTGATTAATTGTAAATCTGAAGTTTATGAAGTGTTTGAAATGACAGGATTTACAGAAATGATGGATATTTCAAAGGCCCTAAGAGAAATCTCTATTGATGGCTGTGAAAAGATTGGAGAAGGTTTTTATGGAGTCGTATATAGAATTGACCCTGAAACAATTGTGAAGGTATATAAGAAAGGAAATTCTATTGATTCGGTGAAAAGAGAAATAGAGCTTGCACGAAAAGCATTTGTTATGGGTATTCCAACTGCAATTCCGTATGATATTGTGAAGGTTGGAGATTTGTATGGTTCTGTTTTTGAACTTTTAAATTCTGAGTCACTTCAAAAATTAATTGTGGATGGTGCAGACATTGATAAGCTTGTCCAAGAAAGTGTTGAGGTGCTAAAGAAGATTCATAGTACAACTCTTTCTTCAAATGAGTTGCCAAGTCAAAAAGAGAATAAGATTTCTTGGGTAAAAGATTGTGCTAATTATCTTTCGGCAGAAACAGTGCAACAATTAATTCAATGGTTAGAAAGTATTCCAGAAACAAACACTATGCTTCATGGTGATTTTCATATTAAAAATATGATGCTACAAAATGGAGAACTTCTTTTAATTGATATGGATACTTTGTCACTGGGACATCCGATTTTTGAGTTAGGGGCTATCTATGCAACTTATTTAGGATTTGCTTGTGTGAATCATAATAATCCTCAAGAGTTTTTGGGAATTACTTATGAGCAAAGTAAAAAAATTTTAGATTTAACATTTGATTATTATTTTGAAGGCAAATCACAAGAATATAAAGAAAAAGTGATGGAAGAAGCAAGTATAATTAGCTATTTAGAAGTACTATGGCTTAGAACAAGATTTATAGAAAAAAATAATGAGACACAAAAACAAGAAATTGAATTTTGTATCGATTACTTAACTGAAAACTTACCAAAAATTAATTCATTAGTTTTTTAGTAGTTGATTACTCATCTGATGAAAAAATAGTAACATGGTAAATAGTTAATTGACATTTCTATCTAATAATGATACGCTATAATGGTAAAAAAAATAAAATGAGGAGGTTTTTATATGAAAAAAGGCTTTTTATTAGGATTGACAACAGGTATTGTACTTACGGGAGCATCATTAGTAATGGCTAATTCTCAAATTCAGGCAATATTAAATGATCAAATCAAAGTTACGTTAGATGGTAAGGTGCAAGAATTTAAAGATGAAACAACAAGTGAGGTACAATATCCTATTACATATCATGATAGAACATATTTACCACTTAGAACTGTTGCTAATCTTGTAGGGGTTGATGTTGATTATGATGCAGAGAGCAATACAGCAATATTGACTTCTAAAAATCAAACTGGTGTTGGAAATACAGATGAAGGAATGGTTGCTCTTGTACTTGAGCAACATTATAAATCTAATTATCCTGATGTTGTAGAGGAAGTTAATCCTGTTAATATAAAAGTTTATACAGCTGAAGAAATTGCATCAAATGAATTATTAAAAGATTATGAATTAAATGAAGGAGATATTGTTTTTGAAGCTGAATATGAATTAAAAATAGTTGATGGATATGAAGATATGATGCAATTTACAGCTGGTACTGGTGAAGTAGATGGACAATGGATTAGACATAAACATAATGTAGGTATTGCAAGAAGTGGAGCTGAAGGATATACATTAGATGCTTTTGGTACAGCATTTTAGAATTCAATTCATACATTTTTAAGAATAATATAAAAAAGAGTCTTCAGTAAATATTATTGATGGCTCTTTTTGTTAGATATGAATAGCACTTTAGCTATAGTGTAGAATGAATAAAGAATATAGAAATTTTGTACTATTGTGCAAGAAAGAAGGAGAAAAAGTGAGCAAGATTCGAGAAATATTAAATGATGACGAAAGCATTTTAGTTTTTGATGTAGATGGTGTATTAGCGGTAATGGAATGGGGAGAATATAATCACTATGGAGAAGATGATGAAACATGGACTAAGATGTATGAAGAAAATTCTAATTTTTATACTGAAGATTTTGTATGTAAACGAATGCAGGAATTTATCAAGTCTAAAGATGCTAATAAAATATTTGTCATTACAAAAGCTTTTTGCGAAAATGAAGTAGAAGATAAGAAAAATTTTGTTAACAAATATTATGGTATTCCAAAAGAACATGTGTATTCTGTGCAAAGTAATATTCAAAAAACAGATGTTTTAATTGGCATTAAAGAGAAATATCCTGATTTACCTGGCCATAAGTTAGTGATGATAGATGATACAGTGGAAATTTTAACAAATATAATGGAAAGAACAGGTTTTTCAACTGCGCATATTAGTACTTTTTTAGATTAATAAAAGAACTTGGAATAGTTATCAAAAAATAATTTTTATGTTATGATATTGGTAGATAAAAAATTCTAATGTAGAAAAATAGAAAAGAAGTAGGAGGACAATATGGCAAATATTAATGATTATCTTGTTTGGAGAGGAGATATTCCAATTAGCTCAAAGTTTCCTTTGAATGAAGTAGATAGTATGATTCTTGCTCGATTTTCATATCTAAGATTTGATAAGATAAATTTAGATGCTCAAGAAACGATTCAGTCAATTTCAGAGAAAATGAAACATTTAGATAATGAGGAATTTTTATATAATGGGGATAAAGAATTAATCAAAAATTTGGGTGAAAGCAATCGCTTTAATCAAATGATAGTAACAAACTATGAAAAAACAACAGATGAAGAAGCTGAAAAACAATTTGGGGCTATTACTATTCATCTTTCCCAAAAAGAAATGTATATTTCGTTTATTGGAACAGACAGCACTTTAACAGGTTGGAAAGAAGACGTCAATATGGGATTTATGGACAATGTACCTTGTCAAATTGCAGGTAAAAAATACTTAGAAAAAATGGCAACAGACTATCCTGAAAAAAAGATAAGAATTGGTGGACACTCTAAAGGTGGTAATGTTGCTATATACGCTGCTATTACTACTTCAAAAAAAATTCAAAATAGAATTATTAAAGTGGATAATTATGATGGGCCGGGGTTTAATCATAAAATTATTAGTAAATATGGAAATAATAAAATACTAAATAAGATAGAAACTTTTATTCCACAAGATTCTATTATAGGTAGAATATTGGAACACAAGGAAAAGGTGACAATTTCTTTGAGTAATGAAAAACTATTATTACAACATGATATTTATTCATGGCAAGTGTTAGGAAATGAAATGTTGAAATCAGAAAGAAATACAGACATGAGTGAAAATGTAAGCGAAACTTTTAAAGAATGGATAGAAAATTCTACTGAAATGCAAAGACAAATTATGTTTGATTCTTTGTTTGAACTATTTTATTCAACAGAAGTAAAAACATTTGGAGAAATGAAAAAATCACTATCTACGAGTTTGCCTAAAATCTTAAGTAAATATAAGGAATTAGGAGAAGAGGATAAAAAAATAATGTTAGAAATGATGAAATCATTTTCTACAACATATATGGGTGTAATTAAGCAGAGGGAAAGGAAAAAACTAGAATTAAAAAAGAAGGTAACTTTTCACATGTTGGTTTAACATAGATATGTCACAGTAACAGAATTAAATAAAAAGGAAATACCTTAAAAATATGATATAATTTTTTAGTCACAAAAAATAAATATCGATGGAGGTATTTCCTATGAATAATATAACACAAGATATACT